>JBOFLG010000111.1:0-86484 GCA_051657745.1 Dermatophilaceae bacterium | reverse complement strand
GCATGGACGGCGCCGCCATCACGAAGGCCTTCCTGCGCATCGCGAGAGGCATCTGACCGGCGGCGCCGGGGGTGATCGGCAGCCGGCCGGGGGGAGGGACCGCCGCGGGGTGGGCGGGCGTCATCCGCTCGGCTGGTCGTCGGTACCGCGGCGGCGGAGGTACCGCTCGAACTCCTTCGCGATGGCGTCGCCGCTGGCCTCGGGGAGGTCGGCCGTGTCCTGCGCCTCCTCTAGGGTCTCGACGTACTCGGCCACTTCGGTATCGGATGCCGCGAGTTCGTTGATGCCGCGCTCCCAGGCACGCGAGTCCTCGTCGAGGTCGCCGTGCTCGATCGGTGCCCCGAGCAGTTCCTCCAGCCGGCTGAGCAGCGCCAGGCTGGCCTTCGGCGACGGGCTGTGCCCGGCATAGTGCGGTACTGCCGCCCATACCGACACCGACGACAGCCCCACCTGCACCGCGGCATCCGCCACCACGCCGACGATGCCGGTCGGCCCCTCGTAGGTGCTCACCTCGAGGTCATGCCGGTGCCGGGCGTCCTCGCTGTCGGAGGTGGCCGTGATCGGGATCGGGCGGGAGTGCGCAACGTCGGCCATCAACGCGCCGAGCGTGACCACCATCGAGGTGTCCGTGGACTGGGCCAGCTCCATCAACTCGATCGCGAATGCGCGCCACCGGAACGACGGCTCCACGCCCTGCACCAGGATGACGTCGCGCCCGAGCGGGGTGTCGGTGGCGACCAGGATCCGCGTGGTGCGCCAGCTGATCCGACGCTGCCCGCCATCGACGAGCACCCGTGGCCGGTTGACCTGGAAGTCGTAGTAGTCCTCCGGGTCCATCGCCGCCACGACCTCGGCACCCCACAGTTCGGCGAGGTGCTCGAGCACCGCACTGGCGGCCTCCCCGGCGTCGTTCCAGCCCTCGAAGGCCGCGATCATCACCGGGTCGTCGAGTTCGCCGAGGTCCTCCAACTCGATCACGCGCACTCCTCTCCGGTGCGGGCTGGTACCCGCGGTCGGCACCACCCTACGGCTCCCTAGACTGCCGACCATGACGCTGCCCGCGGCCGTGTTCTGGGACATGGACGGCACCCTGATCGACACCGAGCCCTACTGGATCGAGGCAGAGCACACTCTCGTCGACGAGCATGGCGGCACCTGGAGCGAGCGGTTCGCGCACCAATTGGTCGGGAGCGACCTGTATGTCTCGGCGCAGTTCATCCGCGACCACTCGCCGATCACCTGGGAGCCCGACCGCATCGTCGAGGAGTTGCTGATGCGGGTTGGTGCCCGAGTGCGCGAGCACGCGCCCTGGCGCCCCGGGGCGCGCGAGTTGCTGGCCGCACTCGTCGCTGCCGGGGTGCCGAACGCGCTGGTCACCATGTCGTGGCGCAGCCTCGCCGATGCCGTGGTCGAGCAGCTGCCGCCCGGCACGTTCGCCGCGGTCATCACCGGCGACGAAGTGGCACACGGCAAGCCGCACCCCGAGCCGTACCGCGTGGCCGCCGAGGCGGTCGGCGTCGACCCGGCCGACGGCGTGGCCATCGAGGACTCACCCACCGGGGTGCGTTCCGCGGTGGCGGCCGGGGTGCCGACCCTCGCCGTGCCGTGCGTGGTCGACGTGCCACCCATCGACGGCGCTGTGCACGCGGCATCCCTGGTGGGGATGACGCCCGCCCGCCTTCGTGAGGTGACCGCACCGGCCCGTGCACGAGCCGCGATCCTCACCAACGAGCCCGCCATCGACGACCGAACCACCGTCCTCGGCCGCAACGAGTCAGCCTGAGCGAGAGTCGCTTTCGCGCTGGTGGTCAGTCGCCGGTGACGGCGATCCCGTTCGGCTGGCGGGTGTACCTCAGTCGTCGGCGGAGACCAGTGCGCCGGTGCGGGCAGGGTCGAGCGCGATGAGGTGGGCGCCCTCGGGCAACGGCGGGGGAGTGCCGCCGAACTCCGGGCAGAGGTCGCGGAAGTCGCACCAGTCGCACAGCCGGCTGCGGCGCGGGCGCCAGTCGCCGGTCGCGGCGGCCCGGGTCACGGCATCCCAGATCGCCGTGAGGGTGCGCTCCACGGCCAGCAGGTCGCGCTCCTCGGGTGCGTAGCGCACCACTTCGCCGTTGCCGAGGTAGACCAGCTGCAGCAGGCGCGGCACCTCGCCGCGCAGCCGCCACAGCACCAGCGCGTAGAACTTCATCTGGAACAGCGCCTTGGCTTCGAATGCCTCACCCGGGGAGCGGCCGGTCTTGTAGTCGACCACCCGCATCGCGCCGTCCGGGGCGACGTCGAGCCGGTCGATGTAGCCGCGCAGGGTCAGCCCGCCCACCTCGGTCTCCACGTACAGTTCGCGGGCCTCGGGCTCGAGCTGGGTCGGGTCCTCGAGGTCGAACCACTGCTCCACCAGTGGGCGCGCCCCGGCGAGCCACTCCTCCTCGGTGAGCGGGGCGTCGTCGTCGACGAGGGTGGCCAGCTCGGGCCGCTCTTCGAGCAGCACGCGCCAGCGGGGCTCGAGCAGGGATGCCGCCGCCGCCGGGGTGCGCTGCGCCGCCGGCAGGTCGAAGAGGTGCTCGAGCACGGCGTGCACCAGCGTGCCCCGAGCAGCGGCTGCCGACGGCGGGCCCTCGAGCCGGTCGATGGTGCGGAATCGGAACAGCAGCGGGCACTGCTTGAAGTCGGCCGCGCGGCTCGGCGACAGGGCGGGGGTCATGGCCGACACGCTATGCCGCCGCACCCACATCCCCGCGGCGCCACCCGATCCGCGTCAGACCCCGGCGGGCGTCATCCGGGCTCACGCTCGTCATCGGGTGCGGGAACCCGGAGCGAGACGCCGGGAACTTCAGGGTATCTGGCTCCAGGTTGTGGCATGGGGCGGGAAAGTCGGGGCGACGGGGCCGGTGGCGGGAAAGTCGGGGCCGGTGGTCAGTCGTCGGGCTGGTAGCCAAGGTTGGGAGCGAGCCAGCGCTCGGCGGTGCGCACGTCCCAGCCCTTGCGGGCGGCGTAGTCCTCGACCTGGTCGCGGCCGAGCCGGCCGACCACGAAGTACTGGCTCTGCGGGTGCGCGAAGTACCAGCCGCTGACCGAGGCGCCCGGCCACATCGCCATCGACTCGGTGAGCCGGATGCCGGTGCGCTCCTCGCCGCCGAGCAGCGCCATCAAGGTCAGCTTCTCGGTGTGGTCCGGGCAGGCCGGGTAGCCCGGGGCCGGCCGGATGCCGTGGTACCGCTCGGCGATCAACTCGTCGGCGTCCAGCCGCTCATCGGGCGCGTAGCCCCACAACTCGCGCCGTACCCGCTGGTGCAGCCGCTCGGCGAACGCCTCTGCCAGCCGGTCGGCGAGCGACTCCAGCAGGATCGCCGAATAGTCGTCGAGGTCGGCCGTGAACGCCGCGAGCCGATCCTCGATGCCGAGGCCGGCGGTCACCGAGAACCCGCCGAGATGGTCAGCGGCGCCGCTGCCCCGCGGGGCAACGAAATCGGCGAGGCACTTGTTCGGCACGCCATCTCGATGCCGGCCCTGCTGGCGCAGGTGGTGCAGGGTGGCCCGCACCGACTCCCGCGACTCGTCGGTGTAGATCTCGAGGTCGTCCCCCACCGACGCCGCCGGAAAGATGCCAGCGACACCCCGCGCGGTGAGCCAGCGTTCGCGCTCCATCCGGTCCAGCATCCGCTGGGCGTCGTCGTGCAGCCGCCGCGCGGCATCCGCCGTGGCCGGGTTGTTGACGACGTCGGGGTAACGGCCCTTGATTTCCCAGGCCGCGAAGAACGGCGTCCAGTCGATGTATGGGCGTAGTTCACTCACCGGCACGTCATCGAAGACGCGGGTGAACTGGGTGGCGGCGCGATGTCGATGCGGCTCGGTCAGGCCACGCCACTGGTCGCCGGACTGCTGGGCCAGCAGGTGCGGCCGCATCGGTCGGTACGACGCCCAGTCGAACACCGGTGCAGCAGAACGGGCGTCGGCGAGCGGCGCCAGTGGGCGCTCGGTGGACTTCGCCGCGTGCCGGACCCGGATGGAGTCATACTCCTTGTCGATCCCCTCCAGGAACACCGGCCGCTGATCCGGGGACAGCAACTGACTCACCACCGGAACCGAGCGCGACGCGTCTTTGACCCAGACCACCGGGCCGCTGTACGTGCCGTCGACCTTGACCGCGGTGTGCGCCCGCGAGGTGGTGGCGCCCCCGAGCAGCAGCGGTACCTCGAAGCCCTGCCGCTGCATCTCGGAAGCCACCCGCACCATCTCATCCAGGCTTGGCGTGATGAGGCCGGAGAGCCCGATCACGTCGGCGCCGACTTCCTTCGCCGTGTCGAGGATCTTCTGCGTCGGCACCATGACGCCCAGGTCAACGACGTCGTAGTTGTTGCACTGCAGCACCACGCCGACGATGTTCTTGCCGATGTCGTGCACGTCGCCCTTCACCGTGGCGGTCACCACGACACCGTTGCTACGGCGGGCCGAGCCGCCTTTCTCGTCCTCGATGAACGGCACCAGATGGGCGACCGCCTTCTTCATCACCCGGGCCGACTTGACCACCTGAGGGAGGAACATCTTGCCGTCGCCGAACAGGTCGCCGACGACGTTCATGCCGTCCATCAGCGGGCCTTCGATGACCTCGAGCGGGCGCCCGCCCGCGGCAGCGATCTCGAGACGTAACTCTTCGGTGTCGTCGACCACGTGCTCGTCGATGCCCTTGACCAGCGCGTGCGTGATGCGCTCGCGCACCGGCAGCCCGCGCCACTCCTGGGCGGCGGTATCGACCTCCGCGGGATCGGCGCGGAACCGCTCGGCCACCTCGAGCAGCCGCTCGGTGGCGTCGGCGCGGCGGTTCAGCACGACGTCCTCGATCCGCTCGCGCAGTTCGGGGTCGACGGTGTCGTAGGGCTGCAACGCACCGGCGTTGACGATGCCCAGGTCCAGGCCGGCCTTGATGGCGTGGAACAGGAACACCGCATGGATCGCTTCGCGCACAGCGGTATTGCCACGGAAACTGAACGACACGTTCGAGACCCCACCCGACACCAGGGCGCCGGGCAGGTGCTCCTTGATCCAGCGGGTCGCTTCGATGAAGTCGGTGCCGTAGGTGGCGTGCTCCTCGATGCCGGTGGCGACCGCGAAGATGTTCGGGTCGAAGACGATGTCCTCGGCGGGGAACCCAACCTGTTCGGTGAGTAACCGGTAGGCCCGCCCGCAGATCTCCTTCCGCCGCTCCACCGTGTCAGCCTGGCCCTGCTCGTCGAACGCCATGACCACCACGGCCGCGCCGTACTTGCGCGCCAGCCGGGCCTGGGCGAGGAATGGTTCCTCGCCTTCCTTCATCGAGATCGAGTTGACAATCGGCTTGCCCTGGGTGACCTTCAGCCCGGCCTCGATCACCTCCCACTTCGAGGAGTCGACCATCAGCGGCACCCGGCAGATGTCGGGCTCGCTCGCCACCAGCTTGAGGAAGCGGTCCATCGTGGCGACCCCGTCGATCATCCCCTCGTCCATGTTGACGTCGATGACCTGCGCGCCCGCCTCGACCTGCTGGCGCCCGACGCCGAGCGCGGTGCCGTAGTCCTCCTCCTGGATGAGCCGTCGGAACCTCGCCGACCCGGTGATGTTGGTGCGCTCGCCGACATTGACGAAGAGGCTCTCGGACCCAACGACGAGCGGCTCCAACCCGGCCAGACGCAACGCCGGCGCCACCGGCGCGGGGAGTCGCGGGGCGGCATCCGAGGCGGCCTTGGCGATGGCCGCGATGTGGTCCGGGGAGGTGCCGCAGCACCCGCCGACGATATTCACCAGCCCGGATGACGCGAACTCGCCGACTACCTCGGCCATCGCCTCGGGTGTCTCGTCGTACTCCCCGAACGCATTGGGTAGCCCGGCGTTGGGGTGCGCGCTGACGAAGCAGTCGGCGAGGCGCGACAGTTCGGCCACGTAGGGCCGCAGGTCGGACGCGCCGAGTGCGCAGTTCAGTCCGATCGAGAGCGGCCGGGCGTGCCGCACCGAGTACCAGAACGCCTCGGTGACCTGGCCAGACAGCGTGCGGCCCGAGGCATCGGTGATGGTGCCGGAGATCAGCACCGGCCAGCGCCGGCCGTGCTCCTCGAACAGCGTCTCGAGTGCGAATACCGCTGCCTTGGCGTTGAGGGTGTCGAAGACCGTCTCGATGAGCAGGGCGTCGGCCCCACCGTCGACCAGCCCACGGGCCTGCTCGTGATACGCCTCGGAGAGCTCGTCGAAGGTGACATTGCGGGCGCCTGGGTCGTTGACGTCGGGCGAGATAGACCCCGTGCGGTTGGTCGGGCCGAGCGCGCCGAGCGCCCACCGGGGCCGGTCCGGGGTGCGCTCAGTCATCGCGTCGGCCTCGGCCCGGGCGAGTGCGGCGGCGGCGACGTTCATCTCATACGCGAGTGAGGCCATCCCGTAGTCGGCGAGCGAGATGCGCTGCGCGTTAAACGTATTGGTCTCGACCAGGTCGGCACCAGCCTCGAGGTAGGCCCGGTGGATCGAGCGGATGACGCCCGGCTGGGTGATCGACAGCAGGTCGTTGTTGCCGGTCAGGTCGCTCTCGTGACTGGCGAAACGCTCGCCGCGGTAGTCGGCCTCGGAGAGCTCGGCCGCCTGGATCATCGTGCCCATTGCGCCATCGAGCACGAGGACCCGCTCGTGCAGGGCAGCACTGAGTGGCTCGGTGGCGTCAGGGCGGTGCTGAAGGGTCACGAACGACGTCCTCGGGAGGGGGTGGCTGAGTCGGTGAGCGCTGCTGAGCAGTATGCCGCGTCAGGTCACGTAGGGTTTCGGCCGTGTCCGCCTCGCCGCCGCCGCCCACGGGTGCGGTGCGCCTGGGGTCGGTCATGGGAGTTCCGGTCTACCTGGACCGTACGTGGCTCCTCCTCGCCGCGTTCATCGCGTGGAGCGGCTGGAGCAGCGGCCGCAGCTTCGGCACCGGCACCGCCATCGCCTATGCGGCCTGGCTGGTCCTGGCCATCCTGATCGCGGTGCTGTCCCATGAGGCCGCGCACGCGGTGTCGGCGCGGCTGCTCGGGTTCCGGGTGCACCGGATCGTTGCCACGCTCTGGGGTGGGCACACCGCGTATGACGGCACCGGAACCACCCCCGGCCGGCATGCGGCCGTCGCACTCAGTGGCCCCGCAATCAACGTGGTGCTCGCCGTCGTGGGCTACGCAGCCGCCGAGACCCTGCCATATCCGGCATCGGAGTTTGCGTGGTCCTTTTTCATGATGAATGTGCTCCTGGCAGTGTTCAACCTGCTTCCTGGGTTGCCGCTTGACGGCGGCGCCGCGGTGCAGGCACTGGTCTGGTCGCTCAGCGGGCGGCGTGACCTCGGCCTCACTGTTGCCGGCTGGGTCGGCCGGGTGGTCGCGGTCGGGGTCGTCCTGGTGTTCGCGGTGCGGCCGGTCATCAGTGGTGATCCGGATCCGCTGTCGCTGGTCCTGTCGCTGGTGATGGCGTGGATCCTGTGGGCTGGCGCCACCGCCGCGATCCGTCGCGCCCCACTCGAGCGGCTGGTCGCCACGATCCGGGTCTGTGACCTGGTCGAGCCGGCGGCGCTGGTCCCGCCGTCGACCCCGGTCGGGCAAGTAGCTGCGTCCGAGGCCGTCATCCTCTCACCCGACGAACGCGGTCGCCCGGCCCTGGTCCTGCCCCGCGGCGGAGACGACGGAGTTGACCTGCGGACCGTCCCGTCAGCGACTCCGGTGTCCTCGCTGCTGGTTCGGCTCCCGGAGGAGTCGGTCGTGGATCTCGCGCCCGGCGCCGACGCCGAGCAGGTGATTCGTGCCATGGCCGCCAGTGCGCGGGGCCTGGTCGTCGTGACTGATCAGGGTGCCCTCCGCGGCGTCGTGACCGCGGCGCGGCTCGATGCCGCAGCTCGGGGCGCGCTCGGACACACCTAGACTCCCAGCCATGACAGCCACCGGCGCTGCCCGACGTCGTGGTGCGTTCGCCATTGATGACCGAGTGCAACTGACCGACCCGAAAGGGCGCCTGCACACCATCACCCTGACCCCAGGCAAACAGTTCCACACCCATCGCGGCCACCTTCGGCACGACGACCTCATCGGGGCGCCTGACGGGTCGACGGTCACCAACACCGCCGGGGTGGAGTACCTCGCGCTGCGACCGCTCCTCTCCGATTACGTGATGTCGATGCCGCGTGGTGCGGCGGTGGTGTACCCCAAGGATGCCGGGCAGATCGTGACGATGGCGGACGTCTTTCCGGGCGCTGTCGTGGTCGAGGCTGGGGTCGGGTCGGGGGCACTGTCGATGTCGCTGCTGCGAGCTGTCGGGGAGTCTGGCCGGTTGCTCTCCTTCGAGCGGCGTGACGACTTCGCGGCAATCGCCCGGGCTAACGCTCGCGACTTCTTCGGTCTCGACCACCCGGCCTGGTCGGTGACGGTCGGCGACCTCGTGGCGTGCTTGCCGGTGGAGACGGCACCAGGGTCGGTCGACCGGGTCGTCCTCGACATGCTTGCCCCGTGGGAGTGCCTCGAGGTGGTCGCTGACGCGCTGGTTCCTGGTGGAGTGCTGATGTGCTACGTCGCCACGACTACCCAGTTGTCCAAGGTGGCCGAGGCGATGCGCGACCACGGTTCGTTCACCGAGCCGCAGGCCTGGGAGTCGTTGGTGCGTGGCTGGCACCTCGAGGGTCTCGCAGTACGGCCGCAGCACCGCATGCACGGGCACACCGGGTTCCTGGTCAGCACCCGGCGGCTGGCGCCCGGGGTCACCCCGCCGCTCCGCAAGCGGCGCCCAGGCGGCGGCTACGTCGCCACCGAGCACGCAGCGGAGGCCGAGTGGACCCCGGAGAACGTCGGCGAGCGGGTGCCGTCCGAGAAGCGGGTGCGTCGGCAGCTCCGGCAGGCCGGGTCGTGAGCAACTGAGTGGGCTCACTGGCTGAGCGGACGAGGCGGGTCGTGTCCGTTCGGTGACCGACACGTCACCTCCGCAGCCCAGCTCGCGAGTTATCGTGAAAGACATGACCTCCGAGCAGCCCCCGGCCAGTGACCCGGGCAACCGCGAGCGGCTCGAAGCCGAGCGGCTTTCTCTTGAGGCCGAAATCGCGGCGCTGCAGGCCGATGGTGAGGTGTCACCCGTCCAGTTGCGGTCGATCGAGCGCGACCTCGGCCAACTCCGCTCCCAGACTGCGTCGTTGACGGCGCAGAACGAGCGGCTGGTGCGCACCCTGCGCGACGCTCGCGAGCAGATCGTCACCCTGAAGTCGGAGGTTGACCGGCTTGCCCAACCGCCCGCCGCCTACGGCACCGTCGTGGAGGTCTTCGGCGACGGCACCGTTGACATCCTCACCAGCGGCCGCAAGATGCACGTCGCGGTCAGCCCGTCGCTCGACGAGAGCGACCTGCTGCCGGGCCGCGAGGTCATGCTCAACGAGGCGATGAACGTGGTCGCGGCCCGTGGGTACGAGGTCACCGGTGAGGTCGTGCTGTGTAAAGAGGTTCTCGAGGACGGCCGGGTGCTCGTCGTGGCACAGGCCGATGAGGAGCGGGTCTGCCGGGTGGCCGCATCGTTGGCCGACTACACCATCCGAGTCGGGGACGCGCTGCTGCTTGAGTCCCGGAGCGGATTCGTCTACGAGCGCATCGACAAGGCCGAAGTTGCGGACCTGGTCCTCGAGGAGGTGCCGGACATCGACTACACCGATATCGGCGGCCTCACCGGTCAGATCGAGGCGATCCGCGACGCCGTCGAACTGCCGTACCTTCATCCAGACTTGTACATCGAGCATCACCTCAAGCCGCCGAAGGGGGTGCTGCTGTACGGGCCGCCGGGGTGTGGGAAGACGATGATTGCCAAGGCGGTCGCGGCATCCCTGTCGCGCAAGGTCGCCGAGAAGGAGGGCCGCGCACCGGGTAAGTCCTACTTCCTCAACATTAAGGGCCCGGAATTGCTGAACAAGTACGTCGGCGAGACCGAGCGGCATATCCGGCTGATTTTCCAACGGGCCCGCGAGAAATCCAGCGAGGGCTACCCGGTCGTGGTGTTCTTCGACGAGATGGAGTCGCTGTTCCGCACCCGCGGGTCGGGGGTGTCGAGCGATGTCGAGACCACCATCGTGCCGCAGCTGCTCGCCGAGATCGATGGCGTCGAGGGCCTCGAAAACGTCATCGTGATCGGCGCCTCGAACCGCGAGGACATGATCGACCCGGCGATTTTGCGCCCGGGCCGCCTCGACGTGAAGATCAAGATCGAGCGCCCCGACGCCGATGCCGCCCGGGAGATCTTTGCCAAGTACCTGGTCTCGGGTCTGCCGTTGCACGCTGACGACATCGAGCACAACGGCTCGGAGCAGACCACGCTCCAGGCGATGATTGACGCCACGGTGCTGCGCATGTACGCCGAGGAGGAGGAGAACCGGTTCCTCGAGGTCACCTACGCCGGTGGCGACAAGGAGATCCTCTACTTCAAGGACTTCAACTCCGGCGCGATGATCCAGAACATCGTCGACCGGGCCAAGAAGATGGCGATCAAGGACTTTCTCGACACCGGCCAGCGCGGCCTTCGCGTGGAGCACCTGCTGCAGTCGTGCACCGACGAGTTCCGCGAGAACGAGGATCTCCCCAACACGACGAACCCCGACGACTGGGCGCGCATCTCGGGAAAGAAGGGCGAGCGCATCGTCTACATCCGCACTCTGATTAAGACCAAAGAGGGCACCGAGCCGGGCAAGTCGATCAACACCGTCGCCAACACCGGCCAGTACCTCTGACCTCACCTTTCCCGCCCGCGCCCGGAACCCTTGAGTTCGCCTCGCAACGTTTCCGGTGCGAATCTGAAGGTTCTCGTCCCCAGCCGCCGCCGCCGTCGAGGTCGAGCCGCTCCACCGGCCGGGCGCAGTGCGCGACCAGTGAGACGAGCGACGTGAGAGCGGAGATACCACGAAGGTCGCGCATGGACGGAAGTATCGTCGCCGCATGACAGTTCGCCGAGTGATGGGTATCGAAACCGAGTACGGGATCGTCGTTCCCGGCAACCCCTCGGCGAATCCGATGCTCGCCTCGGGCGACGTGGTCACCGCGTATGCGGCGGCGCGCGGCATCCGGCCGGCCCGGGCCAGTTGGGACTACGCCGACGAGGCGCCACTGCGCGACGCGCGGGGTTTTGACCTCGGTCGCGGCCAGGCGCACCCGAGCCAGCTCACCGATGTCGAGGATCCGACCGTGGCTAACGTCGTGCTGACCAACGGGGCCCGGCTCTATGTGGATCACGCTCACCCCGAGTACAGCTCGCCGGAGGTCACCACGCCCCGCGCCGCGGTCACCTGGGACCGTGCCGGCGAGCTCGTGATGCGCACCGCGGTGGCGCGGCTGGCGACAGTGCCGCCCGGAATCAACCTGTACAAGAACAACGCCGACGGCAAGGGCGTGTCGTACGGCACCCACGAGAACTATCTGATGTCGCGGTCCACCCCATTCGCGCGCATCGTCAAGCACCTCACGCCGTTCTTCGTGGTGCGGCAGGTGATGTCCGGGTCGGGCCGGCTCGGTATCGGCATCGACTCCCGGACCCCGGGGTATCAGATCGCCCAGCGCAGCGACTTCTTCGAGGTCGAGGTGGGGCTGGAGACCACGCTCAAGCGACCGATCATCAACACCCGCGACGAGCCGCACGCGCTCGCCGACCGGTACCGGCGGCTGCACGTCATCCTCGGCGACGCGAACCACTGCGACGTCGCGAACCTGCTCAAGATGGGCACCACCTCATTGGTGCTCGCGATGATCGAGGATGACGCCATCCGAGATGACCTCTCGGTGCGTCGGCCGGTATCCACACTTCACGACATCTCCCACGACACCACCCTGCAGGCCAAGGTCGAGCTGCTTGACGGTCGGCGGATGACGGCGCTGGAACTGCTCTGGGAGTACCACGACCGGGCCGCGACCTATCTCGAGCAGCGCTATGCGGGTGAGCCCGACAGCGACACCGTCGAGGTGATGCACTGGTGGTCCACGGTGCTCGACCGGCTCGGCCGTGACCCGATGGAGGCGCGCCGTGAGGTGGACTGGGTGGCCAAACTGGCGGTACTCGAGGGCTACCGCGAGCGGGATGGCATCGGGTGGGGCGATGCGCGCCTCAAGGCGGTCGACCTGCAGTGGTCTGACGTGCGGGCTGATCGCGGGTTGGCTCATCGCCTGGTTGCGGCGGGGCGGCTGGAGGTGCTGGTGGAGGAGGCTGAGGTCCGCCGCGCGGTCGATGAGCCTCCTGAGGATACTCGGGCGTGGTTCCGCGGCACCTGCCTGCGCCGGTTTCCGGACCATGTCGTGGCTGCCTCCTGGGACTCGGTCATCTTCGACGTCGCCGGTCATCACACGCTCCAGCGGGTGCCGATGCTGGAGCCGCTGCGCGGGACCCGGGCCGGGGTGGGCGACATCGTCGAGGCCGCGCCCGACGCTGCCGCTCTGTTGCGTGCGCTCGCCGCGAACGACGACGACGCCGGATGACGCCCGCGCACCTGACCCGGGCGGCCTGCGGTGCCGGTGGGTCGCCGCAACGGCGTCCACATATAGTCAGCTTGTACCGGGGCGAGGGCGGGGACCCGTAGCGTTTAGGCTCGTCGGTAGTCGAGCATCCTTTTCAGGAAGGTCACCCATGGCTGGCCAGGAGCAGATCAAGCCACAGCGTCGCGATGACGGCCCCGACGATGACGCACCGGAGGCGGCTGCTGCGCCAGCCGCTCAGACCAGCGAGGTCGACGACATCCTCGACGAGATCGACGGTGTGCTGGAAAGCAACGCCGAGGAGTTCGTCCGCGGGTTCGTCCAGAAGGGGGGCCAGTGACCTCCGCGGCCCACGGTGGGCGCCTGCCGTCGGCGTACCTCGTTCCCGGTTCGTCCTCGTTCTCGGATTTCCTCTCGGCCCACGCGCCGACGCTGCTCCCGTCTCGGCGGCCGCTGCCGCCCGGGGCCGCCCTCGATGCGCCGCACGCCACCACCATCGTCACCGCCATCTGCGCCGATGGGGTGGTGATGGCTGGCGACCGTCGAGCCACGATGGGCAACCTCATCGCGAACCGTGAGATGGAGAAGGTCTTTGCCACCGACGAGTTCAGCCTCGTCGGCATTGCTGGCACCGCTGGCCTGGCGATCGAGCTCGTGCGGCTGTTCCAGGTCGAGTTGGAGCACTACGAGAAGATCGAGGGCGCGCTGATGTCGCTCGAAGGCAAGGCCAACCGGTTGGCGTCGATGATCCGGGGCAACCTCGGCATGGCGATGCAGGGCCTGGCCGTAGTGCCGCTGTTCGCCGGCTATGACGCCGAGGCCGGTCGCGGTCGGATCTTCTCCTATGACGTCACCGGTGGGTGCTACGAGGAACACGACCACCATGGCGTCGGCTCCGGCTCGCTGTTCGCGCGGGGGGCCATGAAAAAGCTCTATCGCCGCGACCGCCCGGTCGACGATGTCGTGCGCATGCTGGTCGAGTCGCTCTACGACGCCGCCGATGACGACTCGGCCACCGGTGGCCCCGACGTTGGCCGGCGGATCTGGCCCACCGTCGGCATCGTCGATGCCGACGGCGCGAGGTTCGTGGCCGACGACACCGTGGCGGCGGTGGTCGACGACATCGTCGCGGCCCGGGTCGACAACCCCGGAGGTGCGCGATGACTGCGGGGATGCCGTTCTACGTCAGCCCGGAACAGTTGATGAAGGACCGCGCCGACTTTGCCCGCAAGGGCATCGCGCGGGGCCGCTCGGTGGTGGTGCTTGGGTACGCGGGTGGTATCGCATTCGTTGCCGAGAACCCGAGCCGGGCCCTGCACAAGGTGTCCGAAATCTACGACCGGATCGCCTTCGCTGCGGTCGGCAAGTACCCCGAGTTCGAGAACCTCCGGGTTGCCGGGGTGCGCTACGCCGACCTGCGCGGCTACTCCTACGACCGTTCCGACGTCACGGCACGCGGTCTGGCCAACGCCTACGCCCAGACCCTCGGCACGGTTTTTACCCAGGAGTCCAAGCCGTACGAGGTCGAACTTGTGGTCGCTGAGGTCGGCAGGACCGCTGAGGACGACCAGATCTACCGACTGACCTATGACGGCTCGGTCGCTGACGAGCAGGGCTATGTGGCGATGGGTGGCGGCGCCGAGCAGATCGACGCCGGCCTGCAGAAGTCCTGGCGAGCCGGGCTGGAGTTGTCGGAAGCGCTCAGTATGGCGATCCGGCTTCTCGGCGCGGACCCTGGCGGCGGAGACCAGCGCCAGCTCGCCCCGGAACAGCTCGAGGTTGCGGTGCTCGACCGCACCCGGACCCGCCGGATGTTCCGGCGGGTTCATGGCGCACCCCTGGAGCGGCTGCTCGGAGACGGCGTGCCGACCAGCGAGGTCACGAACGGTGACGAGCATGGCGACTCCGCTCGGAGTGCCTCGTCGAACCCACAGACGCAGCGCACTGAGCGCGAGGACGGCGCCGGGCCGTGAGCACCCGTGGTCGGCGCCGGATCTTCGGGATCGAGAACGAGTACGGCATCACCTGTTCGGCCGAAGGCCAGCGCACGCTGACTCCCGACGAGGTCGCGCGGTATCTCTTCCGCAAGGTCGTTGCCTGGGGTCGCTCGAGCAATGTCTTTCTCACCAACGGGTCCCGGCTCTACCTCGATGTCGGGTCACACCCGGAGTACGCCACTGCCGAATGCGACTCGGTGCGCCAGGTCGTCGCCCACGACAAAGCCGGTGAGCGGATCGTCGAGAGCCTCGTGGTCGACGCCCAGCAACGGCTGCACGAGGACTCCGTCGCCGGCGACATCTACGTCTTCAAGAACAACACCGACTCCGCGGGCAACTCCTACGGATGCCACGAGAACTATCTGGTGACCCGGGCCGGCGAGTTCCAGACCATCTCCGACACCCTGCTCCCATTCCTGATCAGCCGCCAGATCACCTGTGGCGCAGGGAAACTGGTGTCGACCTCGAAGGGTTCCTCGTTCGCCGTGAGCCAGCGGGCCGACCACATCTGGGAGGGAGTCTCGTCGGCCACCACCCGCAGCCGCCCCATCATTAACACTCGCGATGAGCCGCATGCGGATGCCGAGCACTACCGCCGACTGCACATCATTGTTGGCGACTCCAACATGAGCGAGACCACGACAATGCTGAAGGTCGGGTCGGCCGACCTCGTGCTCCGGATGCTGGAGGCCGGTGTCACGCTACGGGACCTGACGCTGGAGAACCCGATCCGCGCCATCCGTGAGATCTCCCATGACGTCACCGGGCGGCGTACCGTGCGGCTCGCAGGCGGCCGCCAGCTCAGTGCGCTCGACATCCAGCGCGAGTACCAGAGCAAAGCAGCCCAGTTCGTGCAGCGTGAGGGAGCAGCTGATCCGCTGCATCATCGGGTGCTCGACCTCTGGGACCGCACGCTGACCGCAGTCGAGACCGGCAACCTCGCGCTGGTCGGCACCGAGATCGACTGGGTGGTCAAGTACCGGCTCCTCGACGAGTACAGCAGCCGCCACAACCTCCCACTCGACCATCCGCGGCTCGCCCAGATCGACCTCGCCTACCACGACATCGATCGGCGCCGCGGCCTGTTCTACCTGCTTCAGCGGCGCGGGCGGGTGGCGCGGGTAGTCAGCGACCCGGAGGTCTTCGAGGCCAAGGTCCGCCCCCCGCAGACCACCCGGGCGCGGCTACGCGGCGACTTCATCCGGGCGGCCCAGGAGCACCGGCGTGACTTCACCGTCGACTGGGTGCATCTCAAACTCAACGATCAGGCGCAGCGCACCGTGCTGTGTAAGGACCCATTCCTTGCCGAGGACCCGCGCGTGGACCGCCTGATCGCCGGGATGACGCCCTGAATTAGGTGGTACGCCGTTCCGGGTGGTCCACGGTGAGCCGTTACTGTTGGTTGCTGTTGCCCTCCGCCTGGCATCGCCCCCGAACCGAAAGTCTCTCCCGTGGCTCGTCGCTTGACTACTGTCCTGTCCGCTACCGCTGTTGCCTCGGCATTGGTCCTCACCGGGTGTGGTGAGGAGGCCGAGAAGAAGCCGACTTCCGCAGCGCTTGCCGCGGTCACCGTCGGGGGGACTGATGTGAAGAAGAAGCCCACCGTCACCGTGAAGTCACCGGTGGCAGTGAGTCGCACCGAGTCCAAGGTGGTCACCGACGGGACCGGGGCCCCGATCGCCAAGGACGACCTGGTGTCGGTGCAGGCCGTGATCCTCAAGGCCAAGGACGGCAAGGAGGCGCTCAGCACCTGGGAGTCCGGCGCGGTCGGGGTCGACCTGGGCGCGAAGGACCTCTTCGCGTCGTTCCGGGGTCAGATTCCGGGCAAGAAGCTCGGCTCACGCATGGTGATCACCTCGACGCCGGCCGACGCCTTCGGCGCGCAGGGCAACCCCGATCTCGGCATCACCAAGGACGACCCCGTGGTGTTCGTGCTCGATCTGGTGTCGGCCACCAAGGTGCTGGACGAAGCCACCGGCACCGAGGTGCCGCCCAAGGCAACCCTCCCAACGGTGAAGATGAACGACGCCAAACCTGCCACGATCACCATGCCGAAGGGTGAGAAGCCGCCGACGAAGACTGTCGTTCAGCCGCTGATCCAGGGTGCAGGTGCGGTGACGAAGAAGGGCCAGACGATCCGCGTGGCGTACACCGGTGCACTGTGGCGCAATGGCGAGATGTTCGACTCCAGCGCCAGCCGGCAAGATCAGCCTTACTTCGACTTCCAGCTCGGTCAGGGCAGCGTCATCAAGGGCTGGGACACCGGCCTGACCGGCCAGAAGGTCGGGAGCCGCGTGCTGCTCGTCGTGCCGCCCGCCGACGGCTACGGCAGCGCCGGCAGCGCCGACAAGATCAAGGGCACCGACACCTTGGTCTTCGTCGTCGACATTCTCGCGGCGTACTGACGCATCGACGTTCCGCGCCGTTTCGGTGTCCCGAGATATGTGAAGGCAGGCTGATGACAGCACTGGAGAAGCCCGAGATCGAGTTCCCTGGCGAGGAGCCACCCGCCGAACTGGTCAGCGAAGACCTGACTGTCGGTGATGGTGCCGAGGCGGTGGTCGGCAGCACCGTGTCGGCTCACTATGTCGGTGTCGCCTACTCGACCGGCGAGGAGTTCGACGCGTCATGGAACCGCGGTTCGCCGCTGGACTTCACGCTCGGCGCGGGCATGGTCATCGCTGGCTGGGACGCGGGCATCGCCGGGATGCGGGTCGGCGGTCGCCGGCGGCTCGTCATCCCACCCCACCTCGCCTACGGCGATCGGGGTGCTGGTTCGGCGATCGCGCCGGGGGAGACGCTGGTGTTCGTCGTCGACCTCGTCGACGTCCGCTGAGGCCAGGCTTTTCCGCCCCATCCCGGTTCGCCCCGGTTCGCACGGGTTGTCAACCCATGCGAACCGGGGCTTTTCCGGGTGGGGCGGAAAAGCGGTCGCGTCGTCAGGTAAGGGATGACGCCAGCGCGGCCGCGTGTACCCCGGCGGCGGCAGCGGCGAAGAACGGCGTCGGATCGGCGTCGACCCCACGGCCCATCGTGGACAGCGGCACCGGGCTCTCCCGGAGCGCATCGGGGATGCCGCGCGCCGGCACCTCTACGACGGTGAGCGCCGCCGCCGAGGTGTGTACCAGGTCCGTCACCTGGCGGCGCACCAGGGCGTCGAGCTCGGCATCGGGGAGCGTGGTCGTCGGGAGGTCCGCCGGCGACAGCAGGGCCCGCCCATAGGCCGTACGGCTGTGATGGCTGATGCCGCGGTGCCGCTCGCGCTGATCGGCCCCCGAGACCCGCAGCGATGCAACGCTCCGCCCACCCAGCACATGGGTCGCGTGCAGCGCATCGGCGCAGGCCACACCCGAGTATCCCCACCGGGTGCCGGTGCCGACGTTCCCCGGCCCCTGGGCCACCACGACCACGTTGGCCCCCACCACGTGGCGAGCCGCCAGCAGCCCGGTGTGCACAGTCACCGCTTCATGGTCACCGCCGAACGCCTGCCCCACGGTGACGCAGGCCGCCAGCCAGCCGGCGTCGCGCAGCCCGGCGACCGCTCGCGAGAAGGCAGCCGGCAGCGCGCCTCCGTCGGTCATGACGTAGGCGACGCGGGCCTCGGGGCGCACCATCCGGATGCCGGCCAGCACCGCCGGGAGGGCGCTGTGCAGGTCGGCGACGACCACCGGGAGCCCGCCGAGATCGTCGGCGCTCTCGAGGTCGCCGTGATGCGGGCTGTCCTGCTCGTCCACGGCCAGCAGCATCTGCTGCAGTGGCGTGTACCGGGCCTTGACGATGTGCCCGTTCCCGCGTGGCGGGTCCTGCGGCAGCACGTCGGTGCGGGCGACCACGAAGGCCAGCCCGCCGGTGCCGAGGCCGCGGAGCAGGGCCGACGCGTTGAGCAGCACCCGCTCGCCGGGCTCGGGCGTGCCGGTGACCGCGGTGTACGCGAGGGCGCGCACGTCATCCGGCTCGCCCGACGACCCCGCTCGGGCACGGGCCAGGCGGCCGTGACCCGGGTCGGATGACGTCCCCCCGGCCGCGCGCTCCAGGCGCACCTCGAGCTCGACCGCGCCGGCCCAGGTGCGCACCTGCCGGATCACCCGCCCCGCACGCCACTGCATCACGACGGGCAGCGTAGTCGTCGGGTACGGTCGGGCGGGTGACCAGCCAGGGCGGGGTAACCACACCCGGTGCGGCCCAGACCAAGACCGAGCGGCTGCTCAATCTCGTCCTGGTGCTGCTGTACGCCCGTCGGCCGCTCGCGAAGGCGCAGATCCGCCAGCTGGTCCCGCAGTACGGGCAGTCGGCGTCGACTGATGCCTTCGAGCGGATGTTCGAGCGTGACAAGGACGAGCTGCGCGAACTCGGCATCCCCCTGGTCACTGAGCATGTCGATGCCGTCTGGGACGACGAGCCCGGGTACCGCATCCACCAACGCGAATACGCACTGCCGGAGATTGCGTTCGACGCCGACGAGCTCGCGGTGCTCGGCCTGGCCAGCCGCACCTGGGCGCAGGCGTCGCTGGCTGGCCCGGCCGCCCAGGCGCTGCGCAAGCTCCGAGCCGCCGGTGTCGAACGTGACGCCGACTCCCTCATCGGCATCGAACCGCGGCTGCGCACCACCGAGCCGGCGTTTGACCCAGTCAAGGATGCCGTGGTGCGGCGCATGCCGCTGCGGTTCGGCTACCGCCGGCGTGCCGAAGACGAGGTCGCGCCGCGGCACGTGCAGCCGTGGTCCTTGGTGTCCTGGCGGGGCCGCTGGTATCTCAACGCCTTCGACCTCGACCGGGAGGCGCCCCGAGTGTTCCGCCTCTCCCGGGTCACGGGTCCGGTGCGGGCTGCCGGCCGGCCCGGGGTGGTCGACGTCCCCGCCGATCACGACCCCGAAGTGATGGTTCGGCGGTTCGCCGCCCCGGCCACGACAGCCAGCCCGGCGGTTGTCCGAGTGCGCCAAGGGGCCGGGCATTCGCTGCGTCGCCGGGCTCGGACCGTCGGTGAGGTCGACGACACCTGGTCGCTGCTCGACATTGACCACACCGACCTGTGGGCGTTCGCTGAGGAGCTCGCCGGTTTCGGAGCCGATGTGGTGGTGGAGCAGCCGCCCGAGTTGGTGGCCGCCGTGGTCGAGCGGCTGTCCGGCGCGGCTGCCGCGCACGGCCGGGGCGGTCGGGGCGGTCGAGTGCGATGAGGGCCACGCCACAGGAGACCGCCACGGCCCGGTTGTCGCGCCTGCTGACGATGGTGCCGTGGCTGGTCAACCGGCAGGGCATCGACGTCGCCCAGGCTGCGGCCGGCCTCGGCGTCAGCGTCGAGCAGTTCGAGGCCGACCTGCGGCTGCTGTTCCTCTGCGGGTATGGGCAGTTGCCTGACGAGCTCATCGATGCGCAGTGGGAGGAGGGTCGGGTGTTCATCGGCAATGCCGAGACCATCGCCCGGCCGCTCCGGCTGGGTGTCGATGAGGCAGTGACGCTGATCGTCGGGCTCCGGGCGCTGCGTGAGGTGCCGGGCTTGGGGGAGCGCGACGCAGTCGACCGGGCGCTCGCCAAGCTCGAGTCCGCGGCCGGGTCGGCTGCCGACCCGGCCAGCCGAGTGCGGGCTGAGCTCGCCGACGGGGCGTCGGCCGAGGTGCTGGCGGATGCCCGGCAGGCCCTCGCCGGGCGCCGCCGCATCCATCTGACGTACGTCGTGCCCGCGCGCGACGAGGCCACCGAGCGCGATGTCGACCCGATGCGGGTCGTGGGCATCGACGGGCGTTGGTACCTCGAGGGGTGGTGCCACCGCGCGGAGGACACCCGGCTGTTCCGGATGGACCGAGTTGAGCAGCTCACCGTCCTCCATGACGTCGACGGCACGCCGCCACCCCAGGCCCGGGAACGTGACCTCTCCGAGGGGACGTTCCGCCCGGCCCCCGACGATCTGCTCGTCACCCTCCACCTGCGCCCGGGTGCGACGTGGGTGGCCGACTACTACCCGGTCGAGTCCGTGCAGCCGAGCCCGCCGGATGACGGTGGCGGCGTCGTCGTGCGGCTGCGTACCGCCGATACCGCCTGGCTGCGGCGGCTGGTCTGGAGGCTGGGCGGCGCGGCCACGGTGCTCGACCCACCTGATGTCGTCGCCGAGGTGCGCGAGGGCGCCGCCGCCGCACTCGCTGCCTACCCGGCCCAGGTCGAGCGTGCGTAGACTCACCAGGTACTCCACCACCGATAGGGGATGCCCATGCCTAGTGTTGGCCCCACCGAGCTGATCATCATCGGCGTCATCCTGATTGTGCTGTTCGGCTGGAAGCGGCTGCCAGATGCCGCCCGCAGCCTTGGCCGCTCGGCTCGGGTGTTCAAGTCCGAGGTCGACGAGATGAAGAAGGACAACGACGCCCGGAAGTCCAAGGCGGCATCGGAGACGGTGCGCAGCGAGGCGCTCGAGAAGGACCGCCCGGTCGACCGCATCGTCCCGACGAGCGACGGCAACCCGGTGCGCGAGAACGCTCCACGCACCGACAACCAGTCCGGCCCAGTGGCCTGACACCGACCACTCGGACCTCGACCCCACCTATGGCGCGGAACCGACGTCGGCGCCCTCGCGACCCCGAGGGCCGAATGGCGCTTGGCGAGCACCTGCGAGAGTTCCGGCGTCGGCTACTCGTCGCGGCTATTGCCGTGCTGGTCGCCTCCGTGATCGCGGCGTTCTACTACCAGCCGATCTACGCCTTTCTCGCGGAGCCTTTCGACGCCTATAAGCGCGCCAACCCGGACAACACCATCAGCCTGAACTTCGGCGAGGCGACCTCAGCACTGTCGAATTTTCTCAGCGTCTCGATCTTCGTCGGCGTGATCGCCTCCAGCCCGGTCTGGATCTACCAGGTCTGGGCGTTCATCGTGCCTGGCCTGACCCGCAAGGAGAAGCGAGTCGCGTTCGCCTTCGTCGGGGCGACCCTGCCGCTGTTCCTGACCGGCGTGGCGTTGGCCTACGCGGTGCTGCCGACGTCGTTGGAAATCCTCTACAGTTTCAGCCCTTCGGGCACCTCCAATATCCAACAGGTCTCGGCCTACATTGCGTTCGTCACCCGTTTCATCCTGGTTTTCGGAGTGGGCTTTCTCTTCCCGGTAGTGCTGGTTCTACTGAACGTGCTCGGTGCGGTCTCGGCGCGGCGGCTGATCCGCGGCTGGCGGGTGGCGGTGCTGCTGATCTTCCTGTTTGCCGCGGTCGCGACCCCCACCGGCGACCCGTTCACGATGTTCGTCTTTGCCGCTCCGCTTACCGTGCTCTACTTCGGCGCCTGGTTCGTGTGTCGAGTCATTGACAAGCGCCGGGAGGCGTCTCGGCCCGACTGGCTCGAGGTCTCTGATACCGAGGCGTCGCCCCTGTGAGCTCGGTACGTCGGTGGCTCGGCAGGGAATCGGCGCGCCCCGCCGGCCGGCTATCCGGCCTGGCCGGCCACGCCATCCGGTCGTCGGGGCTGTCTGACCCGCTGACGTAGCCTGACCCCATGTCGAGCCCCGCCGAGCGGTACGCCGCTGACCGGGCCCGGGCCCGCCACACCCGGTCCGAGTTGGCCCGTTTCACGGCTGGCCTCGACTTCCCGCTCGATGACTTTCAAGCGCGCGCGTGCGCTGCGGTCGAGCGCGGTCGAGGAGTGCTCGTGGCCGCTCCGACCGGTGCGGGCAAGACCGTGGTGGGCGAGTTCGCCGTGCACCTGGCGCTGGCGACTGGCCGAAAGGCGTTCTACACCACCCCGATCAAGGCGTTGTCGAACCAGAAGTACCACGACCTGGTGCGGCGTCATGGTGCCGACCAGGTGGGCCTACTCACTGGTGACTCGTCGGTCAGCGGCGACGCCCCCGTCGTGGTGATGACCACCGAGGTGCTCCGCAACATGATGTATGCGGGCTCCGCAACGCTCGACGGCCTCGGCTATGTCGTGATGGACGAGGTGCATTACCTCGCTGATCGGTTCCGCGGCGCGGTCTGGGAGGAGGTCATCATCCATCTGCCCGAGTCGGTGCAGCTGATCTCGCTGTCAGCCACAGTGAGCAACGCCGAGGAGTTCGGTGACTGGCTCGCCGAGGTGCGCGGCAACCACGAGGTTGTGGTGTCCGAGCACCGGCCGGTGCCGTTGTTCCAGCACATGATGGTGGGCACCACGACGTTCGACCTGTTCGCCGGCAACCGCGTTGACCCCGACCTGCTCAACGCCATCCGCGGCGCAGAGCAGCGAGGCCGCTTCTCGGATGACGCCCGGGGTGGCGGTTCGCGTGGTGGTCACCGTCCGAGCGGGCGTCGCGCGGCCCCTGGGGCCCGCCGCGGATCCGGCGGAGCACACGGTTTCGACCGCTCGGCGCCCCGCGGGCCCGGCGGCGGGCCGGGCGGGCGGGGGTTCGCCCGCGGTGGCCGGCCCGGGGGCGGGGCCACCCGCGCCGAGGTCGTCGAGGAACTCGACCAGGACGGGCTGTTGCCGGCGATCGTCTTCGTGTTCAGCCGGGTTGGTTGCGAGGCCGCGGTGGGCCAGCTGCTCGCGGCTGGTACTCGCCTGGTCTCGCCGGGGGAGGGCGACGTCATCCGGCGGATTGTGGAGCAACGAATCGAGGCGCTCGCGGACGAGGATCTCGGGGTACTCGGCTACTGGGACTTCCTCGAGGGGCTGACCCGGGGGTTCGCGGCACACCACGCCGGGATGCTGCCGCTATTTCGCGAGATCGTCGAAGAGTTGTTCACCACGGCCCGAATCCGGTGCGTGTTCGCCACCGAGACATTGGCGCTCGGCATCAACATGCCGGCCCGCACGGTGGTGCTGGAGAAGTTGGTGAAGTTCAACGGGGAGGCGCACGTCGACATCACCCCGGCCGAGTACACCCAGCTCACCGGCCGCGCGGGTCGGCGCGGCATCGACGTCGACGGGCACGCGGTGGTGCAGTGGAGCCGCGGTGTCGACCCGCTGGCGGTCGGCGGGCTGGCGTCGGCGCGTACCTATCCGCTGCGGTCGAGTTTTCGACCGACGTCCAACATGGCGGTCAATCTGGTGGCGCGGGTGGGGCGCGACACCGCGAGGGAGATCCTGGAGACCTCGTTCGCCCAGTTCCAGGCCGATCGGGCGGTCGTCGGATTGGCGACCCAGCTGCGCCGCGGCGAGGAAGGGCTCGCGGGGTACGCCGAGGCGATGCATTGTGGCCGTGGGGACTTTCGCGAGTACGCGCGGCTGCGGCGCGAGCTTGCCGACGCCGAGAAGGCGGGTCGCCGGGCAAAGTCGGCGTCCCGCCGCGCCGAGGCGGCGGTGTCGATGGAGGCGCTGCGGGTGGGCGACGTCATCCGGATCCCGGCCGGGCGGCGGGCCGGATGGGCAGTGGTGGTGCAGCCGGCCCGCACTGGAAAGGGCACCCCGATGGGGCCGGCCGTGGTGACCGAGGAGCGGCAGTTCCGCCGACTCACCGTCGACGACGTGCCGGAGCGGGTGGAGGCACAGGCCCGGATGACGGTACCGGCCCAGTTCAATCCGAAGTCTCCGAAATCTCGCCGCGATCTCGCAACCTCGCTGCGAATCGCCGTGCCGAACGGGTGTGAGGACGCCCCGTCACGGCGGCGGGGCACCCCAGGTGACGGGCACCTGGCCGAGGAGGGTGCCGAGGGTGCGAGCCCTCGGCCCGGTGGGAGCGTGCCCAGCCGGTCGGCATCCGGCACCGATGAGATCGCCCGGCTCCGACACGAGTTGCAGACCCATTCGTGCCATGGCTGCCCCGACCGTGAGACCCACGCCCGGTGGGCGGAGCGCTGGTGGCGGCTGAAGCGCGAGACCACCGGCATCCAGCGGCGGGTCGAGGGGCGCACGAACACCGTGGCGCAGACGTTCGACCGGATCTGCGAGGCGCTCGAGGCGCTGGGCTACCTCGCGGACGGCGGCACTGTGGTCACCGAGCGAGGGCAGCGGCTGCGGCGGCTCTACACCGAGAAGGACCTGCTGGCGGCCGAGTGTCTGCGTGGTGAGGTGTGGTCACGCCTGGATGCCGCGGGCCTGGCGGCCGCGGTGTCGGTGCTGGTGCACGAGCCGCGCGGCGACGGCGCCGAGGTGTCTCCCCGGATGCCGACCGCCGACGTCGCGGACGCCGTGGCCGCAACCGAGCGGCTCTGGCGCGAGATCGAGGCGCTCGAGACCGCGCATGCGCTCCCGAGCACCGGGGCGCCCGATGGCGGGTTGGCGTGGATGGTGCACCGATGGGCGGCGGGGGAGCGGCTCGAGACGGTGTTGCGTGGTTCGGATGTCGCGGCCGGCGACTTCGTGCGTCGGTGTAAGCAGATCGTCGACCTGCTCGACCAGATCTCGAATGCGACCGCCGACCTGACGTTGCGGCGCACCGCGCGGCGCGCGATCGACTCGGTGCTCCGCGGTGTGGTCGCCGCAGACCGCCTCGACTGACCAGGCACACTCGGACCCGCGCCCCGTCCGCACAATCGCCCAATAGGACGATTCTGCGGACGGACTCGACCCGACAAATCGTCCTATTGGGCAGTTGTGCAGGGCGTGGGAGGGCGGTCACATCAGGTCGAGGGCGGTGAGCAGGCGCCGCATCGGGCTGGTCACGCCGTAGGTCTCGGTCACCTGATCGAGAAGATCGGGGTCAGCCACCTCACGCGGCAGGGCGAGGTCGACGTCATCCGGGATCGCGGCGTCGCGGCGTACCCGCACCACCTGCGGCGCGACGTCGAGGTAGGCGGATGACGCCTCCAGGTTCGCCCGGCGAGCTCCCCTGATCGCCGGGTCCCCGCTGGCGACCGCGGCACGCAGCCCGGCCAGCGAGCCGTACTCGGCGATGAGCGCGGCAGCGGTTTTGTCGCCGATCCCCTTGACCCCGGGCAGCCCGTCGCTGGTGTCGCCGCGCAGCACCGACATATCCAGGTAGGCGTCACCGGTCGGCACGCCGTACTTCTCGCGCAGCAGCGACTGGGTCGCGAGGTCGGGTTCACGCACCCCGCCTCGGCCCGTATAGAGCACCCGGATGCCGTACGCGTCATCGACGAGCTGCAGCAGGTCGCGGTCGCCGGTGACGACATCCACGGACATCACTCCACGGTGTCGGGTGGCGAGCGTGCCGATCACGTCGTCGGCCTCGCACTGCGCCAGTCCGAGGCGTGCGATGCCGACCGCGGCCAGGGCGTGGCGGATGACGGGTACCTGCGGGGTGAGGTCGTCAGGCGACTCCTCCGCGGTGTCGCTGCCGTCGCCGAGCCGGTGCGTCTTATAGGTGGGGATGAGGTTGACGCGCCACTGCGGGCGCCAGTCGTCATCCCAGCACGCCACGAGATGTGTGGGCCGGTGCGCGGTGACCAGGGTGGCGACCATGTCGAGGAACCCGCGCACCGCGTTCGTTGGCGGTTCGTCGGGCGACCGGCGCTGGTCGGGCACGCCGTAGAACGCCCGGAAGTACAGCGACGCCGAGTCGAGCAACATCAGTCGGTGCGGGTGGTCGGTCACGCCCGGGAGGCTACCCGCCGCTCGCCGATCGGGCCGCGCGGCTAGTCTCGCGGTATGGAGGAGGTTGACCAGCGCATCGTTGCGCTCCTTGCTGGCGATGGCCGGATCAGCTACACCGATCTCGGCAAGGCGCTCGGCATGTCGACGTCGGCGGTGCATCAGCGGGTACGCCGGCTCGAGGAGCGCGGTGTCGTTCGGGGGTACACCGCCCGGGTCGACCACGGTCAGCTCGGCCGGGCGTTGACGGCGTTCATCTCGATCACCCCCCTCGACCCGGCCGCCCCGGACGACATCCCGGACCGGCTACGCACGGTGCCCGAGATCGAGGAGTGCCACTCCGTCGCCGGCGACGAGAACTACATCCTCAAGGTGCGGGTCGGTACGCCCACCGACCTCGAAGAGCTCATCGCTACGGTGCGAGGGTCTGCCAACGTCGCCACCCGCACCACCGTCGTGCTCTCCACTCCCTGGGAGTGAGCCAGGGGGCCTGACCGCGATTGCCGCATCTGGTGGTGCGGTGCACGCTCAGCCGGCGACTGAGTTGGTGAGGTGGTCTGCGGATGCCGCTCGGCTGGCGCGCGCACTGGCGAGCGCGGCCTGGTGTGCGGCATCCAGATCGGTGGTGGCGAGCCACCACTCCTGGCCGGTTGCGGGAAGAGTGTCGATCGGGTCGTAGTAGACGTACTCGCGGGACAGCGCCTGTTCGTCGCTGCGCTCGATCGAGGTGCGGTAGTTCTTCCGCCAGAACGACATTCCGCGTTCGGTGTCGTAGGAATCGACCTGGTGCACCCAGCGCTTGCCGACCAACGGCACGTCGCAGACGATCCGCGGAGTGGCGAAGCCGGGAAGATATCCCATGATGTCGTGCTGGAGTTCCTGGGCACGGCGCAGCGGGAGCCGCCAGTGCTCAGCGAACGGGATCATGTCGCACATGTAGAAGTAGTACGGGGTGATGCCGGCGTCGTCCTGGAGGGCGAAACACAGGTCGAGCAGCTCGGGCACGGAGTCGTTGACGCCGCGCATCAGGACCCCTTGGTTGCGCACGTCGCGGACCCCGGCGCCGAGCATCGCAGCGCTCGCGTGCGCGACGAGCGGGGTCACCGACTGCGCGTGGTTGACGTGCGTGTGGATCGCCAGGGCAACGCCGCGGGAGCGCGCGGTGGCGGCGACCCGGCTCACGCCCTCGACGACCGCGGGTTGCAGCCAGTGCTGGGGTAGGCCCATCAACGCCTTGGTGGCGAGCCGGATGTCGCGCACCGACTCGACCTCGAGCAGTGTGTCGAGGAAGCTCTCAAGGTTCTTCCACGGCATGTTGGCGACATCGCCACCGGACACCACGACATCCCGGACGCCTGGCGTGCGCTGGAGGTAGTCGAGCATCGCGGCGTAGCGGTCCACTGGCTTCCCGGCGAGCTTCAGTTTGACGATCTGTGGTGTCGAGTTGCCGACGAGGTCCATTCGCGTGCAGTGCCCGCAGTATTGGGGGCAGGTCGGCAGCATCTCGGCAAGCACCTTGGTGGGGTAGCGGTGGGTCAGGCCTTCGACCGCCCACATGTCGTGCTCGTGCAGGCTGTCCCGGGTGGCGAACGGGTGGCTGGGCCAGTCAGTGCGCCGGTCCGAGAAGACCGGCAACATGTAGCGGCGCACCGGGTCGGCGTAGAACGCCTCGGTGAACGCGGCGCCGGCGGCCGGTCGGGCGTCATCCGTCGCCGGAACCATGGTGTTGAGCATGTGTGGCGGCAGCAGCATGGACATGGTCGCGCACTTGGTGTGGTCGCGGTCGAGGTCGGCATAGAACGTCTCGTCAAGCAGGTCGCCCATCACTGCACCCAGGTGCGCGGCGCTCTTGATGCAGTGGGCACGTTGCCACTGGGCGTCGTGCCACTGCGCCACGGTGACGGTGCGCCAACCGGGCAGGCGAGTCCAGTCCGGCTCGTTCAGCTCGCGCCGGTGGTAGGCATACGGCTGGTCGATGGTGGTGCCCATATCTGCGAGGATACGAGATGTATCTCGGTATGCACGCCATGCAGCAGTAAAGATTTCGGTATGAAGTCAAATTTCAGGAGGATCCTGTGGCAAGAGTGGCGTCGTCGCCAGTGGGAACCCATCGGGTGCTCGACCCGTCCGGTGGGGTGCTGCCCCAGGCTGCGCGGGTGCTCGATGCGTCGCCCGAGGTCTGGCCGGATGAGGTGTGCATCGATGTCGGCATGCTGACTCTCGACGCCGCCTCGTTTCGGCAGCTCACCGAGAAGCACGCCGGCGACGGCGCCGCCGTGCGAGCCGAGGTGCTCGACATCGTCGCCACCCGGGGCAAGATGCAGAATCCGGTCACCGGTTCGGGCGGGATGCTGATCGGCACGGTCGCCGAGATAGGGCCGCGCTCGCCGCTGGGTCTCGCGGTGGGTGACCCGGTGGCGACCATGGTCTCGCTCTCGCTCACCCCGCTGCTCATCACCGACGGCCTCGCGCGATGGGACGGCCGCTCGGAGCGGGTGCCAGCAGCCGGGACGGCCATTCTGTTCGGTCGCTCGGTCGCGGCCCGGTTGCCCGACGACCTGGACCCGGAACTCGCCTTGATGGTGCTCGACGTGTGTGGCGCTCCTGCGCTGGTGGCTCGGGTGGTTCGCGAGCGGGTGGGCCGGGTCGGGGCGCCGACGGTGGCCGTGCTCGGCGCAGCGGGCAAGTCCGGTTCGCTGTCGCTGGCGGCCGCCGGGGATGCGGGTGCTGGGCGGCGGATTGCGGTGGTGCGCAGTGAGACTGAGGCCGGGCTCCTGCGTG
Source organism: Dermatophilaceae bacterium (assembly GCA_051657745.1). GTDB lineage: Bacteria > Actinomycetota > Actinomycetes > Actinomycetales > Dermatophilaceae > JBOFLG01. The sequence goes on along the minus strand of JBOFLG010000111.1, from coordinate 57,814 downwards.
GCGCGGGCCTGGCCGAGGTGGTCGTGGTCGCGGACGCCCGGTCGCCGATCGACCTGCCGGATGCCGTGGCGGCGGCCGGGGGCCCGGCCGACGTCACCGTGGTGTGCGTCGATGTGCCGGGCTGCGAACACTCGGCGATTCTGGCGACGGCATCAGGTGGTGTGGTCGTGTATTTCTCGATGGCCACGAACTTCGCGGCGGCTGCGCTCGGGGCGGAGGGGCTGGCCGCAGATGTGACGATGCTGGTCGGCAACGGCTACCTGCCGGGCCATGCCGAGTATGCCCTTGGCCTGGTGCGGCGCACGCCGTCGGTGCGTGACCTCTTCGCCCGTCGCGGTGGCGAACGCCCTCGGGGATGACGCGTGGCGGCACCCCCTCGCCGCTACTCCAGCCCTACCGTGCACTGGCGATATCGGTCTGGCTGAAGTCGTTCCCCTTGTACAGCAGGGGCGCTCCCGCCGACTTCGCGGTCGCGTACGAGAAGCAGTCGCCGAGGTTCAACGACGCCGGATGACGGCCCTTCCCGAAGCGGCGCCATGCGGTGACCGCAAGCGCCGCGGTCGCCGCGTCGAGCGGGACGATCTGTGCGCCCACGCCCGCCACGAGGAGGTCAAGCTCCCGGGTCCCGTCGGCGCCGTGGCGCGCCTCGACGACGATGCCGGCTTCGACCCGCGTCGGTGCTCCGATCACGATGTCACCTGCCTCGCGGAGCATGGCGGAGAGCAAGCCCTCGGCGTCGTGTTCGCCGGCAACCACCGCGACGACGGCACTCGTGTCGACCACGATGGTCACGACGGCAGTCCGTGCTCGTCGTAGCCGACGACCTCCTCTGCAGTGCGGGCGTCGAGCACTGCTCGGGCCCGCCCGCGCCGGATGATGTCGTAGAGCTCGTGTGCCGAGTGCTGCGTGCTGCGCTTGGCCCGGACCCGCATCAGCCGCTCCTCGATCGCCAGGCGAGCAGCCACGGTGATCGTCTCGCCGGTCTCGCGCGCGAGTTCGCGAGCGAGACGATCCGTCTCGGCATCCTTGATGTTCAGTGCCACCTGTCAACCATATGAGGAAGATCAGCTGCTGTCGAGGAAGACGGTCGGACCGGCTGGCGATCCTCTGCCGGCACCGCGATCTGGTCCGCGAGCGGCTCGCCGCCGAAGCGCGCCACCTGGGGGCCATCGAGCGCACTATCGCGGTCTACTCCGGCGACGCCGACACCTGCCTGTGGCCGATCACCCGAACGCTGGAAACGACCCACCCGGATGCCGCTGCGCCCTGCCGGCGGCACGTGGCAGCATCCGGGCCGTTCCGGACTCGCAGTTCCAGGAGGTGCGCCGGCCTCGGTCGCCGGGTCCGACCGGTCGGCGGTCATCGAGTACGGCGAGGCGTTCTGCGGCGCCCGTGGTCGAAGCCCTCCGGCATTGGCACATCTGGACGGGTGTACGCCCCCCCGTGAGCAAAGCGGCGAGTACGCGACGAGCGCGGAGAGCCCCGCTGCCTGGTCGGCGAGCGGAGTCCCCGGGTCGCGCAGGTGCGCGTAGTTGAGATCGATCTGCTCGATGCCGAGGCGCTCCCGGCTCTGGTCGGCCTGCTCGCGGACCACCGCGGGGGAGGGGCCCTCGAGGTCGGCGAAGTCGCGGGCCGGGTCGGTGCCGATGGTGCGGTACTTCATCAGGTCTCCTTCAGGGTGGATACCGAGACGAAACCGCTTCGAGCGCGCACGAAGTCAAGCGCGGGCGAGCCACTCCTCACGGAGCAGGCCGTAGGTGTAACCGTCGACCCAGCCGAGTTCCGCGTGCCAGGAGTCCTGCACGCCGTGCTGCTCACGCCGCATCCCGAGCTTCTCCATCACTCGCCAGGACGCGACGTTGTCGGCGAAGCAGCCCGCGGTGACGCGGTGCAGGCCGACCTCCTCGAACGCGACCGCGAGGAGGTCGCCCGCGACCTGGGTCGCGTAGCCGCGGCCCGCGTGGTCGGGGTCGACGAGGTAACCGAGCAGCCCCTCGGCGCCGAGCTGTCGGGTCTCGCCGTCCTGGCCCATCGCGTCGACCACCTCCAGCGAGCCGGACGCCACGACCCGGCCGTCGTGCAGCGCCGCGACCGAGTGGTCCCGGGGGTTGTTGGCTCCGGAGAGCCAGCTTGATCGAAAGCGCTCCGGGTCGACGGTCGTGCGCAGCAGCCACCGGTTCACCTCAGGGCGGTTGCGCCAGCGCAGCAGGTCGTCAACATCGGCGGAGGTCGGTCGCCGGAGCAGCAGGTCCGCCGTCCGACGCGGCCAGACCGGCCGGGGTGGGGTGGTCGTCACCAGGCGATGCAACCACCAGGGACGGCTAGGTGCAATCGAGGGCGCGCGGCGAAGCAATCTGCCACAAGCACCGAAAGCAGCGATATATACGACGGCTCAGTCGGCTAGATCCCGCAATACTTGCGGCCGAGTTGCTAGATTGGCGACATGTCTGCTCGCCGTGGACCGGTGGTCCAGCTCGACGCCGCCCAGGTCCGCCGGGCTCGGGCGCTGGCACGCCGGGCCGGCCGGCCGGTTGTCGAGCTCGCCCGCGCGCACACCACCGTGTCCGTCGAGCGGGCCACGCTGCGCCTCGCCGGGCTCACCGGCGCCGACCACGAGAACCTTCCCTGGGTCAACCACCTCGTCGATGCCGTGCGCGCCCAGATCGGCCTCGAGCACGGCGTAACCACGCCGGTCTGGGACGCGCTGCGCCGCGGCGAGGCGCCCGATCTGCTCATCCTCGCGCAGAAGGCGAGCGCCGGCTCGATCACGTTCCGGATCCCGCACGGACGAGACGACACCTCGGCCCGGCGGGCGGCCCGGGCTGCCGTGGCCCGCGGCATCCGTGCCATCGACCGGCAGCGCGCCGCCCGAGACCACCTCATCCGGCGTCACGGCGACGCCCCGCGCACGCCCTGGATCTACCTCATCGTCGCCACCGGCGACATCCACGAGGACATCCCACAGGCCCAGGCCGCCGCCCGCGCGGGCGCCGACGTGATCGCCGTCATCCGATCCACCGGGCAGAGCCTTCTCGACTTCGTGCCCGAGGGCGCCACCCGCGAGGGCTACGCCGGCACCTACGCCACCCAAGAGAACTTCCGACTGATGCGCGCCGCGCTCGACGAGTCCAGCCGCGAACTCGGCCGCTACGTGCGTCTGACCAACTACGCCAGCGGCCTGTGCATGCCCGAGATCGCTACTCTCGCAGGCCTGGAGCGGCTCGACATGATGCTCAACGACTCGATGTACGGCATCCTCTTCCGCGACATCAACCCGATCCGCACCTTCGTCGACCAGCGCTTCAGCCGCCAGGTGCACGCCCGCGCCGGCATCATCATCAACACCGGAGAGGACAACTACCTCACCACCGCCGACGCGGTCGAGGCTGCGCACACCGTCACCGTCAGCCAGCTCCTCAACGAGTACTTCGCCACGGAGGCCGGCCTCGACGACTGGCAGCTCGGACTCGGCCACGCCTTCGAGATCGACCCGCAGGTGCCCGACAGCTTCCGTCTCGAGCTCGCCCACGCCCTTCTCGCGCGGCAGCTCTTCCCGAAGGCGCCGCTGAAGTGGATGCCGCCGACCAAGCACATGACCGGCGACGTCTTCCGCGGCTACCTCCTGGACGGCTTCTTCAACCTGGTCGGCGCGATGACCGGCCAGGGCATCCTCCTGGTCGGGATGATGACCGAGGCGGTGGTCACGCCGTGGCTCTCCGACCGCGACCTGGCACTGCGCAACGTCCGGTATGTGATGGATGCCGCGGGCGGGCTCACCGAGGATTTCCACCCGCCCCGAGACGGCCTCATTCAGACCCGGGCCCGGCACGTACTCGGCGAGGCGGTTGACCTTCTCGAACGCATCGTCGCCGACACCACCACCCAGGCCACCCCGCACCCGCAGCCGCTGCTCGCCGCAATCGCCGACGGCACCTTCGGGGCGATGAAGCGACCGCCCACCAAGGGCAAGGGCCTGGACGGCGTCGTCGCCAAGGCCGCGGAGTACGACAACCCCGCCATCACCCTGCTCGCGGAAGGCGCGACCCGGTGAGCGCTGCCGACCACGCCGAGCCGGGGACCCGGGGGAGTCCTCGACCTCCGGACACCTCCGGAGATGCTGCTGGATTCGTCCGGGCCGACAGCCCCGGCCCGCTGGTGCGCCCCTACGGAGACACCACCGGCGACGGCATGGTCCAGGTGTCATTCACCCTGCCGCTGCCGCACGACAAGCGGGCCGAGGGCGCCGCGCTGCAGCTTGCCGCGACGATGGGGATGGAGCCCGCGCTCCTCGCGCATGCCGCGGCAGTCGGCCCGGGGTTCACCTTCTTCGTGGTCTACGGGTCGGTGACTCACGTGGTCGACCTTCGGGATGTCGTGGTGGTCGAGCGCGAATTCCCGATGCTGACACCGGTCGAGGTCAATGCCGCGATCGCGACGGGTCTGCGGCGCAAGCTCGTCGTGGTGGGTGCCTGTATCGGCACCGACGCCCACACAGTCGGCATCGACGCCATCCTCAACATCAAGGGCTTCGCCGGCGAGAAGGGCCTGGAGTACTACCGCGAACTGACCGTGGTGAACCTCGGTGCCCAGGTGCTCATCCCTGAACTGGTCGAGACCGCGCGGGAGGCCTGCGCGGACGCGGTGCTGGTCAGCCAGGTGGTTACCCAGCGCGACGCTCATGTGCACAACACCACGGCGATGTCGGCGGCGTTCCGTGAGGCGTTCCCCGCTGGCCGAGTTCCGCTGCTGGTGGCTGGCGGGCCCCGGTTCGAGGAGGGCTCGGCCGCAGCCCTTGGGGTCGACCGGATCTTCGGCCGGGGCACCACACCGGGCGAGGTGGCGTCCTACCTGGTCCACGCCGTGGTGAGCGGGCGCGGCCGTGCTGACCCGAGAGGATCCCAGCGATGAGCAGCGCAGCGGTTGGCCTCACTGTGGTGCATCGCCGGTATGTGCCGTACTCGCACGCGCACTACGCCGGCCACCTCGTCGATGGTGCCTACTCCCTGGCCGCCTTCGGTGACGCAGCGACCGAACTGTGCATTCGCACCGACGGCGACGAGGGGCTGTTCGCGTCCTACTCTGACGTGCAGTTTCTCGCCCCGGTCCGAGCTGGTGATGTCATCGAGATCCAGGCCCGGCTGGTCCGGGTCGGGAACCGCTCTCGGGAACTGGAGTTCGAAGTCCGCGTCGTTGCCCGCGGCATCCCTGGGCGGGGCACGTCGGCGGCTACCGTGCTCGATCCGCCGCTGACCGCGACCACGGCACGTGGAGTGGTCGTTGTCCCGTCCGCGCGGTGACCTACCGTGGGCGGGTGCTCGATGATCGCCCCGCCGACATAGTTTCGGTGGAACCGGCTGCTACCGACCACTCCCAGGCTCGGGCGGGGAGGCCGACCTCTGGCCCGGTGGGTCGCGTGGGTCTTCGTCTCGGTGCGGCCGCTGCCGGCGGCGTCGCGCTGTGGTCGGCCTTCCCCACGGTCGACGCCTGGTGGCTCGCGCCGGTCGGCGTCGGCCTGCTCGCCGGGGCGTCGCTGACCGCCGGTGCGGGCCGCGGGTTCGGCGTCGGCCTTGTCGGTGGCCTGAGCTTCTTCGTGCCGACGCTGTCCTGGTCGGGCACGTATGTCGGCAAAGTCCCCTGGTTTGCCCTGGCCATCCTCCAGGCCCTGTACGTGGCGTCGATGTGTGCCGTGATCGGGCTCGTCGGTCGACGCCTGGTCCGAGCCGGCCGTCCCGCCCTCGCCCTCGCCGTGGTCCCGGTGGCGTGGGTCCTGCAGGAGTGGGCCCGTGGCAGCACCCCGTACGGCGGGTTCCCCTGGGCACGACTGGCGTTCAGCCAGGCGGACAGCCCGCTGCTGCACCTCGCGCGATGGGCCGGCGCCACCGGGATGACGTTCGCCGTCGCCGTGGTCGGCACCGGGCTGCTCGCACTGGGGCTCGGTGTGGTGCGGCGCAGTCGCGCGCTCGGCATCCTGGGCGTGGTGCTGGCAGGTGCGCCATGGAGCGCCGGCGTCCTCCCGCTCCCTATGGACGGTCGAACCGCCGCAGTCGGCTTCGTGCAAGGCAATGTGCCCGCTGCCGGTCTCGATTTCAATGCCGAGCGTCGTGCGGTGCTGGACAACCACGTGCGCGGCACCGAGGCGCTGATGGACAGGGCGCCGGACGACCTCACCGTGGTGGTCTGGCCCGAGAACGCCGCCGACATCGACCCGCTCCGCAACGCCGACGCCGCCGCCCAGGTCGAGCGAGCACGCACCGCAGCCGGAGTTCCGCTCGTCGTGGGGGCGGTGCTGTCCGAGCCGCCGGGGCGCAGTTCCAACACCTCGCTCTTCTACGACGGCCGTGCCGCCGATCCGCAGCGGTACACCAAGCTGCATCCGGTGCCCTTCGCCGAGTACATCCCGCACCGCGAGTTCTTCCGCGTCTTCACCTCGGCCGCTGACCTCGCCGGCAACTTCGTTGCCGGCGACACGGTCGGCGCCTTCAGTGTCCCGGCGCCCAGCGGGGCGTATACCCTCCTGCCGACGATCTGTTTCGAGGTCGCGTACGACACGCTCATGCGTGACAGCGTGGCCGCGGCGGGCGCGAGCGACAGCCTCCTCCTCGTCCAGACCAACAACGCGACCTTTGGCTACACCGCCGAGTCCGAGCAGCAGTTCGCGATCTCGCGGGTCCGAGCCGTCGAGCACGGCCGGTCGGTCGTCCACGTGTCGACGGTGGGTGTCTCCGGCTTCATCGCTCCGGACGGGTCGGTAACCGGCGCAACCGGCCTGTTTACCGCGGAGCAAGGCATCGGGCGACCCGTGCTGCGGTCCGAGCGGGCGCCGTCGGACCGGATCGGAGGGCTGCCCGAGATCGCCGCACTGGTCGTGCTGGTCGTGCTGGTCAGCGGGAGCCTTCGTGGTGGCCGCACCGTTAAGGTCAGTACCCGCCCGACCCGACGCCCGCGGACCGACGAACAACGCCCCTGAGGACTTTCCGTGTCAACCTTTACCCGACCACCGCTCACCCGCATCGTGGTCCTCATTCCCACCTACAACGAACGTGACACCGTCACGAACACCGTTCGCGGAGTGCGCACCACGGTTCCGGATGCGGACGTCGCGGTGATCGACGACGCATCCCCAGACGGCACCGGCGACGTCGCCGATGCGCTCGCCGCTGCTGATCCGAGCGTCCACGTCATCCACCGCACCGGCAAGGACGGGCTGGGTGCCGCCTACCTTCATGGCTTCCGATGGGCGCAGGATCGCGGCTACGACGCGGTCGTCGAGATGGATGCCGACGGGTCGCACCGCCCGGAGGATCTGCCCGTTCTGCTCGCTGCCGCGGCCGACGCCGACGTCGTGATCGGTTCACGATGGGTGCGAGGCGGCAGGGTGGTCGACTGGCCGTTTCATCGCAAAGCGCTGTCCGTCGGCGGCAACCTCTACGTCCGACTCCTGCTGGGGATGCCGGTCCGTGATGCGACCGCAGGCTTTCGCGTCTATCGATCCGGGGCGCTGGTGACGATGGGGCTGGATGACGTGGCCTCCCAGGGCTACTGCTTCCAGACCGACCTCACCTGGCGGGCGGTCCGCGCCGGGCTCACGGTGATCGAGGTTCCGATCACGTTTGTCGAACGCCAGATCGGCGCGTCGAAGATGAGCACCGCGGTGATGACTGAGTCGCTGCGACGCATCACCGGGTGGGGGGTGCGGCACCGCTCCGACCAGCTGCGCGCGCGGGTCGCGGCCCGAGAGCCGAGGTGGCACGACCTGTGACTCCCAGTGGCTCCACGCCGTTCGCCGCACGAGCGCACCGAGGCTGGGTGATGCGGTGGCTGTTTGCTGCGCTGCTCATTGTGCCGGTCGTGGAGATTGCCGTGATCGTGGCCGTGGGTCGGGCGATCGGAGGCTGGCAGACGCTCGGCCTGCTGGTTGCGGAGTCGCTGCTTGGGGCATGGCTGGTGCGACGCGAAGGGAGCCGAGCATTCGTCGCGCTGCGGGAAGCGCTGCGCAGCGGCCGGATGCCGAGCCGGCAACTTGCTGACGCTGCGCTCGTTTTGGTCGGTGGCACGCTCCTCGTGACGCCAGGTTTTGCTACCGACGCGATCGGCTTCGTGTTCATTCTTCCGGCTACCCGCCCGCTCGCGAGGCGATGGCTAGACGGTGTCGTAGCCCGCCGCGTGGTCGCGCCGACCGGGTCGTGGGGACCACGTCGTGCGACACGACGACCCGGGCCGGGTGACGAGCCCGATGTGGTGGCCGGCGAGGTGGTCGACTAGCTCCGACTCATCAGGCGGACTTGCGCTTCGACTTCTCGCCACGCGATGCCCGCAGCAGGGTGAGTCGCTCCTCGAGCAGTTCCTCCAACTCCGGGATCGAGCGACGCTCGAGGAGCATGTCCCAGTGGGTGCGCTGGTGTTTGGCTGGCTTCACTTCGAGTTCGGCACCACCGATCAAGGTGGCTTCCGCGCCGCAGCGGCACTCCCACACTCCCGGGACCTCGGCCTCGACGGAGAACGGCAAGGTGATGGAGTGCCCATTCGGGCACGCATACTCAGTCAGGCGGCGCTCCGACGGGACGACGTTCTCATCGGTCTCCATGCTGAGGGCGCCGAGTCGGCTTCCGCGCAGGCTGCGTTCGGCCATGCTGTCTCCAAGGTTGCGTGGGTTTCGGTGAAGGAACAACGTCACCGGTCGTTGCCTCAGGGCAACGCATGTCCTCCCTTCGTTGTTCCGGGCGCCGGTGGACCCACTTCGCCAGATAATGTGACGCGTATCACACTGGGCCCTGGTCTCAGCGCTGCTGCAGATCCAGGCGCATCACTCACTGCGGCGGCCCTCATCGGGTCGCTACCGTCGGCCTGTGAGCACACCCGCCGAACCGGCCGAGACTGCCGGCCCCGCAGCCGATGACGTGGCACCGCGCAGCAGCAGGAAGCGGGTCCTGGCTTGGGGGATGTGGGACTGGGGTGCTCAGCCGTACAACACCGTCATCATCACCTTCGTCTTCTCGGTCTACATCACGAGTGACTCGTTCGGAGGCGCGAACTCCACCTCGGTCGCCCTGTCGGTGTCGACTGGAATTGCCGGTCTGGTCGTTGCCCTGATCGCCCCGGTGTTGGGGCAGAACTCCGATCGGTCAGGACGTACGGTGCGCAACCTTCGCCGACTGACGTGGCTCATGGCCGCGCTCACCGCTGCGCTGTTCGTGGTGCGCCCTGAGCCGGGGTTCCTGTGGATTGGCCTAGCCCTTCTTGCCGCCGGCTCGGTCGTGTCGGAAGTGGCCGGCGTTGGCTACAACGCGACGATCTACCAGGTGGCGACCTCACGAACGGTCGGGCGAGTTTCCGGAGTCGGCTGGGGGATGGGGTACCTGGGTGGAATCGTGGTGCTGCTGGTCATCAACGTCGCGTTCATCGCTCCCGACGTCGGACTGTTCGGGGTGACTGACGAGGGCGGCCTCGACATCCGGGTGTCGATGCTGGTCTGCGCGGTGTGGATCGCGCTGTTCACGATCCCCGCATTCCTGGTGCTCCGGGATCCTGACCGGCCGCCGGCGCCTCGTGTTGGCGTCGTTGAGTCGTACCGGCTGCTGTGGCGGTCGGTGCAGGGCCTGTGGCAAGTCTCGCGCCACACGGTGTGGTTTCTTCTCGCCTCCGCGCTCTATCGTGACGGCCTCGCTGGGGTGTTCACTTTCGGCGCTGTCCTCGCGGCGCGAACGTTCGGGCTGTCCGACGGCGAGGTCATCATCTTTGGCGCCGCGGCAAATGTGATCGCCGGTGTGGCGACCATGGCATTCGGGGTGCTCGATGACCGCGTTGGCCCGAAGCGCGTCATCCTGGTCTCATTGGCCTCGCTCGTCGTGCTCGGCATCGTCATTTTTCTGCTGAGGGACGGGGGAGCCGTGGTGTTCTGGACCGCAGGTTTGTTGATGACCGTTTTCGTCGGGCCGGCTCAGGCCGCATCACGTAGCTTCTTGGCACGCCTGGTCCCAGCGGGAAAGGGCGGTGAGATCTTTGGCCTCTACGCCACCACGGGACGGGCAGTGTCTTTCCTCGCGCCTCTGGCGTTCGGTGGATTCATCGGTCTCGGTTCGCTGGTCACCGGTGAGCCGGACACGCAGTACTGGGGGATCCTCGGCATCGTCCTGGTCATCGGGGCTGGCCTTGCCGTGATGCTCCCGGTCAAGGAGCCCGCGATCACCACCGATCGCGGGTAACCGGAGTGGCCGGTGCCGGTGCTGGTGCCGCGGACCGGTCAGCGCGGGCGGCGCGCCCGGCTCAAGCGCCGCCGTACTCGAAGTGCCACGGCTCTGGCAGCGGGCCGTCGGCGGCGGCCCACGACGGGTGGAACCACCCGTACAGGGGTGCGTTTTGCTTCATCCATAGGTGCGCCGGCGAGCCGAACTGCTGAACTCCGCCACACAGGTCGAGAGCGCGACCCAGGCCGTGTCGACTCGTGCCGGGCGTCGCCGCGAAACGGCCGTGGGTGGCCTTGATGGCGAACTGTTCGCTCAGTGAGCGGTACGAGTCGGTCACGCAGAGCGGGCTACCAGTCTGGGCCGCGTAGGCCTGACTCAGGGAGTTGAACGCGGCGGCCGCGCGTGGTGCGAGACGCTCACCCGGCGCGCGCCACAACGGGCAGAGGGCAGAGCCGGGAAACAAGCCGTTCGGGTACGTGCCCGAGTCGTCGCTGCAGGGCGCGCCGACGGACGCGGTCTCGACCGTTGACGCGGTGAGCGCGGCCTGTAGCCGGGCGACCGCTGCCTGTGCCTGGGGGCTGCGCGCGCCGACCAAAATGCTGGCAATCGGCCCGGCCTGCTGAACTTCGGCCATCTGCAGCGTGCGCAAACCGCCGATTCGGGCCTGCTGCTCGTCGATCACGGTGTCGAGAGCGGCCTTGTCGGACTCGATGGTCGTGCGAGCGGTGATCGCAGTGGCGGACGCCTGCTCCGCGGCCGCGGTCAGCCGCTTCTGCTCAGCGGTGAGTGCGCGAACATCGGTGAGCGCGCGGGTGCGCTGGTCGGTGAGGTAGGACAAGTCACCAAGCGGGTCACCGACGCGGTCGGCCTCCGCCGACAACGCGTCAAGCATTCCGGAGAGCTCGACATGCGAGCCGCCGCCGGTGTAAACGGAGAACGCCCAGTCGCGAACCACCGTCCGGGCCCGGGCCAGACGAGCCTCGACCGTGACCAGTTCGGCGCGTGAGCTGGCCGCCTTCTCGCGCGCGCTGATCTCGACCTCACGCGCCCCGGTCAGGCGCTCGAGCAGGGCATTGGATCGTGACGACAGGGCGTCCATGCGACGCGTCTCAAGCGCGACGCGCGAGTTGGACGCTTCGAGGAGCGCGGCGAGTCGTTCGGCGTCGGCAACCTGCGCCGAGAGGTCGATCCGGGTCAGTCTGCTCGGTTCCTCCGGCTCGGCGCCCGATGCGGTGGTGCGAGCCGGGGACGCTGAGGGGCGTGGCGAGGACGACCGGGCCGGAGCTGGGCCGGGGGAGGGGGGCGGCGTGGGTCGCGGTGCGGCGGTTGAGGTGGCGCGGCCCGGGTCGGCGGGGCTCTCAGCCGTTGCTGGCGATGGCGCGGTCGCGGCAAGGAGCATCGCGGTGGCTGCCGCCGCGACGCCCGATGCTGCTCGCCGTGGCGCTGTGGTGTGCACGTGAATGACCTGTTTCCCGAGGTGGTGCCGCTGCAGGTGGGTCGGCATGGCGCACTGTTCAGCGCGGTGTTTTTCACGATATGCGACCGCAATATCGTTGGTTTGAGGAAATGGTCAGGCCCGGTCTGAACGGACGATGGGCGTTGGTCCACAAGGATGACGGCATCCGGCGTTCTTCTCACAGTGTCGCCGAGCGCCCGGCTATCGGCGCCGACATCGAGGCGGACGCCGCGCGCCGGCCGTTCTTTGGGCCGGGGGAGCGGCGGTCAGTGGGTGCCAGGTTTGTGGGACCTGCAGTGGTGCCCGGTGCTGCACCGCGCCGTGGCGCCTTCCTCAGCCGCTTCCCACCCGTGGCCGGCCCGCGACCGCGCCGGTCGGGGCTGACGGGGGCGTTAGCCCCGGGTGCTGAGCAGGGACCTCAGCAGTGCGATTTCAGCCTCCTGAGCCTCGCTGATCGCGGTCGCGAGAGTGCGGACCTCATCGGTTCTAGCATTCGAGCGCGCGACCTCCGCCATCTCGACGCCGCCGCGGTGGTGGGCGATCATCAGGGTCAGAAACAACCGTTCAGCGGCTACTCCGTCGGCTGCTGCTAGTTGGTCGAGCTGCTCGTCGGTGGCCATTCCGGGCATCGTCGCGGTGCCGTTGCCTGACCGGTCAGCTCCGCCCATGTCGTGGCCGTGGCGCTGCATCCAGGCCATCGGCGGCTCGCTCGCGGTCTGCGGCAGACCCCACTGCACGAGCCAGCCGTACATCTGGCCGAGCTGCTGCTGTTGGCTGGTGGCGATGTCGTAGGCGATGGTTCGCAGCGGCTCGTCGTCGGTGCGGTCGCGCACGAGCAACGCCATCTGGACCGCCTGCGCGTGGTGCGTCTGCATGTCGCGGGCAAAGCCAGCATCGACGGAGGTGTCGGATGGAGCCCGCCCGGCGAGGAACATCGCGCCGGCGCCGACGAGCCCGCCACACACAACGAGCATCGCGGCGATGACGATCGTTGTGCCGGATGGCGCCCGGCTCGCCGGGGCACCGTCTGGTTGGTCGTGGTGGCCAGGGTGTGAGTCAGCCTCAACGAGCCGGCTGCCGGGGTTCACGGGGTCGCTGTCGGTGCCGGTGCCCCAGTCGCTGGTGGTGCCCCGGTCGTCGTCGGTGCTGGCGATGGCGGCGGTGCGGGAGGCAGTTCGCCGTCGCTACCTCCGGTGCAGGCGGCCCCAGGCTCCGGGGTTTGCGGCCCTTGCCGGTAGGACTTGATGAACTCCGGCAGGCGCGGGTCGTCGGCTCCGGTGAGGGAGAGCTGCGTGCCCCAGGCCGACACCACGACCGGCGCGCTCAGCCCCTCGTACGGAGTCAGCAGGGTGTACGTGTCGGGGAGTGCGTCGCGCAATGTGTCGAGATCGGCATCCGAGATACCTGGACGGTAGGTGACCCACACCGCGCCGTGCTCGAGGGAATGCACCGCAAGGGTGTTCTCGACCGGTTTGTCGTACTCGCCGCAGTTCAGCCAGACCGGGTTGTGGGGGCCGCCGGCCGGGGGAGTCTGGTCGTAGGTCACCGGGTCGGTCGTGTGACCGCGGGTTGCCTCATAGGTGCGTACGGCCGCCAGGCTCGGTGTGTTCGCAATGTCGCGCCAGACAGCGAATGCCACCGCTCCGCCAATCACCGCGACGACCGTGACCGCAGCGGTGATGATCGCGATCCGGCTGCGTCGGTCCTTCGACTTCTGCGCGTGCCGCAGTTCGTCGATTTTTGCCTGTCGGCCGCGGTTTGCCGTCGCGGACTTCTTGCCCACCTGGGTCTCCTCAGGATGTTCGTGAATGTCGGCCGCCGACAACTGTCGGCAGGCCGCACCTGGAGTGTCGTCGGAACCAGAGTACGGCGTGGAACTAGAGCCAGCCTGACGCTGCTCCCGCGCAGGTGGTCGGGCACTGCCCGGGGTGGTGTGTCGGAGCGCCGGCTCCCGTCGGCGGCTTCATAGAGAGAGGGTCACGCCCGCGGGAGTGGTGTTCGAGGGTGAACCACTGAGCGTTTGGCCCCCCGTTCGCACTCCCGTCAGCGGTAGATGTGCTATTGATAAGCGTTCTCATGTTGGCAACAATCGCTCGAGGGTCCCATGTCCACACTGCTCATGATCGAGAGCTGGCTCAACTCCACCGGCCGAGCCCTCCCGCCGATCCTGCGAGAGCTGGGGCACGAGTACGTCCTGGTCACGCGCGATCTCGATCTCTACCCACCGGGCCCTGACGGGCTGCCACACCCCGTCCTTCGGTACGCGAGCGAGGTCGTGCGCATCGAGACGAACGACATCCGCGCACTGCTCGCCGGCGCGGTGGATATTGCCTCCCGGCGTCGGGTCGATGGGGTCCTCACCACCTGTGACTATTACCTCGAGTCGGTGGCAGTCGTCGCCCAGCGCCTCGGCCTGCCGGGCGAGGACCCACAGGTGGTGCGGGCCACGACCCGGAAGGACCGGGTCCGAGCGATCCTTGCCGCGACCGGGATTCCCGATGTCGCACATGCGGTGGTCCCCGACTGGGAGGGGGCTCGCAAGGCCGCCGCTGACCTCGGCTACCCGCTGGTCGCGAAGCCCGTCGACCTCAACTCCGGAACCGGCGTGCGATGCGTGGCCGGCGAGGACGAGCTCGCCGAGGCGTTTCGGACCGCCAGCCGAGACGCGCGAAATTCTCGCGACCAGGGCCGTACCCAGGTGCTGCTGTTGGAGAAGTTCCTCGCCGGCCAGGAGCTCAGCGTCGAGACGATGACGCGGCGAGGGGTGAGCACCGTCCTGGCGGTCACCGACAAGTCGCTGACCGCAGCACCCGCCTTCGTCGAGTCGGGGCACATGGTCCCGGCCCGGCTCACGCCTGAGGTGACCACCGCTGTCACGGAGTTGGTGCTCGCGACGCTGAGCGCCCTCGGGGTCACCCACGGGCTCGCCCACACCGAGGTGATGGTCACGGCCGAGGGGCCGCGAATCGTCGAGGTGAACCCCCGGCAGGGCGGTGGTTCGATTTTCGAGCTCGTTGCTCTCGTCACCGGGTCGAACCCCTTGAAACTGCTCATCGACCTGGCGCTCGATCACGGAACCGGTCGCGGCGACAGCACCGTTCCGGTGACCGATGGCCGGATGACGGTCGGCAGTGCGGCAATCATGTTCGTGATGTCGCCCGAGCCGGCAGACGTCGAGGCGATCGTCGGGACCGACCGTCTCGACGCCGACCCTGCGGTGCTGGGCTGGTCGATCCCTGTCCCGGCGCGCGCGCCGCAGCCGGTCGACAACAGCGCCTACCTCGGGCACGTCGTCGCAATCGACCCAGACGGACATCACGCCCGAGCACGTGCTGAGGCTGCCGTCGCCGGCCTCCGGCTGCGCGCCCGGGACGGCCGCCTGCTGCGCCCACTCGGGGTGCCGAGCGGTCTGGCCTGACGGCGGTTTCGGCGCCACCGCGGCGGGAAAGATCGCCCGTTCGGGAGCGCCCCTTCGCGGCACCTGAGACGAGGCCGTGTGCCAATCTCACGACGTTTCGCCCCACGCTCTTCGAGAACGCCGATAATCTACATTATGTCGCAAACATCTCTGGCTGGGTCACCCTCTCCCATCCTGACCCGTTGGGGGCAACGTCGGCGGACCCGGCGTGACCGGGTGTTGTCAGGCCCCCCCACCGGTCGCCATTGCCGGGCTTTCGCTCAGGCGCGCAGCGCCTGAGCGAGCGAGCGGACGTCGTCGACCAGCACCGTCATGTCGGCGTCGGTGTGTGCGAGCGACACCAACCATTGCTCATCGAGCCCAGGCGGGGTCAGCACACCGCGGTTGACGCCCCATAGCCAGGACAGCTCGGCGAGACCGAAGTCGGTGGCCTTGTAATCGCGGTAGTTACGCACCGGGGTGGTCGACCAGGTGACGCAGCCCTTGACCCCGAGACCGACCGTATGGGCGGGAAGCTCGTACTCGTCAATGACCGCGTCGATGGCGTCGAGCGCCCGGACGTTGACCGCCTCGGCGGCGTCGAGCGCCTCAGCCGTGCAGATCTCGTCGACCGCCCGCGCCGCGGCCATCACCAGCGGGTTGCCGTTATACGTGCCGAAGTGCGCCATCCGGCCGTCGACGACGACCTCCATGACCTCGCGTCGACCGCCGAACGCGGCAAGTGGAAGGCCACCGCCGATGGACTTGGCCAGGGTGATGAGGTCCGGGCGGACCCCGAGCCGCTGCGCAGCTCCGGCTGGGCCGGCGGTCAGGCCGGTCTTCACCTCGTCGAAGATCAGCACCACCCCGTGCTCGTCGCACGCCTCCCGCACCCCGGCCAGGTACCCGTCATCCGGCACGATGATCGAGAGGTTCTCGATCACCGGCTCGATCACGAAGGCCGCGATCTCGCTCCCGTGCTCGGCGAGTACCCGGCGCAACTGGCCGAGGTCGTTGTAGGCAACGACGTGCACGGTGCCCGGCTCGGCGTCGAACGGTACGTCGGCAATCGGGGCGTCCGCCGGGCCGATGTCAGCAAGGTCGGGCTTGACCGACACCGACAGCCCGTCATAGCCCCCGTGGTACCCGCCCTCGACCTTCACGATCGCCTTGCGACCGGTGTACGCCCGGGCGCATCGGATGGCGTACATCAGCGACTCGGTGCCGGAGTTGGTGAACCGGAGCATGTCGATCTGGAACCGGTCACAGAACCGCTCGCTCATGTCGGTGGCCTGGGGCGACGGCGTGACGAACAACGTGCCGATATCCGTGAGCGCCTCGGTGACCCGCTGCACCACCGCCGGGTGCAGGTGCCCGACAAGCATCGCCCCGAAACCCATCGACAGGTCGAGCAACCGGTTGCCGCCGACGTCGGTGAGCCACGCCCCACGGGCCGACGCCACCGATACCGGATACGGGTCCCAATGCTGGAACGAACTCGTCACCCCGAGCGGCAGGGTACGGCTGGCCCGGACGTTGTGCTCCCCCGAGGCGCCCGACCACGCCTGAAACCGCTCCCACTCCGCGGCGAGCAGCCGGTTGACGGTGGCCGGGTCGACTGGTCGGGAGGAGGCGGGGAGGCGGCGGTAGGTGCCTGGGTCGTGGCCGGGACGCACCGCGGCAGTCGTCGGTGCGGTGGTGGGTACATCGTGGCTCATCGGAGCGTCCCCTCCCCCACCGAGGTGGGGATGGTCGTCGGGCGAAGTCGCCGGGTGCCGGACAGCACCACGGATCGGAAGTGTGTACACGCTATCGGGCTTCGAAATGCTGTGGCAACGATCGGACCGAGCGACCGATACCGTGTTAGGCGTTGCGGCACTCGCCTATCGCCACGACCACCGGACCTCGCCGCCGCGCAGCGCCTGACGGGTCGGCCTCCGCATGGCGTGATGTCTGCCAGGCGCGCTCGCCGTGCCGGTAGGCGCACGGCACGGTGGACCCGCCTACGCTCGCACTGTGCAGTGCGCCTACTTCGACACGGGCCGGTGCCGGTCGTGCACGCTAATGGGCCACCCATACCGCGACCAACTCGCCGCAAAGGTCGCCCGGGTGAGGTCAACTCTCGCGCCCTTCGCCGCGTCCACGGTCTGGCTCGAGCCCGTGACCTCGCCGGAATCGGGCTTCCGCAACAAGGCCAAGCTGGTGGTGGGCGGCCGGCGCGGACGGCCGACGTTCGGCATCCTCGACACGCGTGGACACGGCGTCGACCTGCGCCGCTGCGGGCTCTACGAGCCAGGGTTGGCGGCAACGTTCGACCCGCTGCACCGCTTCGTCGCAGACCTGAGGATCGCACCGTATGACGTGCCGGCCCGGCGCGGCGACCTCAAGCACGTCATCGTGACGCACTCCCCCGGTGGTGAGCAGCTGGTGCGTTTCGTGGTGCGCACTCCGGCCGCGGCCGACCTGGTCCGGAGCCACCTGACGGCACTGCGCGAGTTGGTTCCGTCGGCCCGGGTGGTCAGCACCACGGTGCTGCCGGAGCACAAGGCGGTCCTCGACGGCGACGTCGAAGTGGTGGTGTCGGCGGAGTCGCTGCTGCCGATGCCGATGCCGGAGGTCACGTTGCTGCTCGGCCCGCGATCGTTCTTCCAGACCAACACCCGGGTCGCGGCGGCGCTCTACCAGCAGGCGCGCGAGTGGGCCGAGGATGTCGATGCCGGCGTGGTGCATGACCTGTACTGCGGCGTCGGAGGATTCGCGCTGCACCTCGCGGCGCCCGGGCGGCAGGTCGTCGGAGTCGAGTCCTCCGCCGAGGCCATTCATGCCGCCACCGTGGCAGCCCGCCGGATGCCGCCGGCGCTGGCCGGAGCGGTCGCGTTTGTCGCCGGGGATGCGACTGCGCCGGTCCGAGCACCCGATCCGGACGTTGTCGTGGTGAATCCGCCGCGGCGAGGTCTGGGACCAGACCTCGCGGCCCGGCTCGACGGCTCAGCGGCGCGTCACCTCATCTACTCCAGCTGCGCCATCGACACCTTGGCCCGAGACCTCGCCCGGATGCCGTCGTGGCGTCCGGAGCGCGGCCGCGTGGTCGACATGTTTCCGCAGTCACACCATGTGGAGGTTGCGCTGCTCCTCGGCCGACGATGACCGGACAGCTCACGCGAACCGCGTCGGGTCCCCGGCTCCGACCCGGACCACCTCCGGGGCCCCAGAGGTCCAGTCCACCACGGTGGTCGGCTCGGCGGGTACCTCGCCGGAGTCGAGCACGGTGTCGATGACCGAGTCGAGGGTGTCCTTCACCGCCCAGCCGTCGGTCATCGGACGGTCGGCGTCGGGCAGGATCAGGGTCGAGGAGAGCAGCGGCTCGCCGAGCTCGGTGAGCAACGCCCGCACGACTGGATGATCCGGGATCCGAACTCCGACCGTGTGCTTGCGGGGATGCAGCAGTCGCCGTGGCACCTCGCCGGTCGCCGGGAGGATGAACGTGAACTGCCCCGGCGTCACCGCCCGGATCGCTCGGAACACATGGTTGTCGATATGCACCAGCTGACCGAGCTGGGCGAAGTCACGGCAGACCAGTGTGAAGTGATGGCGCGCATCCAGGTCCCGGATCGCGCGGATACGGTCTCGGGCATCCCGTTCGCCCATCAGCGCGCCGAGGGCGTACCCGGAGTCGGTGGGGTAAGCGATCAGGCCACCCGCACGGAGCGAGGCGACCGCGTGCGCAATCGCTCGGGGCTGCGGATCAACCGGGTGCACGTCAAGGTAGCGGGCCACCGGCCTACGGTACGGCGTGAACCCGCCGCAGAACGCCGACAGGGAGGCCCGAGAGTGGTCTCCACCACGTGATCAGTTCTCTCGCATGGCGATCGGCGTGCCGAGGGTGACAGTCCGCGAGACCGTGCAGAGCCGGTCATGTGACATCTGGATGGCCCGGGGCGCCATCTCGCGGGCCCGGTCACCATCGGCCCCGCCTGGGAACCGCACCGTGAACGTGACCTCGATGTCGGTGAGGTGGTTGCCATCCTCGTCGCGGGTCTTGATGCCCGAGGAGGTGACCTCGAACGTGTCCGGCTCGGCTCGTTTGGCGGTGATGAAGTCGACATCGACCGCACTGCAACCGGCGATCGCGGCCAGCAACAGCTCGACCGGGGTGAACGAGACGTCCTCGCCCGACCCGAGGTGCAGGATGCCGCCCCGCTGGTTGGTGACGTCGAACTCGCCTCGCGAGGTGCGCGTCATCCGCACCTCCCGGCGGCCGGTCCCGGTGCCCCCGGTCTCGTGCTGCTGGGTCGTCATCCAGTTCCCCATCTCTCGGCGAGGGCGCGCACCACGGTGATGTCGCGCCACGTGGTCGGAACCCCGGCGATCCGCTCCAGCCGGGTACCGCTCAGGGTCAGGCCCTGCATGCCGGCCCTGAACTCGCACAGCACCTCTTGGCCGAGGCTCCTGGCCCGCTCCCCCGGGACCGACCAGGACTCCAGGGTGGCAACAGCGTCCGGAGAAAGCACACCCCCGGCAAACGCGACGTACCTCCGGCCGGCAGGCTGGAGCAGGGCTGGAGTTCCCGCGACCGTGGCCGCGACCTCGGTGAGCTCGCTCGGGGTGCGCACCATCGCCGGGATGTCGAACCCGGCCCACTCCCCCAGCGCCGCGGACAACTCGGCCGCGACCACACCGGTCGAGCGACGACGGCTGCGGACCCTGACGTTGCCGGACTGGATGTAGCTCTCGACCTCGCCGAACCCAGCACTCTCCAGGGCGGCGCGGAGGCCGGCCATTCGCACATAGCGACCGCGCACGTTGACCGCCCGAAGAAAGGCCACATAGACCGGCACGGGCCTCATCCTGCCACCGCCTCCGGGCTGTGCGGTCCCACGGGCATCCACCCATCCCCGAGGTCGACCTGTCACAGTGGAGGCATGTCGTCCCGTGCTGGCACCCGTGGGCGCATCGTGTTGCTGCGTCACGGCGAGACGGAGTGGTCGGCCACCGGCCGACACACCGGACTCACCGACGTGCCACTGACCCCGGCGGGTCAAGCCCAGGCGCGTTCCCTCACCGCATCGCTCGCCTCGTTCACCGTGGTCCGGGTTCTGTCGTCGCCGCTCGTGCGCGCGCTGCGTACGGCGGAGGCCGCGGGCCTCGATGCCGACCTCGACCCCGACCTCGTGGAGTGGGACTACGGCGGCTACGAGGGGATGACCACGGCGGAGATCCGCGAGTCGCTCGGCGACCCTGGCTGGACGGTGTTCGACGACGGCGTCGTGCCGGGCGATTCCCCCGGTGAGACGGTCGAGGACGTGGCCGCGCGAGCCTCCCGGGTGCTGGCTCGGATCGAGGCTGATCGCGGGCGCGGCGACGTGGTCCTGGTGGCCCACGGGCACCTGTTGCGCATACTCGCCGCCACCTACCTCCGCCAGGAAGCCCGATTCGGCAGTCACCTCGTGCTCGCGCCAGCCACGCTGTGCGTGCTCGACGAGGAACACGACATTCCCGTCATCCGCACCTGGAACATCTCGCCGTCCAGGCCCTCGGCCGGCTGACCAGGCCATCTGGCGCCGGGCACTGGTGCCGCGGTCGGCGGTGGCGTCGGCGCCCAACCGGACTCGATGTGGATGACGTTGTCCCGCGTTGCGGAACCGGGCGGTGTCGGGTGCCTCTTCTACCGTTGGCCGCGTGCGGATCCTTCATACCTCCGACTGGCACCTTGGTCGTTCGTTCCACCAGGTGGGCCTGCTCGACACCCAGGCCGGCTTCGTGGACCATCTCATCGACGTCGTCGGTGCCGAGTCCGTCGATGTGGTGCTTGTGAGCGGAGATGTCTACGACCGGGCGATGCCTGCACCCGAGACGGTAGCGCTGCTTTCGGATGCCGTTGAGCGGA
Source organism: Dermatophilaceae bacterium (assembly GCA_051657745.1). Lineage (GTDB taxonomy): Bacteria > Actinomycetota > Actinomycetes > Actinomycetales > Dermatophilaceae > JBOFLG01. The sequence goes on along the minus strand of JBOFLG010000111.1, from coordinate 36,890 downwards.
TCATCGACGCCGGTGCGCAGGTGGTGCTCTCGAGCGGCAACCACGACTCTGCGATCCGGCTGGGGTTCGCGGCCGGGATCCTGGAGCAGGCCGGGCTGCACATTCGGACGTCGATCTCGGATATCGGCCGACCGGTGCGGGTGGGAGACCTCGCGATCTATCCGATCCCCTACCTGGAACCAGCCCTGGCGGCCGAGCCGCTCGGGTCGACCGAAACTACGCATGCCAGCGTCCTGCGCGCGGCGATGACGCGAGTTCGCGCCGATGCGGCCAGGCATGCGGCCAGCTCGGTGGTAATGGCGCATGCCTTCGTTACCGGCGGCGCGACCAGCGACTCCGAGCGGGATATCGCCGTCGGCGGGGTGGCGGCCGTGCCGCCCACCGTGTTCGATGGCGTCGACTACACCGCACTCGGTCATCTGCACGGACGGCAACGGGTGGGTGACCGAGTGCGGTACAGCGGTTCTCCGATCGCGATGTCGTTCGGCGAGTGGCGGCATCGCAAGGGCAGCCTGCTCGTCGATCTCGCTGGGCCGGAGCCGCAGGTCCAGGAGATCGATGCCCCGGTCGCGCGCTCTCTGTCGGTACTTCGCGGTCGCATCGAGGACCTGCTGGCCGATCCGCTGCACGCCACGGCCGAGCGGGCCTGGTGCCAGGTGACGCTGACCGACCCGGTGCGGCCGCTCGGCGCAATCGATCAGCTCCGCCGCCGTTTTCCGCACACTCTCGAGGTCCGCTTCGACCCCGACGGCGCGGTGGTGGAGCACCGAACCTATGCCGCCCGGGTCGCCGCTCGCACGGAGGTCGAGGTCTGTTGCGACTTTCTCGCCCACGTCCGCGGTGGCCGGGGGGCGCAGCCGGACGAGCAGGTACTGCTCGCGGAGGCCGTCGAGGCAGCGCGGCTGGCGCGCGGGCATCGCGCCGACGAGGGGGTGGCCCGCCAGGCTCCCGGCGGCCGCGCGGAGCCGGGAGCTGCATGAGGCTGCACCGACTCGAGGTCGAGGCATTCGGCCCGTTCGCCGAGCGCGTCACCGTCGACCTCGACGCGCTGTCCGCCGCCGGGCTCTTCCTCGTGCACGGGCCCACGGGATCAGGCAAGACCAGCCTCTTGGATGCCGTGTGCTTCGCCGTGTACGCGGACGTGCCCGGTGCCCGCTCGCGTCGTGGTTTGCGCAGTGACCATGCCGCGCCCGATCAGGCTCCTCAGGTGCGGCTCGACCTCACCCTGGGGGGCCGACGGCTGCGATTCACCCGGTCCCCGGAGTGGCAGCGCCCGAAGCGCCGCGGCGACGGAACCCGCCGAGTCCAGCCGGCGGCGCTGCTCGAGGAGCGCCGGTCAGGCCACTGGTCGCCGATCAGCACCCGCCACGACGAGATCGCCCTGGTTGTCGACGACCTGCTCGGGATGGGCCTGCGGCAGTTCGCCCAAGTGGTGCTCCTGCCTCAGGGCGAGTTCGCTGCGTTTCTGCGGGCGACTCCCGACGAGCGCCGCATCGTGCTCGAGAACCTCTTCGACGTGAGCGAGTTCGCCGCCGTCGAGCAGTGGCTCACCGATGCCCGGCGAGACGCCGCGGTCGGCGCCGAACAGGCCCGCTCAGCGTTAGCGGCCGACCTGGCGCGCATCGAGGACGTCCTCGCCGATCTCGCTGCTGACGACGAGCCCACCGATCTCGACGGCCCGGCCCTGTCTGAGCTCAGCGTCGGCGACGTCCCTGGTCGCGTCGGCGAGATCGTCGGGATGCTCGACGCCCGGCTGGCGGGCAGCCTCGTCGAGTTGGACGCCGCCGACGGGGCGGATCGGCTCGCGCACGACGCACTGGTCGAGGCCACCAGGCTGGTCGACCTTCGGCGCCGTGCGGAGCGGTCGGTGATGCGGCTGGCTGAGCTCGACGCCGGTGAGGCCGAGCACCTGCGCCGGCTGGCGGCCCTGGACGCTGCCGCTCGGGCAGCCACGCTCACCGGCCATCTCGACGCCGTGCGCCGCGCCGCACATGACGCCGCAGGACGAGCCTCTGCGGTGGCGACCCAGCACGCTCGGCTCGACATCCTCGGCGTTGACCTCGGCGGGGCTGCTCCGGGTTCGCTCGCCCGCGGCGTGCACGACCTCGACGAGGTGGTGCGAGCGCTTACTGCCGCGGCGCGAACCCACCAGGAAGTAGCCGGGCGGCTGGCTGACGCGATGCAGCGCCGGGAGGCAGCGCATGCGGCGGTGGCGACCGCCAGCACCGAGGTCGACCGGCTGGCGCCCGAGGTCGACCGGGCACTGCGCGAGCAGCAGTTGGTGACTGCTGCCGGCGAGCGCATCCCCGGGCTGGAGCTCGCGCATGCAGGTCAGCAGGAGCGGCTCCGGATGCTCGATGACCTCGACAACGATTTCGCCACCGTGTCGGCGTTGGGTCCGCTCCGCCTCCGCGGCGGTGACACGGTGCTGGTCCGGCAAGCCGAACTCATCGCGCTGCGCCAGCGGCGGCTCGACGGTTTGGCCGCCGAACTCGCGGCACGTCTGGACACCGGTCGGCCCTGCCCGGTCTGTGGGTCGGCGGAGCATCCACGGCCGGCGCGATCCACCGATGTCGTGTCGGCCGAGGAGATCGTCCAGGCCGAGCAGGCCCTCGATGCGGCTCGGGCTGAACTCGCTCGGATCGACAGCCGGCTCGCTGCCGCCGGTTCAGCCGCGGAGGCTCGTCGGCAGGCACTCGGGGGCGCAGCACGAGACGCCGTCGAGCGTGACCACGCTGCCGCGAGCACCGCGCTCGTGGCCGCCCGCGACCAGGCCCGCCGCTCGGCCGAGGTGCAGGAGCAGCTCCGCCAGCTGACCACTCGTGCCGACCACCACCGCGCGGCACGCGGCCGCGCGGTGGCCGAGGCCGAGGTCCTCGACACAGTGGTCGCCGAGTTGACCGTCGAGGCCGCCGAGGCCGCTCGACTCACCGCGCAGGCGACCAAGCGACATGCCTCCTGCCTGTGCGGCTCAGCCGACCCAGCGCGGCATCTGGATGCCGCCGCGGCCCTGGACTTGCTCGTCCGGGCGGCCGACGATGCCGATGCCGCCGCCAGCCGGGCCGCCGCGGCCCAGGCCGACCTCGCGGCAGCGATGGACGCGGCTGGTTTCACCGACCCCGACGAGGCCGAGGCTGCCGTGCTTTCCGCGGTCGACGTGGCCCGAATCCGGGCGCTCACCACCGAGCACGACGAGGCGCGCGTCACCGCATCCGCAGTGCTCGACGACCCCGAGGTGGTCACCGCGCTCGCCGCTGCTCCGCCCCACCTCGACGAAGCCGAGCGGCTCGCCCGCTCGACCCGTCGTGCGGCGGTCGAGGCGGCAACCCGGCGCGAGATGCTCACCCGGGCACTCGGTGTCCTTCACCGCCTCCGACCTCGCCTCGACGCCGGCTGCCGCAGACTCCACCACCTGGAGGAGCGACACGCCCAGGTCCGCGAGATTGCCGAGGTCGCTGCCGGCACCAGCCCTGACAACACCCTCAAGATGCGGCTCACCGCGTTCGTCTTGGCGGCACGGCTCGAGAAGGTGGTCGTCCTGGCTAACGAACGACTGCAGATGATGGGCGAAGGCCGCTACCTCCTCGAGCACACCGATGCACGGGCAGCGCGGGGCGCTCGCTCCGGGCTCGGCATCCAGGTACTCGACCAGTGGACGGGTCGGGTGCGCGAGACCGCCTCGTTGTCCGGAGGTGAGTCGTTCGTCGCCTCCCTCGCGCTCGCGCTCGGCCTCGCGGATGCCGTACGCGAGGAGTCCGGGGGGCTCGACCTCGGCACGTTGTTCGTTGATGAGGGATTCGGCAGCCTCGACGACGCCAGTCTGGACCAAGTGATCACCGTGCTCGACGGGCTGCGTGAGGGCGGCCGCTCGGTCGGCGTGGTCAGCCACGTCGCCGACCTGCGGGACCGGGTCAGCCATCAGGCCGTGGTGGTCAAGACCGCCACCGGGAGCACTGTGCAGGTGCGGGTGGGCGCCGAGCCAGCCGCCTGACCAGTCCGGTCTGGGGGTCCCGGATCGCGGCGGATGACGACACGAACGCCCGCCGTCGTCATCCGGCTGTCTGGGGCTCAGGTCTCGAAGGGCTCAGGTCTCGAAGGCCTCAGGTGCCGGGCACGAACAGACCAGGTTCCGGTCGCCGTGCGCCCCGTCGACGCGACGCACCGGGGGCCAGTACTTCGTCCGCGGGTCAACGCCTGCGGGATAGACGGCGGCCGTCCGGTCGTACCGGCGGTCCCAATCGCCCACCACCGATTCAGCCGTGTGCGGTGCGCCACGGAGCACACTGTCCGCGACCGGCACCGCGCCTGCGGCGACCTGGTCGATCTCGGCCCGGATCGCGATCATCGCGTCGCAGAATCGGTCGAGCTCGGCCTTGTTCTCGCTTTCGGTCGGTTCGACCATGAGCGTTCCCGCCACCGGGAACGACATGGTCGGAGCGTGGAAGCCGTAGTCGATCAGCCGCTTGGCTACGTCGTCGACGGTGACGCCGGTCGTCGTCGTGATGTCGCGGAGGTCGAGGATGCACTCATGCGCCACGAGGCCCCCGGCTCCGGAGTAGAGCACGGGGTAATGGCCTCGGAGCCGGGCGGCGACATAGTTGGCCGCCAGCACCGCCACCTCGGTGGCTTTGGTCAGGCCGGCCCCGCCCATCAACCGGATGTACGCCCAGGAGATTGGGAGGATGCTGGCCGAGCCGTATGGTGCCGCTGCCACCGGGCCCACCCCGGTATCTGGGCCCGCCTGCGTGTCGAGTGGATGGTTCGGCAGGAACGGCGCCAGGTGCGAGCGGCACGCCACCGGCCCCACACCCGGCCCACCACCGCCGTGCGGGATGCAGAACGTCTTGTGCAGGTTCAGGTGTGAGACGTCTGCCCCGAAACGCCCGGGCCGGGCCAGGCCCACCAAGGCGTTGAGGTTCGCGCCGTCGACGTACACCTGCCCGCCGGCATCGTGCACCACTGCGCAGAGTTCGGCGATGGTGTCCTCGAAGACGCCGTGCGTCGAGGGGTAGGTGACCATGATCGCGGCGAGCGTGTGACGGTGCAGCTCGATCTTCGCCCGCAAATCCTCGAGGTCGACGTTGCCGCTTGCCGCGTCGGTTCTGACGACGACGACTGTCATCCCCGCCATCACCGCGCTGGCCGCATTGGTGCCGTGTGCGCTGGAGGGGATGAGGCAGACCCGCCGCTGGTGGTCGCCGCGGGACCGATGGTAGGCCGCGATCGCCAGCAGCCCAGCGAACTCTCCTTGCGAACCCGCGTTGGGCTGCAGCGACACCGCGTCGTAGCCAGTGATCTCGCAGAGCCAGGTGCTTAGCCGCTGAGCGATGTCGCGGATGCCGCGAGTCTGCTCGGGCGGCGCGAAGGGGTGTAGGTCGGCGAACTCCGGCCAGGTCACTGCCGCCATTTCGGTGGTGGCGTTCAGCTTCATGGTGCACGAGCCGAGCGGGATCATGCCCCGGTCGAGGGCGAAGTCGTGATCGGCGAGCCGGCGCAGGTAACGCAGCATCGCGGTTTCGGACCGATAAGCGTGGAACACCGGATGGGTGAGGTATTCCGAGGTACGGACCAGCGGTGCGGGCCAGGCGAGCTGCGGGTCGGCAACGGCGTCGGGGGCGGCCACGCCGAGTGCCCGACAGACTCGGCTCAGGTCGGCATGGTCGGTGGTTTCGTCAACGCTGACAAGCACGGTATCGGGATCCCGCGGCCAGAGGTTGACTCCCTCGGCGAGGGCCGCCGCAACGACCTCACTGGCCCGGCCTGGGACGCGCACTGCGAGGGTGTCGAAGTAGGGGCCAGGTGCGAGGTCAAGCCCGCCGGCACCCAGTGCGCGAGCCAGGGTGTTCGCGTGGGCGTGGACCGTGCGAGCGATGCCGCGCAGGCCGTCGGGCCCGTGGTAGACCGCGTACATGCCCGCCATCACGGCCAGCAGAACCTGCGCCGTGCAGATGTTCGACGTGGCCTTCTCCCGGCGGATGTGCTGCTCGCGAGTCTGCAGCGCCAGCCGGTACGCGGGTGCCCCGACAGCGTCGAGCGACACCCCGACGAGCCGGCCCGGCAACGTGCGCTCCAGGCCGGCCCGCGCGCTCAGGTAGCCCGCATGGGGGCCGCCGAAACCGACCGGGACGCCGAAGCGTTGGGTGGTGCCTACGGCGATGTCGGCGCCCCACTCCCCTGGCGGGGCTGCGAGCACGAGGGCGAGCAGGTCAGCTGCCGCCGTGACGAGCGCTCCCCCGGTGTGGGCGGCATCGCTGAGGGCCCGCCAATCGGTGAGCTGGCCGTCGGTAGCGGGGTACTGCACCAGCACGCCGAACACGTCGGCCCCTCCAGCTGCGGCGCGCAACTGGTCAGCATCCTGCACATCGGCGAGTTCGGCGACGATCACGGCGAGACCGAGCGGTGCGGCCCGAGTCTCGAGCACTGCACGAGTCTGGGGGAATACACCGGTGTCGACCAGCAGCACCGCGTCGGCCGAGGCCTTCGACGAGCGCCGCATCAGGGTCATTGCTTCGGCGGCGGCGGTGGCCTCGTCGAGCAGCGACGCTCCCGACAACGGCAAGCCGGTGAGGTCGCTGACCATGGTCTGGAAGTTCAGCAGAGCCTCCAGACGGCCTTGCGAGATCTCGGGTTGGTACGGGGTATAGGCCGTGTACCACGCTGGGTTCTCGAGCACGTTCCGCTGGATGACGCCCGGGGTCACCGTGCCGTAGTAGCCGAGGCCGATCATGGAGGTAACCCGCCGGTTGCGTGCAGCCAGTTGGCGGAGCTCGGTCAGGACCGCAGATTCGGACGCGGCCGGCTCGATGTCGAGCGCCTGGTTGGTCCGGATGCTGTGCGGCAGCGCGGTCCCGACAAGGTCTGCCAGCGACCCGTGGCCCACGACGGTGAGCATCTCGTCGATATCGCGGTCTCGAGGTCCGATATGCCGGCCGGTGAATGCGGGAAGCGTGGTGGGGTCGAACCAGGCGGATGACGCTGGACACATCGAGGGAACCTCTCGGGGGGCGGACGGTGCGGCTCGTCGCTCCCCCTCTGTTGTCGAGCCGAGCAATGCCGGCGCGCTTCAGAGGTGCCTGTGCCGTGTGGTCCTTGAGCCTGAGAGGTTCTGGGGAGAATTGCCCCTTCGGCGCCCCGACGTGATGCGCCGGGGACTCTCCCACACGGTGTGTGCAGCAGCGCCGAATTTACCACCGACGATGCGTTGGGCCAGCCCGGCCCGGTCAGGCCAACCGGGCCGCCCGGCGCGCGCCGAGTTCGTCGCCGGACTGCGGCACCCCCGTTTCGTGCTCCGGGCGCTCACTGGGCAGGTGGGAGAGTTCGCCCTCCACCTCGCGCCAGACCCGCCCGACAGCGATCCCGAAGACGCCCTGGCCATGCTGCAGCAGGTCAATGACCTCGTCAGTCGATGTGCACTCGTACACCGACGCACCGTCGCTCATCAGGGTGATGTGTGCGAGGTCGTCGACGCCGCGCTCCCGCAGGACCTCGATCGACACCCGAATCTGCTGGAGGGATACCCCGGTGTCGAGGAGCCGCTTGACTACCTTGAGCACGACGATGTCGCGGAAACCGTACAGTCGTTGGGTTCCCGATCCTCCGGCCGAGCGGACCGAGGGTTCGACCAGGCCGGTTCGGGCCCAGTAGTCGAGTTGTCGATAGGTAATCCCTGCGGCGGTGCACGCGGTGGGCCCGCGATACCCGGCCTCCTCGTCGAACTCAGCGAGGTCGGAGAACAGTACGCCTTGCGCGGCTACCGACATCCGGCCGCGCGTGGCCTCGCCCGTGGAACCCACGGCAACCTCCTCGGTGTCCAGAACACGATGACGATACGCCGCGACGACGACGACGCGTCGGCACCACGGTCGATCATGTGACGGATGTGACTCCAGAATCGAATGTGACAGAAAGCGATCATCTCGCAGACGACATCGGCCGGCGTGTCGGCACTCGGTCCGAGCATCCGTCAGATGCGGATGCCTATTCGGACCAAGCCCAGATGACGAGTGGACCTACGACGAGGGGCCCGGGTCCGGAGCCGCGCCACCCGCGCCATGCTGGGTGTCGAAGTCGTCGGCCGACACATGGTCGAGAAACTCCTTGAACTTCTCGACCTCGTCGTCCTCGGTGTCGGCCATCTCGACACCTGCTTCGTCCAGAAGTGCCTCGTCGGCGACGATGTCAGCGCCAGTACGCAGCGCAAGAGCGATGGCGTCTGACGAGCGGGACTCCACATCGGTGCCACCGCTATCGGCGCCACCGTCCAGATCGAGCATGGCGTGGAAGACGCCGTCTCGCAGTTCAGTGATCCGGACGCGGGTGAGTCGGTGGCCGAGGCACTCAATGACATTGCGGAGGAGGTCATGCGTAAGCGGCCGTGGCGGAACGACCCCCTGCTGGGCATAGGCGATAGCGGTTGCCTCCGCAGCGCCGATCCAGATCGGGAGGTAGCGAGTTCCGCCACGTTCGCGAAGCAGGACGATCGGCTGGTTGGTCGGCATCTCGACCCGCACCCCGAGGACATCCAACAACTTCACCCGGCAACCGTACCGTGCGGACAGGTGCGACCTGAGCCCGGCGTTCGTGGGGAGCTCGGCTCAGCCGCGGGCTGCGGCGTAGAAGACCAGCCGGAACTTGCCGATCTGCACCTCGTCGCCCGTCGCGAGGGCTACTTCGTCGACCAGTCGACGGTTCACGTAGGTGCCGTTAAGCGACCCGATGTCGTGGACGACATACGAGTCCGCGCCACGCCGGAACATGGCGTGCTTGCGCGAGACGGTGACGTCGTCCAGGAAAATGTCGCTCTCTGGATGACGGCCCGAGGTCACCTCGTCGTCATCGAGGAGGAAGCGGGCGCCGGTATTCGGTCCACGAAGGACGACAAGCAGAGCTGTACCCGGGCGCAGCGCATCGACGGTCGCGAGATCCGCCTTGGTAAGGACATGCTCCGACTCCGGGACGACATCCGCCGGCTCGGCCGTATCGACGGCCTCGAGTTGCATGGTGGTGGGCTCCAGCCCAGGCCGTACGTCGCCGCCATGTTCGTCAGCGCTCATCTCGCCTCCTTCCTCCACTGTGACACCCGAATGCCACACCTTAGATCACCGATGTGGCCCCGGCCCAGTCCAGGATCGCGGCCGCCATCGAGTGCCGCCGGAGATGATGAGATCAGGACAGGTCAGTGGTGTAGGCAGTGACGTCGAGCAACCCATCGAGGTCGGCCGCGTCATCCGGGGTCAACTCGTACATCCAGCCCTCGCCGTATGGGTCGGAGTTGACCAACTCCGGCGTCGTGTCCAGGGCGATGTTGACCGCAGTCACGGTGCCCGACACTGGGGCGTACAGGTCACTCACCGACTTCGTCGATTCGACCTCCCCGCACGTGTCGCCGGCTACCACTGAGTCGCCGACGGCGGGGAGGCTGACGTACACGACATCACCCAGGGCTTGCTGGGCGTACGAGGTGATCCCGACGCGAGCAGTGTCGCCGTCGGTGCGCACCCATTCGTGCTCAGCGGTGTACTGCAAAGCGGCAGGGTACTCGAGCTCGGTCATGGTCCTCCTGTGACGATCGGGTTCCCAAGGAACGACAACACCGTGCCTAGGACGAGCTGGGCACAGGGCGAGCGTACTGAGGTGGGTCCGGTGCCAGCAACGCGTCGACCTCGACCACGTCACGAATATCAATCTCGGCATCCCCGCCGGCGCGCCGAACTGTCGCGGTAACGCCACCGGGAATTTGCATCGCACCGGCAAGGGTGTTGCCGTCGCCGATTGCCCGAACGACGTACGGCGGCGGGACCGCCTTTCCAGATACCGAGACGCCGCCGTCCGCGTCGGCGAACCAGGTCGAGGCCACCACTCGAACCGTGCCGATCTGGATTGCCTCCGCGCCCGCCGCACGAAGTTCTTGCACCGCATCGAGCAGCACGGTCGGCCCGACCTCTTGGTCGGGGTCGCGGATCGTGATCACCATGCCCGGACCGGTCGCCGGGGACGTACCGGCCAAGATGCCGAGCGCGTCGACACGCTGTTGCGCTGTGCGCTGGGCCTCTTCTTCGTTGGTGCTCTGGCTTCGAAGCCGTTCAAGGGACACCTCGAGGTCGCTGATCTCGGCGGCGAGCCGATCGCCATCCTGGTCGACGTCGGCAAATATCCGCACCAGCTCGTCTTCACGCAGGCTCTCGAGGCCTTCGAGTGAGGTCTGGCGCACCTGCGCAATGATGGCAAATCCGAGGGTGCCGGCCAGCAGCATTGCCAGCAGGTTCGCGCGGGTCAGCCGTGGCGCGCCGGCTCGGCCCAGGCGCCCCCAGGCTTGCCGGGCGTTGCTCGGCGGGCTCGGGACATCAGGAGGCAGGCTCATGCGTCGAAAAGATGCCGACGGATGGCAGCGACGTTCGAGAAGATGCGGACGCCGAGGACGACAACGACACCGGTGGACAGTTGGCTACCGACACCCAAGGTGTCACCAAGGAACACGATGAAGGCCGCAAGCACGACATTGGACAGGAACGACACGACGAAGACCTTGTCGCTGAAGATCCCATCAAGAATCGCCCGGATCCCTCCGAACACCGCATCAAGCGCTGCGACGACGGCGATCGGAAGGTACGGCTGGAGCCATATCGGGACGGCCGGTTGAAGCAGAAGCCCGATGACCACGCCCAGCACGAGACCGATGGCTGGGATCACGGGCGTTGTCCTCCGGGTTCGGCGACGGCCGGGGCCGGTCTGGTCGGGCTATCCGTGGGCCGAGCGGTCGCACCACCTCGGGTGGTGGTGGGGCCTGGCGACGCGGATGCCGTCCCAGTATCCCCCGACGCCGCGTAGCGCGTGGTCAGGCCCCCCGATGCCGGTACCCTCAGCGACCGACCAACCTTGGAGTCCACGGCAATACCGAACGTACTTTGCAGCGTCGACACGTAACTTCCGCCCGGGCCGTCGGCGAACGAATCCGGGAACCGATCAGGGTCACCGAGAGCGGTGAGCACGTAGGGCCGGTTCAGCGGCCTGGAATCGACGATGATCGCCGGACCGGCGAACCGGATGGCGGAGAGGGAGGTGAGGCGGTGGTCGTTGATGCTCACCGCCTCGGCTCCGGCCTGCCAGAGAGCGTTCACCACATTCTGGAGATCCTTCGCGAGCACCCGCCCATCGGCGTTGTCGGCCTCGCGACCATCGTCGGTCTCGACGTCAGCGCCCGGTGCGTCATCAAGGGTGAGCCGCACGCCCGGCCCGGCGAGCTCGACCGTGCCGACGGTCTCGGCGAGTTCGCGTGCGTGAGCGGCCGCCGCGTCGTTACCGAGCACGGTTGATTCGAGCCCGGCCACTTCGCCTTCCAGCTTGTTAGCACGTTCACTGAGCGTGTCGGCCTCGGCGCGCCGCTCCTCGATCTGTCGGACCAGATCAGCGTTACTCGTGCGCCCCGACGACCCGGCAGTGAGGCTCGCCGCCGAGGCCCCGACGGTTAGGCCGATGCTGAGGGTCGCGATCACGAGGCGGGGACTCCGCAGGCGCGTGGACCGAGGCAGTCCGGCTGCCTCCCGTCGGGACGCCATAGCGGCGTATCCCGGGTCGAGCGGACGGGACATCATGGTGGTGAGCAAGGTCATCGACGCGTCCGGACGCCGAGACGTGGCCCCGTCGTTCGCAGGTCGCTCGCTGCTCATCGCGCCACCGTCCGCGGCGACTTGGCGAGAAGATGGCGAATCTGCACCGCGTACAGCGCCCCGGCCAGCCAGTACAACGTGGCGCCCCAGCATGCAAAGGCCCAGCCGATCGGCTCGGCCAGCGGCGCTACCGGCGAACTGCCGTCAGCGAGCAGGAGGAGCGGGAAAGCGTAGAGCAGACTGAGTGTGGCCGCCTTTCCGGCGAAGTGGACCGGTAGACCGAGCCAGCCGTGCCGCCGGGCGACCAGCACGACCGCTGCGGTGAATACCTCACGGGCGAACAGCACGCCGACCAGCCACCAGGGGACGATCTCCCGCAACGCCAGGCCGGTCAGGCTCGACACGATGTAAAGCCGGTCGGCTACTGGGTCGAGCAACTGGCCCAGCCGAGACTCCAGCCCGTACCGGCGCGCCAGTTTGCCGTCGAGGTAGTCGGTGATGCCTGACCCCATCAGCAGAATCAGGGCCAGTCCGTCGCGCTCGGTGAGGATTGCCCACAGAAATCCGGGGACACTCACCAGGCGCAGCACCGACAGCACGTTCGGCACGGTCAGCAGTCGTGTGCTGATCTGCTCCTGCGGAGCCCCCGTGGACATGCACACGATGCTAGCGCCGGTTCCGGGGGCCCCTGGCACGACCACGGGCCGTTCCGCACCCGTGCGGAACGGCCCGTGGTCTGTAACAACCGCCGTCGGGCTGACAGGATTTGAACCTGCGACCCCTTGACCCCCAGTCAAGTGCGCTACCAAACTGCGCCACAGCCCGTGGCTTGCTCCCTCGCGGGAGCGCTCGAAACCTTATCCCACCACCGACGAGCCGGCCGAATCGCCTGGCGTGTGTGGTTTCGGCTCGCGACAGTGACCCGGTGCGGGTGCCTCGCGCGTCCGGTTGACGCCCTGACCTTCATGGTCACCCTCCTGTCAACGGCCGGCGCACCTGACAGTTGCGGGCGCGGGCGGGACGGTGAGGTGGCTGGGTCAGCGGCGAGAGCGCTTCTCGCGGACCCGCACCGACACCTCGATAGGCGTGCCCTCGAAGCCGAACTCCTCGCGCAGCCGCCGCTCGACGAAACGCCGATACCCGGCCTCGATGAACCCCGACGCGAACACGACGAATCGCGGCGGCCGGGTGCTGACCTGGGTGGCGAACAGAATGCGCGGCTGCTTCCCGCCGCGAACCGGGTGCGGATGGGCTGCGACGACTTCACCGAGGAAGGCATTGAGCCGCCCGGTCGACACGCGGGTTTCCCACGACTCGAGGGCCGTGTCCAGCGCGGGCACCAACTTCTCCACGTGTCGCCCGGTGCGTGCGGACACATTCACTCGAGGAGCCCACGGCACCTGCACCAGGTCACGCTCAATCTCACGTTCGAGGAAGTGACGCCGCTCCTCGTCGGTGAGATCCCACTTGTTGTACGCAATGACGAGCGCGCGCCCGGCGTCGATGACCTGTTGGATGACGCGGACGTCCTGCTCGGTGATCGTCTCGGCGGCATCGACGAGCACCACCGCCACCTCGGCCTTCTCGAGCGCGGTCCGGGTGCGCAGCGACGCGTAGAAATCGGCGCCACGCGTGTGATGAACGCGACGCCGGATGCCGGCGGTGTCAACGAACCGCCAGGTGCGCCCAGCCAATTCGACCAGCTCATCGACCGGGTCGCGCGTCGTGCCGGCGACCTCGTCGACAACGACCCGCTGCGACCCGACGAGCTTGTTGAGCATCGAGGACTTGCCGACGTTCGGCCGCCCCAGCAGCGCCACCCGGCGAGGCCCGTCCGGGCCGTCCAGACCGCCGACCTGCGACACCGGTGGCAGCACCTCGAGCAGCGCATCGAGCAGGTCACCGCTCCCCCGGCCGTGCAGCGCTGACACCGGCCAAGGCTGGCCCAGGCCCAGGTTCCACAACGCGGCGGCGTCGGCCTCGGTGCGTTGGTCATCGACCTTGTTGGCTACCAGCACCACCGGTCGCCCGGAGCGACGAAGCAGCTTGACCACGGCTTCGTCGTCATCAGTCGCGCCAACCACCGCATCGACGACCAACAGGACCGCGTCGGCGAGCTCGACGGCGACCTCAGCCTGTTCGGCGACCCGCAGGTGGATACCGGTGGCGTCAAGCGCCCAGCCGCCGGTGTCGACGAGAGTGAACCGACGCCCGGCCCAGTCGGCGTCGTAGGCCACTCGGTCACGGGTGACGCCGGGGACATCCTCGACCACGGCCTCGCGCCGCCCGAGGATCCGGTTGACCAGGGTCGACTTGCCCACGTTGGGCCGACCGACGACGGCCACCACCGGCGCCGGACCCGCGTCATCCGGTTCGGATGACGCGTCGTCGCCCAGGTCGAGGATCGCGCGGTCCGCCTCGCTCAGCTCGAAGTCCTCGAGCCCGACCCGCAGCGCGCGCTCGACGGCGGCTGGGTCCTGAGTCTGGGGCGCGGCGTTCTTGATGGTCACCGCGCCATTCTCGCCTACCCGGGCTGTCCTATCGGTGCACCGGGTGCGCGGCGGTGGCCTCGGCGACGACGTCGAGCACGGCCGCGACGCTCTCGTCGAAGTCGAGATCTGAGGTGTCGACCAGCACGACCCCGTCGGCGGCTTCGGCGAACGATGACACGGTGGAGTCATCGCGGTCCCTCCGCAGCACCTGGTCGCGGGTCGACTCGACTGCCTGGTCGTCGGCGCGGCCATGCAACTCGGTCGAGCGGCGGCGTAGCCGTGCCTCGGGTGAGGCGGTGAGGAGCACTCGCACTCGGGCCTCGGGGGCCACGACCGTGGTGATGTCGCGGCCCTCGGCGACCACCCCGCCGGTGGCCTCCCCGACCTGGGCCATCAGGTCTCGTTGGAGCCGCTGCAGCACCGGCCGCACCTGACGGTTGGTGGCTACGGTCGACACCGCGGTACTCACCTCGGTGGTGCGGATGCCGGCACTGACGTCGGTGCCATCGACGCTCACCGCGGGAGCGGCCGGGTCGGTGCCGAGAACGAGCGGGAGCGCACGAGCGGCATCGGCCACTGCCGTGGTGTCGGTGAGGTCGATGCCACGGTCGAGGCACCACCAGGTGAGTGCCCGATACGTCGCACCAGTGTCGACGTACCCGATACCGAGGCGGCCGGCGACTGCCCGGGACACGCTGCTCTTGCCCGACCCGGACGGCCCGTCGATGGCGATCGTCAACGGTGCGGTGCCGGTCGTCGTCATGGTGCCCCAGACTACTGGGGCAGCTCAGTCGTGCAGACGCCAGCCGCGTTCGACGAGCGCGGCCTCCAGACCAGCGGCGGCGCCGGGGAGCACGTCGACCTCCGCCAAGCCGAACGCCTGCCCGAGGCTGTGGTCGAGGTGGAACTCCTCGATGTTGGCGCCGACGTTACCGATGTCGGCGAAGAGGCGTCCGAGCTGGTTCGGCTCGTCGGGGACCAGCACTCGCACGGTCGTGTAGGTGGTCGGGGCGGCACCGTGCTTGCCGGGGATGCGGGCCTGGCCGGCGTTACCCGCGGCGATCACGCCGGCGATCGTCCCTCGGGCGCCTGGTACGTCGTCGAGGCTCTCGAGGTGAGCTAACGCGGTGACCACGTGAGCGAGTTCCGCCCCGAGCTCGGCCAGCACCGCCCGCACTGCGGTGGCGTTCCCGGCGAGGATCTGGGTCCACAGGTGCGGGTCGCTGGCCGCGATTCGGGTCACGTCGCGCAGCCCCTGTCCGGCGAGGGCAAGCGCGCCATCGTCGATGGTGTCGAGCCGGGCCGCGACGAGGCTAGCGACGAGCTGTGGCACATGGGACACGGCGGCCACGGCAGCGTCATGGGCCTCCGGTGACATCACCACCACCGCCGCGCCGACCGACCGGGCCACCGAGGTCACCAGATCAACCGCGGCCGGCGACGTCTCGATGGTCGGGGTCAGCACCCACGCCCGCCCGTCGAAGAGGTCGTGCCGCCCGGACATTGCGCCGGAGCGTTCCCGGCCCGCCATCGGGTGCGAGCCGCAGTAGCGCATCAGATCGGTTTCGCGGGTCCGGAGCGCGCTGACGACGGCACCTTTGACCGACGCGACGTCAGTGACGACCGCAGCCGGCCACCGCCGCAGTGCCGCCGCGACGCACCCGGCCGTGACGTCGGGTGGGGTGGCGACCACGACCAGCTCGGGCGTGGTCGCGCCATCCGGGTCTAATCGTCCGGCGGCGAGGTCACGCGCCAGCGCGGCATGCGTGGGGATGACGTCCTCGAGGGTGACGTCGTCACCGAGTCGGGTGAGCGCGAGCCCGACGCTCGTCCCGAGCAGGCCACAGCCGACGACATGGACCCGCCTCACAGTCCCGCGGCCCGGTAGAGAGCGGCCACCTCGGTCGACGACAGGGTTCGCCATCGCCCTGGCCTGGTGTCACCGAGCCGGATCGGCCCGACCTGGGTGCGCACCAGGGAGATCACTGGATGGCCCACTTCGTCGAGCATCCGGCGGACGATGTGCTTACGGCCCTCATGGAGGACCACCTCGACGAGCGCTTTGCCAGGCTGCGAGTCGACCACTGTGAACGAGTCGACCGCCACCGGGCCATCCTCCAGCGCGACGCCGGCGCGCAGCCGTCGCCCCAGGTCGCGCGGCAGCGGCCCAGGAACCACGGCACGGTACGTCTTGAGCACGCCGTACTGCGGGTGCTGGAGGCGGTGCGCGAGGTCGCCGTCGTTGGTCAGGAGCAGCAGGCCCTCGGTGTCGGCGTCGAGTCTTCCGACGTGGAACAGCCGTTCCTTGCGGCCGCCGACGAAGTCGCCGATATCGGCGCGGCCGAGCTCGTCGCTCATCGAGGTGACCACGCCGAGCGGTTTGTTGAAGGCGAGGTACACCCGTGACTCATCGAGCTGCACCCGCTCCCCATCGACGTGGACGACCTGGGTGGGTCGGATCCGGACCCCCAGCTCGGTGACCACCTGGCCGTCGACCGTGACCCGGCCTGCCGCGATCAGGTTCTCGCACACTCGACGGGACCCGACTCCGGCAGCGGCGAGCAACTTCTGCAGCCGCACGCCCTCGGGGTCGTGGACGTCCACGGTGGCGCGGTCCGGTGCGGCCTTCGGGCGAGTGGGCTGGCTCGGTCGAGTCGTGCCCCTCGCCCGTCGTCCGCCAGTGCCACGCCCCGCATCCGCCGACGTTCCGCCATCCCGACCGGATGGCGAACGTCCCGACCCGCGCCCGGATGCCGCCCGCCCGCGCGACGCCGGCGGCGTCACCGGTGGCCGCCGTCGGCGATGTCGTCCAGCGCGTCGACCTCCGGGAGGAACGGGGCCAGCGCCGGCAGGTCGTCGAGGCTGCTGAGACCGAGCCGCTCGAGGAATGTCGACGTGGTGCCGTACAACGTGGCGGTCGATTCCTCGTCCTGCCCCACCTCACAGACCAGCCCGCGGGTGAGCAGAGTCCGAACGACACCATCGACATTGACACCCCGAACAGCCGAGACCCGGGACCGCGAGACCGGTTGTCGGTAGGCGATCACAGCCAGGGTCTCCAGCGCGGCTTGGGTGAGTCGCGCCTGTTGTCCGTCGAGCACGAACCGTTCGACCACGGGTGCGTACTCGTGCCTGCTGTACATCCGCCACCCGCCGCCGACCTGGCGCAGCATGAAGCCCCGGTGCTGGGCGGCGTAGCCTTCCTCCAGGCTGGCCAACGCCGCGTCGATGTCAGGGACCGGCTGTTCGAGCGCGGTGGCCAGAGCCGCTGTGGTCACCGGCTCATCGACCACCATCAGCACCGCCTCGATGGCTCCGGGGATGCCGCCGGGGAAGTCCGCCACGTCGAACGCGAGCTGGTCGGCGGGGTCCGCGGAGGATGCTCTGGATGGCGCCGGCGCGGCGAGACCATCGGTCTCGGCGGCCGCGGGGTCGGTCGTCATGACGGCTCCTCGGTGTAGGTCGGCGCAGGCCCGCCGGATGGTGGCTGCCCGGCGGATGGTGCCGGCCCGCCGGATGGTGCCGGCTCGTCGAACTCGTCGCTGACCTCGACATCGCCGTCATCGGCGCCGGTCCAGCGCACCGTCAACTCGCCGAGCGCCTCGACTTGCTCGAAGGTGACCGACGCGTCCCGGAACAGTTCGAGAAGGGCGAGAAACCGGGCGACGACAACGACGGTGGAGTCGGCGTCGGCGACGAGAGCGCGGAACGATGCGACCCGGTCCCGGCGAAGTCGGGCGGCAATGACGCTCGCTTGTTCCCGCACGGACACCGCTGGCGCGTGGAGGTGGGCGAGCCCGACCGTAGGTGCCACTTTCGGCGCCTCTGCGCGGGCGGCCAGCCGCGCCAACTGCTCCGGTGTGACGGTCATGACCAGTTCGGGGAGCAATGCGGCGAGGTGTGGCTCCAGTGCGACGGCACGGGGGTGAATTCGCCCCGCGGTGGCCATCCGGTGGCTGAAGGTGTGAGCGATGTCTTTGAACGCCCGGTATTGCAGCAGCCGGGCGAACAAGAGGTCGCGTGCCTCGATGAGCGCGAGATCGTCGTCGTCGTCGGGGCCGGTCTGTGGAAGGAGCCTGGACGCTTTGAGGTCGAGCAGAGTCGCGGCAACGACGAGGAACTCGGACGCCTGGGAGAGGTCCCAGCCCGCCTCAGTGTTTCGGGCCGCTCGGATATGCGCAATGAACTCGTCGGTCACGGTGGCGAGCGCGATCTCGGTGATGTCGAGCTGGTGCTTGCCGATCAGGCCGAGGAGCAGGTCGAAGGGGCCGGAGAAGACACCGACATCGACCTCGAATACTGCGGTCGGTGCGCGCCGGGTCAGGACCCCGCCGGGTACCGCGGGGTCGTGCGGCGCAGCGGGTGCCTCGCCCCCGGCCGTCTCGGGGGGCGGTGTCGTCATCCTGGTCAGGCCGCCCCGCCCCGCGCGATCAGCTCGCGGGCTAGCTGGCGGTAAGCGTCGGCCCCTTTGTGGGTTGCGTCGTAGGTGGTGATCGGTTCTGCGGCAAGCGTGGCGTCGGGGAACTTCACGGTGCGCGAGATAACGGTGTGGAACACCCGGTCACTGAAATGCTCGACAACACTCGCCACCACCTCGCGCGAGTGCAGCGTGCGGCCGTCGTACATCGTGGCCAGGATGCCGTCGACCTGTAGTCGGGGGTTGAGCCGGTCGGTGATCTTCTCGATGGTCTCCACGAGCAGCGCCACGCCGCGCATTGCGAAGAACTCACACTCGAGGGGGATGATCACGCCGTGCGCAGCGGTGAGTGCATTGATCGTGAGCAGTCCGAGCGACGGCTGACAGTCGATGAGCACCACGTCGTAGTCGTCGAGCACCGGCCGCAGCACCCGCGCCAGGATCTGTTCCCGGGCCACCTCGCCCACCAGCTGTACCTCGGCGGCGGAGAGGTCGATATTGGCGGGAAGGATGTCCAGATCCGGGACCCGAGTGTGCTGGATGACGTCGTGCACGGTGACGCCGTGCCCGGTGATCAGGGTGTAGACGGTGGTCTCGAGTTGGTGGGTAGGGATACCAAGGCCCACCGACAACGCGCCCTGAGGGTCGAAGTCGACGAGCAGTACGCGGCGCCCCGCTTCGGCGAGCGCGGCGCCGAGGTTGATCGTGGTGGTCGTTTTGCCGACGCCGCCCTTCTGGTTGCACATCGCAATGATTCGCGCCGGCCCGTGCGACGCGAGTGGCGCAGGCTCGGGAAACTCGGGCATCGGCCGACCCGTGGCGCCGAGATGACCATCAGTATCGAACCCCTGGGAGTGCTCGGGGTTTGCCGCCTCGGCCGACGAACCCGCCTGCCGCTGACGCTCGGCCTGGTGACGTGCAGTCATGTCGGATGTCAGCGCCGCCTCAGTCTCGGCCACTCTCACTCCCGGTCTTGACGCCCATGCGCGGTCAGCCTGCCGCCGAACGGCTCGACCCTATCAGCGGGCCCGCGGATGGCTTTGGACGTAGACCTCGCGCAGTTGGTGCACAGTCACCAGCGTGTACACCTGGGTTGTCGTGACCGAGGCATGACCGAGCAGTTCCTGGACCACCCGAACGTCGGCGCCACCCTCGAGGAGGTGGGTAGCGAATGAGTGTCGCAGGGTGTGTGGCGACACCCCACGTGCCAGCTGGGCGCGTTCGGCGGCGGCCCGCAATGCCGACCACGCGCTCTGTCGGCTGAGGCGGGCCCCGCGCGTTCCGACGAAGAGTGCCGGGGTCCCTCGGCCGTGCGCCGCAAGCACCGGCCGACCACGTACCTGCCAGGTCGCGAGCGCATCGGCAGCGTAGGAGCCGAGCGGCACCAGCCGCTCTTTGTTTCCCTTGCCGCGCAACCGGACCACGTCGTCTCCGACATCGTCGAGGTCGAGTCCGACGGCCTCTGAGATGCGCGCACCGGTGCCGTACAGAACCTCGAGCAGCGCCCGGTCCCGGAAGCCGGTCGGGGTGTCCGCTGCGGTGGCGTCCAAGAGTCGGCGGACCTCGTCGACCGAGATCGCCGTGGGTAGCCGGCCCGGCGGGCGTGGGGGCTGGACGCTGCGGGCCGGATCTACGTCGATCAGGCCCTCGGCGGCCAGGAACCGATGCAGGCCCCGGATCGCGACCACGGCGCGTGCGGCGGATGCCGCCGCCAGCGGTGGATGGGTGTCATCGCCGTCGTGCAACCGGGTGAGGAACTCGGTGACCCGTGATTCGGTGACCTGGCGCGGGCTGGTGACCCCGGTGCCAGCGAGGAAGTCGACCCAGCGGCCCAGGTCTCGGCGGTAGGCGGCCAGCGTGTTGCGGGACGCGCCCTTCTCGACGTCGAGGTGGGCGAGCCAGGTGTCGACCGCCCGAACGAGCGCGACCGGCGGCGTGCCGGGGCGCGCGGCCGACGGGGCGGGAGAGGTCAGGAGAGCGCCTCGGCCACCGGGATGCTCGGCATCCCGAATGTTTCGGCCACCGGTGCGCAGGTGACGGCGCCGGCGTGGGTGTTTAAGCCCGACGCGAGCGGCGGATCGGCGCGCATCGCGTCCCGCCAGCCGTGGTTCGCGATCCGCGTCGCGTAGGCGAGGGTCGCGTTGGTCAGCGCCCAGGTCGAGGTGGTCGGCACTGCGCCCGGCATATTGGCGACGCAGTAGTAGACCGACTCGTGCACCGAGAAGGTGGGGTCGGCGTGGGTGGTGGGTCGGCTGTGTTCGAAGCAGCCGCCCTGGTCGATGGCGACATCAACGAGCACCGAGCCCGGCTTCATCCGGCTGACCATCTCGTCGGTGACCAGCTTGGGCGCCTTGGCGCCCGGGATGAGGACGGTGCCGATCACCAGGTCGGCGTCGCGCACCTGCTCGGCGACCGCCATGGCCGAGGAGGCGATCTGCGCCACTCGGTTGTCGTAACGCCAAAAACTCATCCGCAGTTTGTCGAGGTCGGTGTCGAGAAGGGTGACGTCAGCGCCCATCCCGAGCGCGATGTTCGCGGCGTTCTGTCCGGCCACCCCGGCGCCGAGCACGACCACCTTGGCGTTGGCGACGCCGCCGATACCGCCCATCAGCACACCCCGGCCGCCATGCGCCTTCATCATCGCGTGCGCACCCACCTGGGGCGCGAGACAGCCTGCGACCTCGGACATCGGGTAGAGCAACGGCAGCAGCCCGGACGGCAACTGCACGGTCTCGTAGGCGATCGCGGTGACCTTCCTCGCGACCAGTTCACGGGTCAGCGGCTCGTCGGCGGCGAGGTGGAGGTAGGTGAACAGCACCAGCCCGTCGCGGAGCCGGTGGTACTCCTCGGCGACCGGCTCCTTGACCTTCATCACCAGGTCGGCCTCGCCCCACACGTCGTCGGCAGCGGCGACGATCCGGGCGCCTTGGGCACCGTAGTCCCGATCCGGGATCGCCGAGCCGATGCCCGCGCCTTCCTGCACGAGTACCTCGTGACCATGCCGGATCAGTTCGTTGACGCCCACTGGCGTGATACCGACCCGGAACTCGTTGTTCTTGACCTCGCTGGGGATGCCGACCTTCACGGTTATCAGACCTGTCTGGATCAAGGAGGCGGGCGCCGTTGCCCGTCCGTGCGGGCCCTCCGTGCCGAGGGCGGTGGAAGTCTAGTGCCGAGCCGGCGCAGGCTCGGCACAACCCAGGGAACACGGAGGACCACGGATGAAGCTGTACAGCGACCTGCCGGTGCGGCGCCTGCGCCAGCTGACCGCCGATCTCGGCATCGTGCTCTGGACGGTGCTGTGGGTCCGGGTCGGCAGTTGGGTGCACGACACCACTCTCCAACTCGCGGAGCCAGGGCGCCGGCTAGCGGACGCAGGATCGGGGTTCCGCGGCACGATGACCACCGCCGGCGACTCGGTCGACGACCTCCCGGTGCTGCGGGATCGCGTCGCGACCCCATTCCGGTCGGTGGCCGGCGTTGGTTCTGAACTGGAGGCGGCCGGCGCCGGGCTGGTCGATGCGGTCGAGCGACTGGCGCTCGTGCTCGCCGTGGTCACGGTGCTCGCGCCTGTCCTGGTGACGGGTGCGGTGTGGGTGCGCCTCCGGTGGCGGTTCGCCCGCCAGGCGAGCGCCGCCCAGCGCCTCATCGACGCCGCTGCCGATCTCGACCTGTTCGCGCTGCGGGCCATGGCGAACCAGCCCATGCCGCGCCTCGCGAGAATCACCGATGACCCAGCCGGCGCCTGGCGCCGCGGCGAGCGCGACGTCATCCGCGCGCTGGCCGTGCTGGAGCTGAAGGAGGCCGGCCTGCGACCGCCGGCCTGACCCGCCGTCAGCCGGTGTGGATGACGGGGCGCAGGTCGGCGTCGGGGCAGCGCCAACTGGTGGCGTCGGCGTCGACCTGCTCGCCGGAGCGGATGTCCTTCACCTGGTCGCGGTCGCCGTCACCGGCGCCGGGGAACCAGACGTAGGGGATGCCGCGCCGGTCGGCGTGGCGAATCTGCCTGCCGAACTTAGCCGCACTGGGTGCCACTTCGCAGGGGATGCCCCGGGAGCGCAACGCTGCGGCCACCGCGTCGGAACGTTCCCGGGCAGCGTCGTCGGGCATTGCCACCAGGACCGCGGATGGCGTGGACCGTGATGCAGTCAGCCCGCGGTGGGCGATGAGCAGGTGCACGAGTCGCGAGACACCGATCGAGATGCCGACACCCGGGTAGGTGGTGCGTCCGTCGCTGGCGAGCGAGTCGTACCGGCCTCCCGAGCACACCGAGCCCCATGACTCGTCCCCGACCAGCTGGGTCTCGTAGACGGTGCCGGTGTAGTAGTCGAGGCCGCGGGCGACGCCGAGGTCGGCCACCAGGGTGCCGGGCGCACGCGTTATCCCCGCCCGCACCACCGCGGCCAGCGCGTCGAGGCCCTCGTCGAGGGTGGGGTGCTCGACGCCGAGCGCGCGCACCTGCTCGACGAAGGAGAGGTCGTCGGTGCGGATGGCGGCCAGCGCCAGCACCGACTGCGCCTGCCCGTCGGTCGCACCGGCGTCGAGGAGCATCGAGGTGACCTTCTCGGCCCCGATCTTGTCGAGCTTGTCGACGATGCGCAGCGTGCCGACCACGTCGGTGAGACCGAGCCCCCGGAAGAAGCCCTCGGGCACCTTGCGGTTGTTGACCTGGATGCGGAACTCCCCGACCGGCAGCCGACGGAACACCTCGGCCACGACGAGCGGCACCTCGGCCTCGTGGTGCGGCGCGAGCTCGCCAATGTCGACGACGTCGATGTCGGCCTGGGTGAACTCGCGGAACCGGCCCTCCTGCGGGCGCTCGCCGCGCCACACCTTCTGCACCTGGTAACGCCGGAACGGGAACGCGAGCCGGCCGGCGTTCTCGAGCACGTACCGCGCGAACGGCACGGTGAGGTCGAAGTGCAGGCCCAGCTCGCCATCGGACCCGCCCCGCTCCTCCGAGCGCTCGGCGAGCCGGTGGATGCCGTAGACCTCCTTGTCGGCGTCCCCACCCTTGCCGAGCAGCCGCTCCACCGGCTCGACGGCACGGGTCTCGAGCGGAGCGAACCCGTGCAGCTCGAACACCTCGCGGATGACGTCGAGCACGTGCAACTCAGCGAGTCGGTGGGCAGGAAGGAGTTCGGGGAAACCGGACAGCGGGGTGACCTTGCGAATGCCGCCCTTTGCCGCCGGGTCGGGTCGTCCGGTGTCGGCCCGGTGGGTGTCGGCGAGCTCGCTCACGCGGTCAATCCTTGCAGGTACGGATTGGTCGCCCGTTCCCGGCGCATCGTCGTCGCCGGCCCGTGGCCGGTGAGCACCAGCGTGGAGTCGGCGAGCGGGAGGATGACGTCGCGCAGCGAGCGCCGCATCGCCGCGTCGTCACCGCCCGGAAGGTCGGTGCGGCCAACCGAGCCGGCGAACAGCACGTCGCCGGCCAGCACCGTGCGGTCGACCTCCTCGCCGACCGGGACGCCCTGCGGAGTGTCCTTGATGGCGAACAGCACCGAGCCCTCGGTGTGGCCGGGTGCGTGCCGCACCTCAAAATCGAGCCCGGCGAGCGTCATCCGCTGCTGATCGGTCACCTCGACCACCCGCTCCGGCTCGTGCCAGCTGGCCCGTCGGCCGAACTGCTGCTCCAGCATCGCGAGCATCGGCGGCGGCACCGTCGCGAGCGGGTCGCGCAACCGGTAGCGGTCGTCGCCGTGGAGGTAGGCGGCGAGGTCGCCGCCGCAGACCGGCGTCACCGCGTACACGTGGTCCAGATGACCGTGAGTGAGCAGTACGGCGGCGGGCCGCAGCCGGTGGTCGGCGAGTACCTCCCGCACGGTGTCCTCGACACCGATCCCGGGGTCCACCACCACGCACTCCTCGCCTGCGGCGGGCGCGAGTACGTAACAGTTCGTGGCGAAGGCAGCGGCGGGAAAGGAGGCGACAAGCACGCGGTGGAGCGTATCCGCAGGTCGGTTGCCTACACTGAGCGCCGCTGACGACTCGACCAGGGAGGACCACACCCGTGGCGACCAAGGAGCAGGTACGGGCTCGTGAACGCCGGCGCCGTACGAAGCGGATGAAGGCCGCCGCCCGGCGCGCGGAGCGTCACGCCAGGATCAGGAGGGTGGCTGCAGTAGTGGGCACGGTGGCCATCGTCGGCGGCGGAGCGACCGCCGCGGCGCTGGCTTTCGGTGGCGACGAGAAGTCGTCCTCGTCGTCGGCGGGCCGGTCGCGCGCTGGATGCGCGGTACCGCCAGCGTCACTGGGTACCGGCGCCACACTCACCCTCCCCGACAAGGCCACCGCCGCCGGCAAGACGTTCGTCGCCACCATGACCACGAACTGCGGTGACATCGAACTCACCCTCGACGGCGCGAAGGCACCGCAGGCGGTCGCCTCCTTCCTGCAGCTCGCTCGGCAGAACTACTGGCGCAACGGGCCGTGCCACCGACTGACCGCCTCGGCCCAGCTCAAGGTGCTTCAGTGCGGCGATCCCACCGGCACCGGGCAGGGCAACCCGGGCTACGGATACGGCGTGGAGAACGCACCCGCCGACGGCGCGTACCCGCGCGGCACCCTCGCCATGGCCCGAACCCAGGACCCGAAGGCCGGCAACGGCGGGCAGTTCTTTGTCGTCTACGCCGACTCGAGCCTCCCGGATCCCGCTGGGTACACAATCTTTGGGACCGTGACCGACGGGTTGGATATCGTCGAACGGATCGCTGCCGAAGGCGTCGCACCTGGCGGTGCGAGCCCCGACGACGGGCTACCTGCCGCGCCGATCAGCATCCTCAGTGTCGCTGTCACCGAGAAGAAGGCCTGACGTGCCCGACGAGACCACTCCCGACCGGCCCACACCCCCGGTCCCCTCCCCCGCGGCGCTCGCTGCCCGGATGCAGTCGCGCCCCGGGGCCGGTGCCGGGCCAGTCCTGCACGCGCCGTCGGACTCGGCGCGGTTCGGACGGGTCGACGACCAGGGGCGGGTCTTCGTCCGGGTCGGCGACGAAGAGCGCGAGATCGGGTCCTACCCGGGCGCGTCGCGGGACGAGGCAATCCAATACTTCGCCCGCAAGTACGACGAACTCGCCTCCTCGGCCGAGTTGCTCGAGGCCCGGCTGGAGAATCCCGAGGTCTCGGCCAAAGAGGTCGCGGATGGGCTCAGCACGCTGCAGGAGCACATCGAGCAGACCGGGGTGGTGGGTGACATCCCGGCCCTGCTTGCCACGGTCGGACGGGTCGAGAGCGGGCTGGAGGCCAAGCGGGCCGCGGAAGCTGAGCTGCGTGCCCAGGCCCGTAGCCGCGCTGCGGACGAGCGCACGGCGATCGTCATCCAGGCTGAAGCCGTGGCGGCCCAGCCGGCTGAATCCATCCAGTGGCGCACCAGCGGCGAGCAGATGAAGGTGCTCCTCGACGAGTGGAAGCGCCATCAGCGGTCCGCAGCCAAGGTGGACAAGTCCACCGAGGCCGCCTTGTGGCAGCGGTTCAGCCACGCTCGCAACTCCTTCGACAAGGCTCGGCGGGCCTGGTACGCCGAGCTCGAGTCGACCCGTGCCGAAGCCAAGGCGACCAAGGAGTCGCTGGTCGTGGAGGCCGAGGAGCTCGCTACGAGCACCGACTGGGCACCGACCGCCCGTGCGTTCAAGCAACTGATGGAGCAGTGGCGCCGGGCCGGGCGGGCTGCTCGCAACGACGACGACGCACTCTGGGAACGGTTCCGGGCCGCTCAGGACGCCTTCTTTGCCGCCAAAGACCAGGTCGCCGCGGCCGAGGACGAGGAGTTCCGTGAGAACCTCGCGGTCAAGGAGCGCCTACTTACCGACGCTGAGGCGCTGCTCCCGGTCGCCGACGTGACCGCAACCAAGGCGAGTTTGCGCGGCATCCAGGACCGATGGGAGCGCGCCGGCAAGGTCCCGCGCAGCGACCTCGAACGGGTTGAGAAGCGGATGCGGGCAGTGGAGAAGGCGGTCCGGGATGCCGAGGAACGCCAGTGGCAGTCGACCAACCCTGAGGTCGCTGCCCGGGCACGATCACTCACCGATCAACTCGAAGCGTCGGTGGCCGCCGTCGAGGCGGAGCTCGCTGCGGCCGAGGCCGCTGGCAATTCGGCGGTCGCGGACGCGGCGCGGCAGCGCCTGCGCACTCAGCGCGAGTGGCTCGACCAAGCGCGAGCTGGCCTGAACGAGTTCGGCGGAGGTTGACGCGCCGGAGTCGGCAGCATGGGGGGCCACGCAGGACGTGTGCACGAGTGGGCCCCAGGTGAGATCCATGCAGCGACAAGGAGCAGGGAATGGAACAAGACGATGATCGGATTGTCCGTTCTTCGAGGCGGCCGGCCGTCATCGCAGTCGTTGCGGCTCTCGTCCTCGGCATCCTCGGATGGCGGGCGTGGGTGGTCGTGGCTTCTGACGACTCGTTTGTGCCCGGTAGCGGATGCGACGACCGGACCACGGTCACGGTCATGACCACCCCTGCGATCGAGTCGGTGGTGCGCGAACTCGCCGACTCCATCGACGAATGTACGACCTACCAGGTGATGGCCGAGGCTGCTGATGCGACCTCCGAACGGTTCAGCGCCAGGTCGGGCGAGACGCCGATGGTGTGGATCCCGGACTCCACCCTCGTCGCTGAGGAGGTTGCCCGGTCCTCGAGCGGAAAACTCCGAATCGGTAAGTCGGTGGCGACGACTCCGGTGGTGGTGGTGGTCCCCGCTAACGCGACCCCTCCGAAGCCGCTAAGTTGGGGGTCGGTGGTCTCCGCCGAGAACACCAGACTGCCGGACCCGAACAGTTCCGTCGTCGGGCGGATGGCGCTGATGTCCGGTCTGGCTGAGGTCGATGCGCGGCCGCCGGACCAACGTCGAGCGGCGCTGGCCGGCATCAGCAAGATGCTCAGCCGGGTCGTCCCCGAGCCCACTCTGTTCAGTTCCCACACCAGCGGTTTCAACCCCGCGGTGTTTCCCGCCACTGAGCAGCAGGTGGCTGCTGCCGGGGTCTCCGGCCTTACCCTCGCGGTGCCGGTGTCTGGGATTGAGGCACTTGACTTTCCGCTGGTCTCGTCAACGACCGTCCCGCCGAAGGCGATTGATGACCTCGAAGCCGCCTTTGCTGCACCAGCGGGTCAGCAGGCCCTGCGCGACAGCGGGTTCCGCACGTCAGCGGACCTCGAGCCGGTGGTGGAAGGTGCTCCACCGGCATCGGCAATGCGCTCCCGGCTGAGCGCGGCACCGGTCACTGCGGATGCGAACCGGCTGTGGCGTGCCATCACCACGCCGACTCGGCTGCTGACGGTGATCGACACCTCTCGGTCGATGGAGCAGGCGGCTGGCTCGGGTCGTGAGTCCCGGATCGAGGTAGCTGCCCGGGCTGCCTCCGAGGCCATTGATCTTCTCGCCAGACAGAGCTCCGTGGGGCTGTGGACGTTTTCCACCCAGCAGCGCGGCGAGCAGGATTGGACTCAACTCCAGCCCGTACAGCCGCTCGAGCAGACGGGCCACCGAGCCAAGGTCGCAACCTCGCTCCGCTCGCTCGGCGGCCAACTCGCCGGAAGCACCGGCCTGTACGACACGCTCGACGCTGCCTACAGTGCAGCAGTCGAGGGGTACGACCCTCGGGCGGCGAACATCGTGGCGCTGTTCACTGATGGGGTCAATGATGATCCGACCGGCGGCCTGTCCCTTGAAGAGCTACGAACCCGTCTCGCGGAGAAGGCCGACCCCGACAAGCCGGTGACGGTGGTGCTCGTCGGCATGGGAGAGGTCAACCAGACTCAGTTGCAGCCGGTCGCAATTGCAGTCCCGAGCAGCACACGGGGAGGCGCGACGGTGTTCGCCATGGACACGCCCGACGACATCGCAGACCTATCCGTGACGATGTTGCTCCGCAGACTGCCCCCATCAGGCTGAACCGCGCCTGCATGGAGCGGGCCTGAGGTCGATGGCTAGCCTCGACTGGGCTCTCGTCGCCCTCCGGTCACCCGATGTGCGTCGAACACGCCGTCGATACGCTCCACCGCTCGGATGACGTGACCGAGGTGCCCTGGGTCGCCCATCTCGAACGTGAAGTGCAGTTTCGCGACCCGGTCGCGTGAGGTGGTGACCGCTGCGGACAGGATGTTGACCCCGTGATCGGAGATGACCCGGGTGACGTCGGACAGCAGCCGTGAACGGTCGAGGGACTCGACCTGGAGCTGCACCAGGAACAGGCTGCCTGCGACGGGCGCCCACTCGACCTGGATGATCTTCTCGGGGAGGGCGAGGAGCGAATCCGCATTGGTGCAGTCACGACGGTGCACCGACACACCATTGCCCCGGGTGACGAATCCGAGGATCTCGTCGCCCGGCACCGGCGTGCAGCATTTAGCGAGTTTGACCCACACCTCGCTCAACCCCCGCACGACAACTCCTGGATCGTGCTTGCGTCGTGACGAGTGACGGGTGGGCACCGGCAATACGGCCTCGGCGATGTCCTCGCTGGCGCCTTCCTCCCCGCCGACCGATGCCACCAGTCGCGACACGACCTGCTGGGAGGTGACCGAGCCCTCGCCAACCGCAGCGTAGAGCGCTTCGATGCCAGGCAGCTGCAACTCCTCGGCGACGCCGGTGAGTGACTCCACGGTCGTCAGGCGCTGCAACGGGAGCCCCTGCTTGCGCATCGCTGTAGCGAGGGTGTCCTTTCCACCCTCGATCATCTCCTCGCGCCGCTCCTTGGTGAACCACTGGCGCACCTTGTTGCGAGCCCGCGCGGAACGGACGAAGTTCAGCCAGTCGCGCGACGGCCCAGCCGAATCGGCCTTCGAGGTCAGTACCTCGACCGCATCGCCGTTGTCAA
The DNA here is from genome assembly GCA_051657745.1 of Dermatophilaceae bacterium. Taxonomy (GTDB): domain Bacteria; phylum Actinomycetota; class Actinomycetes; order Actinomycetales; family Dermatophilaceae; genus JBOFLG01. The sequence goes on along the minus strand of JBOFLG010000111.1, from coordinate 7,558 downwards.
GTGGCCTTTCGAGCGGGACCAGTCGTCCGTTGACCCGGGCGCCGATGCAGTGGTGGCCCACCTCGGTGTGCACGGCGTAGGCGAAGTCGACCGGTGTCGAGCCCGAGGGGAGCCCGACCAACTGTCCCTTCGGTGTGAAGACGTAGACCTCGCTGGCGGTGATCTCGAAGCGCAACGACTCGAGGAACTCGCCAGGGTCGGAGGTCTCTTGCTGCCAGTCGAGCAATTGGCGCAGCCACGGCATGTCACCGCTGGCCTCGGCCGCGGTTTCGGCAGGCCGTCCGGCTCCCCCGCCCTTGGGTTCCTCCTTGTACTTCCAGTGCGCGGCGACGCCGTACTCAGCCCGTCGGTGCATGGCCTCCGTGCGAATCTGGATCTCGACCGGTTTACCCTCCGGCCCGATGACCGTCGTGTGGAGCGACTGATACATATTGAACTTCGGCATGGCGATGTAGTCCTTGAACCGGCCGGGCACCGGGTTCCAGCGGGCGTGCAAGGTACCGAGCGCGGCGTAGCAGTCGCGCACGGTGTCCACGAGCACCCGAACCGCCACGAGGTCGTAGATCTGCTCGAAGTCGCGACCGCCGACGATCATCTTCTGGTAGACGGAGTAGTAGTGCTTGGGGCGACCGGTGACGACCGCTTTGATCTTGGCGGTTCGCAGGTCCTCTTGGACGTGCTCGCGCACTCCGGCAAGGTATTCCTCACGGGCTGGAGCGCGCTCGGCCACGAGTCGCACAATCTCGTCGAACACCTTGGGGTACAACGCCTGGAAACTGAGATCTTCGAGTTCCCACTTGATGGTGTTCATACCCAGGCGGTGTGCCAGCGGCGCGTAGATCTCCAAGGTTTCCCGGGCCTTGCGCTGGGCGCTTTCTGGTGACACGTACCGCCACGTCCGAGCGTTGTGCAGCCGGTCGGCGAGTTTGATAACGAGCACCCGAATGTCGCGGGCCATCGCCACGACCATCTTTCGCACGGTCTCGGCCTGGGCGGCGTCACCGTACGTCACCTTGTCGAGCTTGGTGACTCCGTCGACCAGCATGGCGATCTCGTCCCCGAAGTCGCGGCGTAGCGCCACCAGGCTGTACGCAGTGTCCTCGACCGTGTCATGGAGCAGTGCCGCGGCCAGGGTCGTGGGCGTCATCCCAAGTTGGGCGAGGATGGTGGTGACGGCCAGCGGATGAGTGATGTAGTCGTCGCCGGAGCGGCGCTTCTGACCCTCGTGGGCGCGTTCGGCCACCGCGAAGGCACGCTCGACGAGACCAACGTCTGCCTTAGGGTGAGTGACCCGCACGACCTGAAGCAGAGGCTCGAGCACCGGGTTGGCAGGCGGTCGCTGCCGCCCCACTCGGGCCAGCGCAGCGCGGGCGCGGGCGCGGGAAGAGACCGCTGCCGGGGCGCCCGGCACTGTGGTGGTTGTCTCGTCCGCCATGACCAGATGGTAGTCGGGCGCCACCGAGTCACGGACAGCGCGGTGACCGAGGCGGGCGGCTCAGCGAGAAGTCACCTCAACTGTGCATCAGACTCCGGTCCTGCCCCACGAGGGATCCTGTCGTGGAGCAGGGTGCACCCGGGTGGCCCGCATGTCGGTGACCGTGCAGTCGATGCCAACCGGAAACGGCATCCGGACTTGTCAGCGTTGTGACTTCGGGGAACGTCGCGGCTGGTTCCGCGGACCGGACCGGGCGTAGGCGTGCACTGATCGTCCGGTCAGGGTCGCGTGGTCGTCTGGAATCTCCGGGCCGCCGACCATCACCGGAGCGCTCGCGGCGACCGACACCTCCGCTGACCCGCCCGGGGGCGCCTGGTTGTCAGGTACGCGCTTGCGCTGGCGTGCCTGGTACTGTTCGGCGCGCTTCCCAAGCTGGAGAACACGCTGCTCCTTCGCTCGGAGAGACACCAGGATCGGTGTGGCGATGAAGATCGATGAGTAGGCGCCGGCGACGATGCCGACGAAGAGCACCAGCGAAAGGTCGAGAAGTACGCCGGGCCCCAGTGCCACAGCACCCACCACGAGTACTGCCACGATCGGCAACACCGCTACGACTGTGGTGTTGATCGATCGCACCATGGTTTGGTTGACGGCCAGGTTGGCCGCGTGGGCGTACGATAGTTTGCCGCCGCTGAAGGCCTCGGCCGTGTTCTCTCGGACCTTGTCGAAGACGACCACCGTGTCGTAGAGCGAGTACCCGAGGACCGTGAGGAAGCCGATCATCGTCGCCGGTGATACTTCGAAACCGCTCCACGCGTAAATGCCCACAGTAATCAGCAGGTCATGGGCGGTGGCGACCATTGCGGCAAGGGCCATTTTCCACGTGCGGAAGTACACCGCCATGACGACGGCAACCAGGACCAGGAAGATCGCGAGCGCTCGCAATGCCTGCGTACTCACCGTGGCACCCCAGGATGGCCCAACGAAGGTGGCCGACACGTCTGCAGTCTGCACGGCGAACTCACCGGCAAGGGCGGCGCGGACTTCGCCGCTTTGCGAATCGTCGAGCCGCTCGGTCTGTACCCGGACCGTGTCGTTGCCGATCAGGGTGACGTTGACGTCGGATGCCGTTCCGGTCGCCTCGGTCGCGGCGTCCCGGGCTCGGGTCTCGTAGTCGGAGGTGCTGGTGGCGCCACTGACCCGGAATTCCGAGCCGCCGCGGAACTCAAGCCCGAGGTTGACCCCCTGGGTCAGGAGCCCGAGGGCTGCAACGATGATGATCGCCACGGAGCCGAGGTAGAACCACCGGCGTGCACGCACGACCGGAACCGATCGTGCTCCGGTGTAGAGATCATTTCCGAGGGTGGACAGGTTGAGCCTCATGCGCGGCTCCCTTCGGGTTCGCGTACCGCCGGCGGCGCGGCGGTGAACCGCCCGCGGCCGGCGTACCGCGTGGTGGAGTCACGCAGCCGGCGCGGGTCGAGCCCCGACCACGGGTGCCCGTCACGGAAGAACTTGCGCCGCGCGAGCACCGCCACCAGCGGGTGGGTGAAGAGAAAGACAATGATCAGGTCAAGGAGGGTGGTCAGGCCGAGGGTGAACGCAAAGCCGCGCACGCTGGAACTCGCCAGCGCGTAGAGCACGATGGCGGCGAGAAAGTTGACCCCATCGGCGGCGAGGATGGTGCGCTTTGCCCGGTTCCACCCGGTTTCCACTGCGGCCTGGAGCGAGCGACCCTCGCGCAACTCGTCGCGCACTCGCTCGAAGTACACGATGAAGCTGTCAGCGGTAAAGCCAATAGCGACGATCAACCCGGTCACCCCGGCCATGTCGAGCCGATAGTTCTGTGACCACCCGAGGATCGTGACGACGAGGAAGGTGAGGGCCGCGGCGACGAGGATCGAGGCCACGGTGACCAGCCCGAGCATTCGGTACTGAGTCAGCGAGTAGACCACGACGAGCCCGAGCCCGACCAGGCCGGCGATGAGGCCGTAACGCAATTGCTCGCCGCCGAGAGTGGGGCTGATGTCGGTGCTGGTCTGCACGTCGAACGACAGGGGGAGGGCGCCGAACTTCAACTGCTCAGCAAGTGCGCGAGCCTCGGTGAGGGTGAAACCACCGGTAATACTGGCCCGGCCGTCGAGGATTGCGGACTGGAAGCGGGGCGCAACGATGACTCGCGAGTCCAGGGTCGACGCGAGCTGGTTCTGTGGCTCCGGCAGGGCCACCATCTCACGGCTGATGTCGGCGTACTCCGTGGTGCCGCTGCCGTCGAGCGACAGTGCGATCTCGATCTCGCTGGTGACGGCGCCCTGCTGGTTGGTGCGGTAGCCGGCGGTGGCCTCGGTGATCCGTTCACCAGAGACGGCGACTGGCCCGAGGATGTACTTCGCGGAGCCGTCGTCCTGGCAGGTCACCAGCGGCTTGGCCGGGTCGTCGACCAGGCCATCGAGGGCGTTCTCCGCGGTGCAGTCCACGGCGTCATAGGCGGCCTGGATTTCAGGGGTAATCCACGCGAGGTCCGTAGGTCCACGCGGGGCCCCCGCCGGGCTAGCTGGCCCTGAACTGGGTGCCGGTGAGGCTGGCGCCGAAGCGCTCGGTGACGCGCTGGGACTCGGCGATGCGGATGGCGTCGGGGTGACCGTGGCGAGAGCGCCTGGGACAGCGCTGTTGTTCGTCGGGCTCGAGCCGCTGGTGGCGGTCTGGGTGACCGACGGGGCAGGGCTCGCGCCGCCCGACGGGGGCGGTGCCGGTGAGCCGGTCACTGCCAGGCTCGGCTGCGGTAGCGGTGACCCAGCGGTCACGGCGAGCACGGGCCGGAACTGGAGTTGGGAGGAGCGACTGATCGCCTCCTTCTGCTCCTCGGTGGGCTGGCCCGGAATTGCCACCACGATATTGCGGTCACCTTGCGTGGTGACCTCGGCGCCGGTGGAGCCTCCCGCGTCGACCCGTTGGACGATGATGTCGCGGGCCTGCGACAGCTGCTCGGCGGACACCGGGCCGCCCCCGCTGACCCTCGGCTCGAGCACGATCTGGGTGCCGCCTTCGAGGTCGAGACCCAATTTCGGCGTCCATTGCGCGTCCGACCATTGGTTGCCTCCGGCGAGGACCGCGAGCAGCGCCGCCGACATCACGCCGAGTGCGATCAGTGCGCGTCTCGCGTACGAACGCTGCTGCTGTGCCAGGCCCATGCTCAGACCACCTCGGAGGCGCGCATGCCGACGGCGCGGCGATCGAAGCGGACCACGGTGCCCCCACCGACGTCCAACAAGATCGCCCGGTCTTCGAGCGCGGTGATGGTGCCGTAGAGCCCGGAGGTCGTGACTACTTCATCGCCAATGGTGAGCGACGCTTGCAGTGCGGTGACCTGTTTCGCTCGGTTCCGCTGGCTGATGAACGTCCACACCAGGAGCAGGAAGGGGACGACGAGCAGGAGAACGTAGGCGAGGCCGGAGCCGTTGCCGCTGAACATTCGAGTCAGGGTCCTTTGGGTGAGGGCGCCCATCGGTCGCGGGCAATGATGCGGCCCGGTCGCACCGGGCCGAGCGGTCAGTCTAGGCGAGAGCCGCACCGCTCACCAACGACGCGGCGGAGGGTGTCGTTCCGCGTCGAGGATGCCACTCACCCGCCGAGCCGGCCCGACACGCCGGTGGCGGTGCTCTCGCCGGTGATCGGCAGCGCCGGCTGAGTCGGTGCGTCACGCGGCGCGGAGAGGCCGAGGTGGCTCCACGCAAGGGAGGTGGCCGCGCGGCCCCGCGGCGTGCGCGTCATGAACCCCTCCCGCACCAGGTACGGCTCGGCGACCGTCTCGACCGTGTCGGCTTCTTCGCCGACGGTGACCGCGAGTGTCGACAGCCCGACCGGGCCACCGCTAAACCGGCGGCACAGCGCGTCGAGCACGGCGCGGTCGAGCCGGTCGAGGCCGGCCTCATCGACGTCGAACAGGGCCAGCGCCTCGCGGGCTGCGTGCCGGTCGACATGGCCCGCGCCGTGGACTTGCGCCCAGTCACGCACCCGGCGCAGCAGCCGGTTGGCGATCCGAGGTGTGCCGCGCGAGCGACCGGCCACCTCGGTGACGCCTTCGTCATCCGCCTCTACCGTGAGCAGGCGCGCGGACCGGCGCAGGATGGTGACCAGATCGGCGACCTCGTAGTAGTCGAGATGGCCGGTGAAGCCGAACCGGTCGCGCAGCGGCGCCGGCAGCAGCCCGGCGCGCGTGGTGGCGCCCACGACGGTGAACGGCGGCAGTTCGAGCGGGATGGCAGTGGCGCCCGGCCCCTTGCCCACAATGACGTCGACGCGGAAGTCCTCCATCGCGAGATACAGCATCTCCTCGGCGGACCGGCTCATCCGGTGGATCTCGTCGAGGAAGAGCACCTCCCCCTCGTCGAGCGAGGAGAGCACCGCGGCGAGGTCGCCCGCGTGCTGGATGGCCGGGCCGCTGGTGATCCGCAGCGGTCGCTCCAACTCGGCGGCGACGATCATGGCGAGGGTCGTTTTTCCCAACCCGGGCGGGCCGGAAAGCAGCACGTGGTCGGGCGGGCGGGCACGCCGGCGGGCCGCCTCGAGCACGAGCCCGAGTTGGTCGCGCACCCGCACCTGCCCAGGGAACTCGGCCAGTCGGCGCGGCCGCAACGCCGCCTCGACCACCCGCTCGTCGTCGGAGCCGGCGGCGTCGACCACCCGGGCGGTGACGTCCCAGGACCGGTCGCCGCCATCATGGGCGGGCACCTCGTCGGTGCGACGCGGTACCTCAGCCCGGTGCGGTGCGTCGGCCTCGCGCACCTCGCTGCCGAAGCCGGGGCGAGGCGCATCGGCGCTCACGGCCGCAGCTCTCGTAGCGCCAGCCGCAGCAGCCCGGCAACGTCGGACTCGCCGGGCTCCGCGGCGGCGACTCGCTCGACCGCGTCGGCGGCCTGCCGGGCGTTCCAGCCGAGCCCGACGAGCGCCTCGGTGACCGGCTCGCGCCATCCGGCTCTCCCGGCAGCCGCCGGAACGGCATCCGACACCGCTGTCGCGCCTCGGGCCGCGCCGATCGTGTCGCCGAGCTCGAGGACGAGTCGTTGCGCCGACTTGGCCCCGATACCCGGGATGGCGGTGAGCGCCTTGGTGTCGCCGGCGTGGAGAGCTCCGGCGAGGTCGTCGGGACCCATGACCGACAGCATCGCCAGCGCTAGCCGCGGGCCCACGCCCGAAACGGTCTGCACGGTCTCGAACATGTCGCGTTCGGCAGCGGTGCCGAACCCGAACAGCGTCATCGACTCCTCGCGCACCACCAGCGTGGTGGCGAGCGCAGCCTCCTCACCGCGGCGGCACGCGGCTGCGGTGGCCGGAGTCGTGTGCACCAGCAGGCCCACCCCGCCGACCTCGACGACGACCCGGTCCAGACCCACGTGGCCGACTGACCCGCGTACCGACGCGATCACCGGCGGGCCGCCTCGGCCAGCGCCGCGAGCCGTCCGGAGGCGGCGCCCCGCCAGGCGTGACAGACCGCCAGCGCGAGCGCGTCGGCTGCATCAGCAGGCCGCGGCGCGGCGTCGAGACCGAGGATCCGGGTGACCATCGCGGTGACCTGTGCCTTCTCGGCTCGTCCGGAGCCGGTGACTGCGGCCTTGACCTCAGTCGGGGTGTGGAACACCACGGGGATGCCGCGTTTGGTCGCGGTGAGCAGGGCTACCGCGGTGGCATGGGCGGTGGTCATCACGGAGGCGACGTTGACATCGGCAAACACCCGCTCCACAGCCACCACGTCGGGGACGTACCGGGCAAGCCATCCGTCCAACTCGGCCTCGAGGTAGACGAGCCGCTCCCCCGGGTCTGCCTCGCCCGGGGTGCGGACCACCCCGACCGCCACCATGACTGCCCGGCCGGGACGTCCGTCGACCACGCCCAGCCCACACCGGGTGAGGCCAGGATCGACGCCGAGCACGCGCACGATGGGACTCCTTCCGGCCCGCCAGCCTGAGATAGAACACCTGTTCGCCGACCACGCTACACAGGCTGCGCACGCCATCCGCCTATCGACACGCGCCGACCGGTTGGCGCCGCGCCGCCGCCGGCCGGTCGTGGCCCGCGAGGGCGATCACTCGGCCGCGAGCGCGGCGAGGACGTCATCGGGGATGT
>JBOFLG010000110.1:0-5413 GCA_051657745.1 Dermatophilaceae bacterium | reverse complement strand
GAGAACCAACTGCTGACCCGGATGCCGAACGGCACCATCCGCTTCGGCGGCGACAACCACTCGACGTTCAACGGCACGAACCAGGCCGACAAGATCTGGGCCGGCGCCGGCGACGACACTCTCCGCGGCAATGACGGTGCGGACCGGATCGAGGGTGGCGACGGCAACGACAACCTCGTCGGTGGCGCGGATGACGACATCCTGCTCGACCTCGCTGGCGACGACGTGCTCAAGGGCGGAGACGGAGATGACGCACTGTCCTCCGGCCAGGGCTTCGGCGGCGACCTGAACATGGGCGGCCGCGGGAAGGACTTCATCGTCGGCGGCAACGACACGGCGGAGAGCTTCGCCGGGCCCGATGACGACTTCATCTTCGCCGGTGATGGCACCGACACTGTCTTCGGCGACGACGGCGACGACTGGATCGAGGACGGCAAAGGCCCGTTCAGCCTGCTCCAGGGCGACAACGGCGCCCCGTTCCAGGACGACCCGAACGAGCCCGGTCACGACGTGCTCAACGGTGACGGCGGCGAGCAGGACTACGACGCCGAGGGCGGCGACGACGTGATGATGGCCGGCCCCGGCATCCAACGCAACGAGGGCATGCTCGGCTTCGACTGGGTCACCCACAAGGACGACCCGCTGCCGGCCGACTCCGACATGAACGTCATCGGCGCACTGCCCCCGGGCGTCGAGGTCAACCGGGACCGCTTCGACCTGGTGGAGTCACTCTCCGGGTGGAAGTTCGACGACGTGCTGCGCGGCGACGACCGCACCGCCGCCGACCTCGGCACCGAGCACCAGCTCACCGCCGAGGGCATCGCCCGGGTCGCCGGACTGGCCGCGGTGCTGCCGTCGGGCACGACGTCCTTCAACGCAGGCAACATCATGATGGGCGGCACCGGTAGCGACCTCATCGAGGGGCGCGGCGGCGACGACTTCGTCGACGGCGACGCCTGGGTGAACGCGCGGCTCAGCGTCCGTACCGACCCGGCCAACCCGGTCACCCAGATCGGTACGGCCGACGGGATGCGCAAGCCCTACCTCGCGGGTAGCACCACGACGCTGCAGCAAGCAGTATTCGCGGGCACGGTCGACCCCGGAAACATCGTCATCGTCCGCGAGGTGCTCAGCACCCCGAACGCCGCCGACGAGGACACCGTGCAGTTCACCGGCCTCCGGGCGAACTACACCATCACCGCGAATGGAGCCTTCGTGACCGTGGTCGACAACGTCGGCGCCGATGGCACCGACACCCTCCGCAATGTCGAGGCGCTGCGCTTCAGCGACCGCACGATCCGGTTCACCGCACCGGCCACCCCGGTCTCGGTGGCTGCGGTCGCCGGTGACTCCTCGGCCACGGTGACCTGGACCGACCCGGCATCCACGGCGGTGTCGGAGGTCACCGAGCACCAGGTCCAGGTGCTGGTCGGCGGCGCGGTGATCCGCACGGTCACCGGTGTCTCGGGTACCGCGTCGTCGGTCGTGGTGACCGGGCTGACCAACGGCACCGCTCACACCTTCCGGGTGGTCGCGGTCAACGGAGTCGGTGCCAGCGCACCGTCGGCGGAGTCGACCGCGGTGACACCGGCCGGCATCCCGGTGGTGTCGGCTCGGGTCCCGGCGGCCGGTGCGACGACGGTGCGGGTCGGCGCCAACCTCACGGCGACGTTCGACCGCGCGGTGCAAGGGGTCTCCACCAGTTCGGTGGTCCTGAGCAACGTCGCCACTGGCGCCACCATCCCGACCACCGTGACGCTCAGTGCCGACGGCCGGACGGTGACCGTCGACCCGACGGGAAGCCTGCTGGCGGGCACGCAGTTCCGCCTGTCGTTGTTCGGCACCGTGCCCGGTGGCGCGGCCGGCATCGTGAGCACGGATGGCGGCCGACTGGCCAACACCAGCAGCACGTTCACCACGGTGGTTGACATCGTGGCGCCGCAGGTGTCGGCGGTGCAGCCGTTGGTCAATGCGACCGGGGCCAGCCGGGTCGCCAACATCAGGTTCGACGCCACCGAGCGGCTGGCGGGCGTGACCGCCACGACCTTCCGGCTGCAGCCGGTGTTGGCCGATGGGTCGCTGGGTGCGGCGGTCCCCGGGGTCGTCGCCGGCACGACCAGCGGCACTCGATGGTCGCTCAACCCGACCAACTCCCTGGCCCCCAGCACCACCTTCCAGGTCACCCTGACCGGCGGTGCGGCGGAGATCCGGGACGCCTCGGGTAACCCGTTGATCGCCAACAACGGGTCGAGCACGACCTACACCTGGCGGTTCCGCACCAGGACCTGACGGTCCATCCCGCCGCGCGTCATCCCCACCTGTCCTCGGATCGGTGGGTATGCCGCGCGTTCGGCCTCGTGCCGCCCGGCGCGGTGGTCACCTCGCGACGGCGTCATCCGGTCGGGGATGGCTCGGTCGGGCCAGGCGCAACCGGAGGGTCGAGATGGTGATCGCGACGGCCATCAGCAGCCCACAGGTGCCCGCGAAGTGAGCCAGCCCGCCGTACAGGTACTCCGGGCCGGTGCCGTCGATGGCGTAGGTGGCGAGTTCGCGGGTCGACCAGAACGGGAGGACCTTGGCAACCGAGCCGGCCGGGTCGGCAAGCATCTGCGTCGCGAGCACGGTCAGCAGCAGCAGCGCGCCTTCGAGGTCTCGGGGAACCACGGTGGCGACCACGGCCCCGAGCGGCGCGGCGACCAGCACCGTAGTGGCCAGCAGCAGACAGACCGCCCAGTACCGCCGGACGTCTTGGTCCAGCCCGATCAGCACGGCGTACCCGGTGGCGAGGGCGAACCCGCTGCCGGTCATCGCGAGCATCCGGCCGGTGACCAGGGCGCCGGCGGAGAGCCCGGCGACCCGGAGCCGGACGTCCACCGACCGGGCGGCGGATGACGTGAACAGCGCCAGCGTCGCGATCGCCCAGCCCAGGCCGAGCGCCAACATCCGGATCGACTGGCCCTGCAGGTCGCTCCGGATGACGTAGAACGACAACGGCATGGCGAGGAGGAGCAGCAGTACTCCGCGCCGGCGGCTCACCTCGCGCAGGGTTGCGCGGGCCACCGCCCAGGTCGCGGTCCAGGCCACCGGCCAGGTGGCGGTCATCGGCTGGCTCCGGTGCCGAGGTCGACGACCTGATCGGCGCGGTACAGCTCGTGCAACAGATGAGTCACGACCACGACCGCCTTCCCGGCCTGCCGCCAGCCGTGGACCTGCTGCCAGAAGTCGAGGTAGGAGCCGGAGTCGAAGCCCTGGTACGGCTCGTCGAGCAACAGCAGGTCGGGTGCGTGCAGTTCGCCGAGCACGACGTTGAGCTTCTGCCGAGTCCCGCCGGAGAGCCGCCCGACCTGGGTGCTCGGGTCGGGGCGCCAGGACAGCCGGGTCGCGAGGTGTTCGCCGGTGGAGCGCGCCCGCCGCCGCGCCACGCCGGCGGCGGCGCCGAACAGTTCGAAGTGCTCGGCGGGGGTGAGCAGGTCGAGCAGCCCGCCGTCCTGCGGTACGAAACCGACTCGGCCGGTGCGTCGGACGGTTCCCGACGAGGCCCGGATGATGCCAGCGCAGATCCGCAGCAAGGTCGACTTGCCCGACCCGTTGGCGCCGACCACTGCCAGGACCTCACCGGCTCGGACGGTCAGGGTGACGTCCTCGAGCACGGTGCGTCGGCGGTAGCGCTTCCCGACGCCACTCAGGGACAGCATCACCGTGCCCTGGTCCGGGGCCGGCAGCGGGGTCTCGGACCACGCATCGGAGGTGCGGCGCAGGGCATCGACGAGTGAGTGCGCGTAGGCCGTGGCCGGGCCGAACAGTTCGTGTGGCTGCCGACTGGCCTCCGCCGCCTGGTCGACACTGTCGGCGGCCAGGCGCCCGGCTTCGGGAGGTTCCACGCCCATCCCCACGAGTGCCCGGGTCAGGGTGTCCGCCCAGATCGCACCGGTCATGCCCGCTCACCTCGGGAACGCCGCGACGGCTGCCGAGCGGCACCGAGAACGGTGTCGACGCTGGCGCTGAATGTCGCCCACCGCGCGGCGCGGTCGGCGAATGCCGCGCGACCGGCATCCGTCACCGCGTAGTACTTGCGCCGCGGCCCGGTGGCGGACGGCCGCCAGGTGGTCGCGACGAGCCCGTCCCGACCTAACCGAAGGAGCGCGGGGTAGAGCGTGCCGCCGGGCACGTCTCCGAAGCCCGCGGTCGCCAGGCGCTGGGCGAGGCCGTAGCCGTAGTCCTCCTCGGCGATCAGGAGCGCGAGGAGCGACAACTCCAGGACGCCGTGTAACAACTGGCCCGGCAGGACTCGATGATCGTTCATAGGTAGAGAATCTACCTAGAGGATGTCCGATCTAGCAAGAATGTCTATCTAGTGGGCTGGCGACGAGCAGGATGCCGACCGGTCGGCATCCTCAGGCTGGGTAGCGCGAGTCTCGCCAGGCAAGCGCGGCCGCGAGGCCCTCGGCGCGAGCGATTGCGTCGAACTCCTGCTGCTCAGGGGAATTGGCGCCGTTGAGGATCGCCGACAGGGCGAGATTGGCCGTGACCGCCTCGCGCAGACCCATCGCTTCGTAGGCGCGGTTCAGGGCCTGTTTGGTCAGCCGAAGCACGGCCACCGGCGTCGGCGCGATCCGCCGGGCCAGCTGCAGGGCTGCAGCCTCCAGGTCGGCCAGCGGGACCACGGTGTTCACCAGCCCGGCAGCCAGGGCGCCGGGGGCGTCGAGCGAGTCGCCGGTGAACAGCAGTTCGCTGGTCTTCTTCTGCCCGAGGACGAACGGCATCAACAGCGTGACCGGGCCTGAGCCGTAACGGATTTCGGGCGCGCCGAACTGGGCGTCCTCGGCAGCGACCACGAGATCGCAGGCCATGGCGAGCTCACATCCGCCGGCCAGGCAGTGGCCCTGGACCACCGCGATGGTCGGCTTGGGGCAGGACCACACCGCCATGATCAGGTCGCAGTCCCGCGTCAGCACCGGCAGCCAGTCCAGGGGTGACTCGGTGCCGTCATCGATCTCGTCGTTCAGGTCGAACCCGGAGCAGAAGGCCCGACCAGCGCCGGCGAGGAGGACGACCTTGACGGTGTCGTCCGCGCCGGCCTCGGCGATCCGGCGGGCGAGCTGGTCGATCACCTCGCCGTTCAGGGCGTTGAGCGTGTCCGGACGGTTCAGGGTGATCGTCGCGATCCCGTGGGCGTTCTCGTAGCGCACTACCTCGGTGGTCATCCCGTGCTCGTTTCGGTTGGTCGGGTTGGTGCATCCGGCTCGGCATCCAGCTCGGCATCCAGCTCGGCATCCGGCTCGGTGGTGGTGGTGGTGGCGAGGATGATCCTGGCGTCCAGGGCAATCGCCGCGTGTGGTGTCACCGCGACCGGGTTGCATTCGACCTCGGCGATCTCCGGGTGCGCAGCGGCGAACTGGGAGAGTGTGGCGAC
>JBOFLG010000109.1:0-3746 GCA_051657745.1 Dermatophilaceae bacterium | reverse complement strand
CCCTCGACGGGCTCGGTGGGCCCTACGTCGCTGGTATCGAGGGCGACCCGCACAACGTCGTCGGGGTCTCCCTGCCGCTCCTCCGTGAACTGCTCGCCGAGCTCGGCGTCGGCTGGCACACCCTGCGCACCCCGCCTCGTCACTAGGGCCTGTTGCGAAAGCCGTCCGCCTGGGTTTCGTCAGGACTATGACGCTGGCTACAGCGCCAGATTTGGGGTGATCACCCCGGCTCCGGCGCCGTATCCAGCGTCATACGAGCGCATCGACGATGCGAACGACCTTTCGCAACAGGCCCTAGGCCAGGGTCGTCGATGGGTGCCGCTGCGGCCACATCCAGGAAACCAGCGACCTGGTTCGCCGACCCGCACAGTACTTGACAATGTGGAAACTATTTTCTAACTTGGCGCAATGGAGCGGACCCCTGACAGCTACGGCGCCGGACCCGACGTCACACCCCGAGAAGCCCGTGCACGACTGGAGCACGCCGCAACTGCCACGAGCCGACCCTGGACAGCCGACCGCCGCGTCCACGGCCTGGCCATGGCCGGCTTTGGCGGGATCTTGGGCGCGTACGTGGCGCTGTCGCGGGCGACGAACGCCACCGGGTGGGAGACCCCGGTCCAGGTCGTCTTCATCCTGACCCTCGGCGGCCTGGCCGCGTGGCAGACCCGCGCCGGCCGGGTGGTGCCGCGCGGAGTCCGGCACATCATGTGGGCGGGCCTGGCCGGCACGTCCGTGCTCGCGCTCGGGACGAGGATCGCGCACAGCACACACTGGGCCCGGTCCCCGACCGACCCGACCAGCGAGCCGTGGTGGGTGCTCGCGGCAGCGGCGGTCATCGTCGCCCTCCCGGCGCTGGTGGCCGGCCTGGTCATCATTCGACGGGGTACCCGATGACCGCCTCGACGCCGCATGCGCGGCACCGGCTCGACACCGTCATCCACGCGCCGGTGCGGTTCAGCATCGTGGCCATGCTCGCCGGCGTGGATGAAGCCGAGTTCGCCGCCGTGCGCGACGCGGTCGAGGTCTCCGACTCGGTGCTCTCCAAGCAGGTCGCGACGCTCGAGCAGGGCGGGTACGTCACGGTGCGCAAGGGGTTCATGGGCAAGCGCCCTCGCACCTGGCTCTCGCTGACCCGAACGGGCCGCAGGGCGCTCACCGCTCACCTTGCCGCACTACGCGAGATCGCCGGAAACTGACTCGACCGCGTCACTCGAAGAGCTGCAGCGAGGTGTTCAGCGCGCAGCCCAGATGCTGGGTCAGCTGCTGGTCGGTGACGTCGTGCTCGCCACACGATCCCTGGTGCGGCCTACCTCAGGCCGTAGACGTCAGCCCGGTGCTCGATGGCGACCACCGTCACCTGCTCGCCGACCCGGTGGATGATCCGGAAGTCCCCGCGCCGCGCGCTGTGCAGACCTTCCATCTCGAACCGCAGGGCCTTGCCCACTCGTTTGGGGTTGCCAGCCAGCGCGCCGTAGACGAACTCGACAACCGCAGTCGCCACCTTCTCGGGCAGACGGCCAAGGGCGCGCTTGGCTGTCGGTGTCCACGCGATGTCCACCGGGCACTCACCGGCGCAGCAGTGCCAGCGCCTCGTCCTTCGTCAGGGTCCGACCCTCGCCCCGCGCCAGTTCATCGAGACTGTCGTGAATCTGGCCAAGCAGCCGCGGCGTGCCCATGACGCTCAACGTCTCCTCGAGAGAGTCGAGGTCATCGATCGACACGACGACGGCAGCCGGGCGGCCGTGCTTAGTGATGACGACCCGGTCGTGTTCACGCTCTACGTGGTCGACGACCTCTGACAGTCGGTTCTTGATGTCCTTGAGCGCCATCTGATCGCGGTACGTCATGGCCACAAGTGTAGCCACATCAGGAGGTGTTGGCGGAGGCGTCCAGGCCGACGGGCGGTGCCCGCGTGGAGTCGGCCGCGGTGCGCGAGGCGGCAACCGGTACCGCCTACCCTGACTCGGTGCGCTGCGTCATCCAGTTCACCGCCGGGACCGGTGCGCTGATGCGTGAGGCGCTCGACGCGCAGTTACCGGGGTTGCGGGTCCGGTACGCCGACGACAGCGCGATGGTGCTGGAGACCAGCGCCCCACATCGGGCAGCGCACCGGCAGCCGCGTGGAGCCCCGCGGTCAGTGTCAGGAGTACTGGGTTGTCGGTCGCCACGGGATGGCGGAGTACCTCCCCGGCGCGAGGCTGCCGAAACCGCAGAAGCCAGCCAAAGCCAAGGGAGCCATCTACCACGAGCTCTCGGCGATGCTGGTCGCCGCGTCTCGCCCGACGCCTCAGGACGTCTTCCTCGACCCCTTCGCCGGTACTGGTTCGTTCCCCCTCGCCCGCCTGGAGCTGCCGGCCCGGCAGGTGGTGTACTCCGATGTCGGCCTCGCCCGGTTCCGTCGCGAGCTCCCGCGGCAGCTCACCGATGGCACCCGCGTCCGGCTGCTCGACGAGGACGCTCTCGCCCTGCCGACCATGGCTGACGGGCTCGCCGGCGCTGAGTTGCCGCCGGATGCCGAGCACGAGGTGCTCGTCAACGGCCACCCTGCCACCGTCCTCACCGGCCACCAACCGATACCCGAGCAGTCCGAGCCAGTGCCCACGCTGGCGATGCCCACGCGGACGGCACACCCTGAACCAGGTCGCGGGGCACGGCCGGTCCTCGCCGGATGACTCAGACCGGGGGGATGCTGCGGCGCTTGGTCACCACGGAGCGATCCCGGCGGGCGGCGTAGCGCAACCGGCGCACCACCTCGCCGCGCAGGTCCTCCGCCTCGACGACGTGGTCGATGACGAGGTCGGCAGCGAGGCGTTCGAGGTCGACATCCGCCTCGTACTCGGCGCGCCGGGCGGCCACGAACGCGTCCCGCGCCGCCGGCCCCTCGGCATCCTCGATCTCGGCAATCCGCTTGGCGTACACCGCGTTCACCGCCGCCTCCGGGCCCATCACCGCGATCCGGGCGGTCGGCAGGGCGAGCGTTGCATCCGGCGCGAACCCCGGCCCACCCATCGCGTACAACCCGGCGCCGTACGCCTTCCGGAGCACCACACACACCCGCGGCACCGTCGCCGACGCCACCGCCGACACCATCTTCGCGCCGTGCCGGATGATGCCGCCACGTTCGACCTCGGAGCCGATCATGAACCCGGGCACGTCGGCGAGGTATACCAGCGGCACCCCGTAGGCGTCGCAGGTCCAGATGAAGCGTGCCGCCTTGTCGGCGGAGTCGGCGAACAGCACCCCGCCCTTGACCGCAGAATTGTTGGCCAGGATGCCGACACTCTCCCCCTCCAGCCGGCCGAACCCCACCACCAGCTCGGGCGCGAAGAGCGGCTTGACCTCGAAGAAGCTGCCCTCGTCGACCAGCCCGTCGATGACGTCGTGCACGTCGAACGGCTGGCTCTCACGCTCCGGCACGCTGTCCCGGGTCAGTGGCCGGGCCGGCTCCTCGGGCTGATAGGTCGGCAGCGGCGCGTCCCAGCGGTCGGGCAGGTAGGAGAACCAGAGCCGGGCCAACTCGATCGCCTCGGCGTCATCCCGGGCGAGCAGGTCACCGACCCCGGAGACGGTGCAGTGCATCCGGGCACCGCCCATCTCCTCGAGCGTCACGGTCTCGCCGACCACCATCTCCGCCATCCGCGGGCTGCCGAGGTACATCGACGCGTTGCCCTCGACCATGATGACCAGGTCGCAGAAGCTCGGGATGTACGCGCCGCCCGCCGCGCTCGGCCCGAACAGGCAGC
>JBOFLG010000108.1:0-20470 GCA_051657745.1 Dermatophilaceae bacterium | reverse complement strand
CCGCCACCACCTCGCCCAGCCCGGGCTGCACCCGCGTCGGCGACCCGGCGAACGCGGCCGCGAGGTCGGTGAACAGCCAGGGCCGGCCCAGGCAGCCACGACCGACGACCACGCCGTCGCACCCGGTGCGCCGCACCATGTCGAGCGCGTCCTGCGCCGACCAAATGTCGCCGTTGCCAAGCACCGGCACCGAACGCACCGCGTCCTTCAGCCGCGCCACGGCATCCCAGGAGGCCAACCCGGAGTACGCCTGCGCCGCGGTGCGACCATGCAGCGAGACCGCGGCTACGCCCTCCGCCTCGGCGGCCCGCCCGGCATCCAGGTAGGTGAGATGGTCGGCGTCGATGCCGATGCGCATCTTCACGGTCACCGGCACGTCGTAGGGCTCCGCCTCGCGCACCACGGCCCGCACGATGCCGCGAAACAACTCGATCTTCCACGGCAGCGCCGCTCCGCCACCCTTGCGGGTGACCTTGGGCACCGGGCAGCCGAAGTTGAGGTCGATGTGGTCGGCGCGGTCCTCGGTGACCAGCAGCCGCGCTGCCTGCGCGGCCGTGACCGGGTCGACCGAGTACAGCTGCACCGACCGGGGCCGCTCGTCAGGGTCGTGGGTGACCAGACGCATCGTCTCGGGCGAACGCTCGACCAGCGCGCGCGAGGTCACCATCTCGGACACGTACAGACAACTCGCCCCGGACGCCCCGCCGACGACCGCGCCAGCGGTGCCGTACTCCCGACACAGCCGGCGGAACGCCCGGTTGGTGATGCCCGCCATCGGCGCCAGCACCACGGGCGAGTCGATGACGTGCCGCCCGATCCGCAGCGGGGGCAGCACGGGGCCAGAGGCAGCAGAAACTACGGAAGTGAGCGACATGACCCTGCCATTGTCTCCTCACCCACCTGCGGTGGAGTGCACCCGGGGCCGGCCGACCCGCACTGCCCGCTCAGCGGCCTGGGCCGCGCGCCGCGACCGCCGGCGCGAGCGGTCAGGGCGCCCGCGGCATCCCGGCTCGGGCTGCGGCGACCAGTTCCCACAGCGCGGCTGCGGTCTCCCGCGGGTGGGTAAGCGGGAACAGGTGCAACGCGCCCGGCACCACGACCGCGCGTACCCAGCGGGCCGACCGGGCCGCCCGCGTGAAACGCCAGGTGTCGACCCGAAGCTGGTCGAAGCGACCCGCGCACAGCAGCACCGGCGCGGTGACCTCGGCCAGCATCGCCGGCCGACACTCCCCCATCACGCCACGCCAGGCCGCCGGTATCCCGTCGAACCCGTAGCCCGCCTCCTTGAGCAGCGCCGCCGGCTCCGGCGGCAACAACGCATCGAACTGGCGGTCCAGCACCCGCGTCATCCGGTCAGCCCCCAGCCATGCCTCGACCCGCGACAGCCCCCGATACACCGCCGCACCCGGCCCCGTCGGCACCGCCGCGGCGCCCAGCAGGCCCACACCGGACAGGCGGGTCGGATGCCGTGCGGCCCACGCCATCGCGAGGTAGCCACCCAGCGAGTGGCCGGCCAGCACGACCGGCTCGGCCGACCCGCCCTCCACCGACTCCCCCACGACCTCCAGCGCTGCCTCCCAGGTGAACGGCTCGGCCCGGCGCGACCCGTGGGCAGGCAGGTCGGGAAGCACGAGGTCGACATCCGGTCCGAGCAGCTCCGCGTACCGGGACCACTGCACTCCGCTGAGTTGGGAGCCGTGCACCAGCACCAAGCGGACGCGCGACATGTGGCCATCCTGCCCGGTGGTTGGATGGCGGCGTGCCAGCCCTGGTGACCGCCGACAACCTCGCCGACCTCCTCGAGCGCCGCCAGGCCGTCGCCGTCGATGTCCAGTACGAACTGCTCGGCCGCCCGAGCCGCGAGCTCTACGACAGCGGGCATCTCCCAGGCGCCGGCCATCTCGAGCTCGACACCGCGCTCGCCGGGGTTCCCGGCGCGCGCGGGCGGCATCCGCTCCCCGAGCCGGACCCGCTCGAAGCGGCGTTGCGGTCCTGCGGGATCGACGATCACACCGAGGTCGTCGTCTACGACCAGCGCACCTCGCTCGCCGCGGCCCGGGCCTGGTGGGTGCTGCGGTGGGCCGGGCACCCCCAGGTGCGGGTGCTCGACGGCGGTCTGGCCGCGTGGACCCGCGCCGGGTACCCGACCACCACCGAGTCACCGACACTGCTGCAGGGCGGCATCCGGGTGCGTCCGGGGTCGGTACCGGTGCTTGACGTCGACACCGCTGCCGAGATGGCTCGCCGTGGGGTGCTGCTCGACGCCCGGGCTCCGGAGCGGTACCGCGGCGAGGTCGAGCCGATCGACCCGGTGGCCGGGCATATCCCCGGTGCCGTCAACCTGCCGGCCACCGACCTGCTGACGAACGACGGCACGTTCCGAGCGCCGGATGCGGTGCGCGCCCGCGCCGCCGTCGCTGGCGTGCACCGGGACACGCCGGTCGGTACCTCGTGCGGCTCGGGCGTGACTGCCGCCCAGCTCGCGCTCGCGCTGTTCACCGCAGGTCTCGACGCGGTGCCGTACGTGGGCTCCTGGAGCGAGTGGGTGGCCGAGCGGTCGCGCCCCGTCGCGGTCGGCCCCGACCCCGGATGACGCCCAGCCGGTGATGGTTCCCCGACCTCGGCCAGCGCCCACGGCCGGGGTCGACGTCCACCGCCGGCTTCGCACCGCAGGGCGGCCCATCGCGGCATACCGGGAACAGCGTCTATCTGCGCGGGTCCGGCGATGCGCCACGGGGCGCCATCCATCGGTCTGGTTGGATTTCCACATGACGGACGCCATGTCGACATTGCCCGTCCATCTCCCGAGCCCGGATGCTGCGGCGACTCGCTGCCACCGCGCCACCGCGCCGGTCGTCGACGGACCACCCGGATGACGCAGTGGGACTTGGTCTCGGACGAGTTCGTCGAGGCCTCGAAGGCCGCTGATGGCGCACCGGCTGGGCCTGACCGGGTCCGTGCACACGAGTCCTGCCTGGACCTGGCGCAGCGGCACGGCTCGTTCGCCGAGGAGTTCATCGCCCGGCTCGACCTCACCGAGGCGCTTGACGACGTGCCCGACGACCCCGCCGGGCTCACCCATGTCGCCTGGTTGCACGCGGCGCTGGCCGGCGAGCACAGCCTGACTCAGGACGACCGGGACGCGGTGCTCTGGCGCCTGAAGTGGGCCGTCGACCTCACCGCTGACCTGCCCGGGATGCCGCTGACCGCCGTGAGCGCCGCGATCGACACCCTGGAGACGGCGCTCCGCACCGACGGCTACCACCTCCGCCCGGTGCACGCCGCCCGGGCGTGGCTGGCCCGCTGTGTGGGCGACGCCCCCGGCATCGGCCGCGAACTGTCGGCATGGATGACCGAACCGCGGGACTCCCAGTCTGACTGCGAGGCGTGCGAGCTGCGTGAGCAAGCCCACCTGGTGCTCGACACCGACCCCCGGCAGGCGCTCGAGGTGCTCGAACCGGTGACCCGTGGCCACCTCGTGTGCGGTGACGAGCCGCACTCGAGTCTCGGTGTCGATGCCGAGTTGCGGCTGGAGCTCGGCGATGTCGATGGGGCGGTGGCCTCGCTACGAACGGCCTGGTATCTGGCCCAGAACGATCCGATGGCGTCGCGGACTGTGGCCGCCTGCTTGCGAGCGCTGCTCCGGCTCGGCAACACCGAACGCGCGGTGGACCGCCTGCTCCCGCGGCTGGCGTGGCTCACCCAGCTGCCGACCGCGACCGACCGGATGTGGTTCGCCGGCACCGCGGCAATGGTGCTGCGTCGCGCCGTCGAGCAAGACCTCGCCCCGGCTGAGGTTGACGGGCGCCCGGTGGCGGACGCCGCAGACCAGCTCGCCGGCACCGCGGCTGACCTCGCGGCCGCGTTCGACACGCGGTACGGCTCCACGGTGGTGTCCGAGGACCTGAGCAGTCGACTTCGCACCGACACGCTGCCCGACCGGCCGATGCTGCCGCCAACCCGACTCCCCGCCAGCGTGCTTGACGCACCCGGGCCGCCGGGCGCCGCCGCGGTTGCCGCGTTGGTGGCTCCGACGACACCGGTCGTGGTCCGCGCCGACACCGTGTCCCACGCGCTGCTGGATCTCGATGACACGATCGATGGGCAGCTCGAAGCGTGGCGGCGCGACCGCCGTCGGCTCCTGCCCGTATCGACGTCGGCGGAGTGGGCTGCGGTCTCGCTCCTCGACCGGGTGGCTGGCGGGGACCTCCCACCCGCGGGTCGGCGCGAGTTGCTGCATGCTGCGCGGGATGCCGCGCACCGGTCCGGTGATCCGTCGGTGTTGGTCCGCGCGGAGGCCGAGATCGCGCTGGAGGAGGGCGACCCGGCATCCGCGCTGGTCGCGGTCGACCGGCTGGAGTCGGCAGGCGAGCACGTTGAGGCAGCTGAGCTGCTGCGGCGGATGGCGAACGCGCGCGGGGCCCAGCGACCGTGGGAGCTACTCATCCGCGCGGCCGCTGGGTACGCCCGCGCGGGTGCGGACCGGCGGGTCGGGCTCTGCCATCTCGAAGCGGCCACCTCCGGGCTGACCCGCCTCGACGCCAGTGCGGTGGCCGCCCACCTCGATGCTGCCGAACGGCATGCCGGAACCCACCCCGAACTGACGGCGATGGTGTTGCACGCTCGCGCCCGAGTGGCCAGGGCAGGCGGTCGCGGGGACGCGGCGCTGGGCCACCTGCGCAGCGCGGCTGCGCTGCGTGACGTGCCGTCCCGGACCCGTGCCGGCATCCTGCTGAGTCTCGGCGACCACCTCGTGGCGGGCGCGAAGTGGGCTGAGCTTGAGCGCACCGCAGCCGACGCGCTGGCGGCGACGGCCGGCGCCGGCCACCCAGTGCTCCTCGCGGTGGCGCAGCGCCAGCTCGGACTCGCGTATGTCGAGACCGGCCGACCAGTCGAGGGTGTCGAACTATTGGAGGCCGCCCTGCCCACCCTGCGCGGCACCTACCCCGGCCTGGTCGGGCCGGTCGGCTGGGCCCTCGGCAACGCGCTGGTCGCCCTGGGCCGTAACGCCGAGGCGCGTTCCGCATTCGCGGATGCGGCCGTCGCGTTCGAGGCTGACGACCGACCCAGCGAGGCCGCGCACGCGCAGTGGCGGGCCGGCACCGCCGCGGTGGACGAGGGCCTCCCCGATGCTGCGACAGCCCATTTCGACGCCGCGGTCGGTCTTGCCCGAGCCTCGGACACGGTCTCCGTGGTGGTTGAGGTGTACCGCGCTCGGGCCGCCCTGAGAGCCGCCGGCGGCGACCTTGCGGGTGGGCTGGCCGATCTGGATGCCGCCATCGCCCACGGTCAGCGCTTGGCTGACCAGATCACCGCCGCGGGGCGCCCGTTGCCGCCGGGCGAGGTCGAGTTCGATGGCGAGGTTCTGGAGCCGCTAGTGCTGCGACAAGGCGCGCACCTCCTCGCGGCGCACGGTCAGACCGACGCCGCTATCGCGCGGCTTTCGCGGGCCGAGGCCCTGGTCGGCGC
The DNA here is from genome assembly GCA_051657745.1 of Dermatophilaceae bacterium. GTDB lineage: Bacteria > Actinomycetota > Actinomycetes > Actinomycetales > Dermatophilaceae > JBOFLG01. The sequence goes on along the minus strand of JBOFLG010000108.1, from coordinate 15,001 downwards.
TGACCTGGAGGTGGTGTTGCGGGCGGAAAGCGCGATGTTCCTCGCCGACGCCGGCCGCCTCGCTGAGGCCGAGCCGCGGCTCCGGGCCTCGCTCGCCGAGTTGCGGGAGCACGGCATCTCCGATGTGCGGATGCGAGCGGCGCACGCCTTGGCGCGGTTGCTCGATGGCGCGGGCCGCGGCGAGGATGCCGACGAGGTATGGCACGACCATGGGCCGTCGGCCGGAGCCTGAGACCTCGGCTGCGTTCAGCAGCCGACCAGCCGCCCGGCGAGCCACCCCTCGACCTGGTCCAGGGCCACCCGTTCCTGCGCCATCGTGTCGCGTTCGCGAATGGTCACGGCGTGGTCGTCACACGTGTCGAAGTCGACCGTGACGCAGTAGGGCGTGCCGATCTCGTCCTGGCGACGGTACCGGCGGCCGATCGCACCGGCGTCGTCGACATCGACGTTCCAGTGCTGGCGCAGGGTGGCGGCGAGGTCACGGGCCTTCGGCGTGAGGTCGGCATTGCGCGACAGCGGCAGCACCGCGACCTTGACCGGGGCGAGCCGTGGGTCGAGGCGCAGCACGACCCGCTTGTCGACGCCGCCTTTGGCGTTCGGCGCCTCATCCTCGGCGTAGGCGTCAACGAGGAACGCCATCAGGCTGCGGGACAGCCCAGCTGCGGGCTCGATGACGTAGGGGGTGTAGGTCTCGCCGGCGGCCTGGTCGAAGTAGACCAGGTCCGTGCCCGAGTGGGTGCTGTGGGTGGTCAGGTCGAAGTCGGTGCGGTTGGCGATGCCCTCGAGCTCGCCCCACTCGCTGCCGGCGAACCGGTAGCGGTACTCGATGTCGACGGTCCGCTTGCTGTAGTGGGACAACTTGTCTGCCGGGTGCTCGGCGTGGCGCAGGTTCGCCGGGTCGATGCCGAGGCCGGTGTACCAGCGGGTGCGCTCGTCGATCCAGTACTGGTGCCACTCCTCGTCGTCGCCCGGCGTGACGAAGAATTCCATCTCCATCTGCTCGAACTCGCGGGTGCGGAAGATGAAGTTGCCGGGGGTGATCTCGTTGCGGAAGCTTTTCCCGGTCTGGGCGATGCCGAACGGCGGCTTCTTGCGCGACGTCTGGATGACGTTCAGGAAGTTGACGAAGATGCCCTGGGCGGTCTCGGGCCGCAGATAGTGCAGGCCTGCGTCGTCCTCGATGACGCCGAGGTGGGTCTTCAGCATCATGTTGAACTCGCGCGGCTCGGTCCACTGCCCGCGCGTACCGCAGTTCGGGCACGCGATGTCGGCCAGAGCGATGGAGTCCGGGTCGACCTCCTTGCCCTTCTTCGCCTCGCGGTCCGCGACGGCCTCCTGCATGTGGTCGACCCGAAACCGCTTGTGGCAGCTGTGGCACTCGGTGAGCGGGTCGGTGAACACCCCGACATGGCCGCTGGCGACCCAGGTGTGCCGCGGCAGGATGATCGAGGAGTCCAGGCCCACCACGTCGTCGCGGGCGGTGACCATCGACTTCCACCACTGCCGCTTGATGTTTTCCTTCAGCTCCACCCCGAGCGGGCCGTAGTCCCAGGCTGATCGGGTGCCGCCGTAGATCTCCCCACAGGGAAAGACGAACCCCCGACGCTTGCACAGGGAGACGATGGTGTCGACGACGGAGGTCGGAGCGGCCATGCGGGTAAGGCTAGTGGGGCGCGCTCGACCCGATCGACCGGGTTCTCGCCCAACGCCCTACGCTGAGGAGCCGTGCCGAGCCTCCGCGATTCTCTCGAGCGTGCCAGCCTGCCGGCTCTGACCCGGCTCAGCAGACTGCCCCGTGCCGTGCCGTTTCTCTTGGTCCTGGCGCTGATCGTTGCCGGGCTGCTCGTCCCTGCCTGGGGGTGGGTCTTCCTTGCCGCGGTATCGGCGGTGTTGCTGTGGTTCCTCGTGCTGGCCTGGCCACGACTGACCGTCGCCGAGCGGATGATGCGCAGTGCCGTCGTCACCATGATGGTGGCGATCACAGTGACCCACATCGTCCCTCGAGCCTGAGGCTGGTATCCCACGGAATGCGACCACCTCGGCTGCCTCCGCGGAGAGTGACCATCTCGGCGTGGCGTGCCACACGCCGACACCGCAAATCGGATTTGACAATCGTTCTCATAAGAACTGAGAATGCCGCTTATGCCCCGTCATCTCGTTTCTGCGGCTACCATCGCCGCCGTCCTCACCCTGGCCGCGTGCGGCTCCTCCGAGGCATCGCCCTCAGCCGGCGACAAGTCCGCACCCGGCTCTCCCTCGCCGACCGCACCGGCCTTGGCCGTGGCCGCGGCGTTCTACCCCGTGCAATGGGTGAGCGAACAGGTCGGGGGTGACCTGGTCGAGGTCACCGGTCTGACCAAGCCCGGCGGTGAGCCGCATGACCTCGAACTGACCCCCAAGGCAGTGGCTGAGCTCGGTGAGAGTGATGTCGTGGTCTACCTTCGCGGCTTCCAGCCGGCGGTCGATAGCGCGGTCGACACCCAGGCCGCCAGCACCGCCTACGACGTGACGGCCGACGCCAACCTGTCGGTGGCCGTCACCGAGCCCGAACATGCGGGCCACGAGCACGCTGCCGACGAGAAAGAGAAGGCCGTCGGCGACGAGGAGCACCGCGATGGTGTCGGCCCCGACGGTACGAAGGACCCGCACTTCTGGCTTGACCCGCAGCGGCTGGCAACCGTGACCACCGCCCTCGGCGAGCGCTTCGCCGCAGCGGACGCTGCGAACGCGGCCACTTACCGCACCAACGCGACCGCCCTGGTGGCCCAGCTGCGCGCGCTCGACACCGAGTTCGACACGGGCCTGGCGCAGTGCGCCATCACCGACCTCGTCACCGGCCACGCTGCCTTCGCCTACCTCGCCGAGCGGTACGGCTTCGCCCAGGAGGGCATTGCCGGCGTGAGTCCGGACGCCGAGCCAGACGCCGCCACCATCCGCGAACTCGCCGAGCACGTGAAGGAGCACGGAGTGTCCACGGTGTACAGCGAGACGCTCGTCGACCCGGCGCTCGCGCAGACCGTGGCCCGGGAGACCGGTGCGAAGGTCGCCGTGCTCGACCCGATCGAAGGGCTCACTGACGCCTCGGCCGGCAAGGACTACCTTGAGGTGATGCGCAGCAACCTGACGACGTTGCGGACGGGACAGGAGTGCACCTGAGCACTACCGGCACCCCTCTGCTCGCGGTGCGGTCGGCATCCTTCGGGTATGCCGACCGCATCGTCGTGTCGCGTGTCGACCTCACGGTGAGCGCCGGTGAGGTCGTCGCGCTGCTCGGGCCGAACGGGTCCGGCAAGTCCACGCTGGTCCGCGGGCTGCTCGGTCTGACCGACCAGGTCGCTGGCGACGTCGAGTTGTTCGGTACACCGCGCCAGCGGTTTCGGGAACACACTCGCCTCGGGTATGTGCCGCAACGACATTCGCTGTCGGCGTCGGTGCGCGCCACGGTTACTGAGGTCGTCGAGGTGGGCCGCCTCCCGCACCGCCGCTGGTGGCGGCCCGCGTCCCGCACCGACCGGGCCGTGGTGCGCGAGGCGATCGACGCCGTCGGGCTCGGCGACCGCGCCGGCGAGGAGGTCGCCTCGCTCTCCGGCGGGCAGCAGCGTCGCGCGCTCGTCGCCCGCGCGCTCGCCGCCCGTCCCGACATGCTGCTCATGGACGAGCCGACGGCCGGCGTCGACCGGGCAAGCCAGGTGGCCTTGTCCTCGGTGATGTCGACGATGGCGGCCGCCGGCACCGGCATCCTCGTCGTCACCCACGAACTCAGCGCCCTGCATGACATCGTTACCCGGGTCATCGCCCTCGACCACGGACAGGTCGTCTTCGACGGGCCGCCGGGCGACCACCACCGCACCGACCACGACCGCGGGAATCACCACGATGACGACCCAGCAGACCCGGCCTGGAGTCAGGCGCCGCTCGACACCGGCACCCCGCGGAGCGCACCATGACCGAACTCCTTGCCCTTGACTTCATGCGGCAGGCGCTCCTCGCGGCGCTGCTCGCCGGGACTGCGGCACCGCTCGTCGGGGTCTTTCTCGTGCAACGCCGGATGTCGCTGGTCGGCGACGGTATGGGCCACGTCGCGCTCGCCGGGGTCGCCGTCGGGCTGCTCACCGGGCAACAGCCCGTGCTCACCGCGCTGGTCGCGGCAGTCCTGGCCGGCATCGCCATCGAACTGATCCGAGCGTCTGGGCGCACCAGCGGCGACGTCGCCCTCGCCGTGATGTTCTATGGCGGGATCGCGCTCGGAGTGGTGCTCATCTCACGGTCCAACGCGGGCACGCCGGCCAACCTCACCGCCTACCTGTTCGGCGCCATCCTCACGACCAGCGCCAGTGACCTCGTCGTGCTCGCGGTGCTCACTGCCGTCGTGCTCGTCGCCACGACGCTGCTGCGTACCCGGCTGTTTGCAGTCGCCAACGACGAGGAGTACGCACGCAGCATCGGGTTACCGGTCCGGGTGTACAACATCGTCCTCGCGGTGCTCACCGCCACCACCGTGGTCGTCTCGATGCGGGTGGTCGGGTTGCTTCTGATCAGCGCGTTGATGATTGTTCCCAACGCCACTGCGCAACTGCTGGGACGCAGCTTTCGCGGGGCCCTGCGGTGGGCCGTCGGGATCGGCGTCGCCTCGGCGGTCGGCGGCGTGATCGCGTCGTACCACGCCGAGACGCCGTCCGGAGGCACCATCGTGCTGCTCGCGATCGCCGTCTTCATCCTCACCACGATCGGCGCCTCAGGAGTAGCCCGGCTGACCCGTGCCGTGCACGCCCGCGCGGAGGAGCACGATCACGAGCACGGCTCTGGCTGCGGGCACCCTGCTGTCGCGCACGGTGACCACGTCGACTATCTTCACGACGGCCACCGACACGCCGCCCACCAGGGGCACTACGACGAGCACGATGACCATCGACATCCGGAAATGGAGGAACGATGACGAGTGAAGTCCGCAGCGAACGACGGCCGACCCGCCAGCGCGCCGCATTAGCCGGAGCCCTCGAAGGTCGCGGTGAGTTCCGCTCAGCACAGGAGATCCACTCCCATCTCGCCGCCGCCGGCACCCGGGTCGGCTTGGCGACGGTCTACCGCAACCTCCAGGCGATGGTCGCTGACGGCGATGTCGACGTCATCCGCACCGCCGACGGGGAGGCGGTCTATCGCGCCTGCTCGACGACGCACCACCACCATCTCGTGTGTCGCTCGTGTGGCCTGACCGTCGAGGTCACTGGCGACACCGTCGAGCGGTGGGCCGCCGCCATCGCCTCGAAGCACGGGTTCGCCGAGGTGCGTCATACGATCGAAATCGATGGGCTGTGCACCCGGTGCAGCGCCCGGCAGGGCTGACCGCCTACTCGTAGGGGTTCTCGGGGACTCCCACCCGACGCAGATCGTCAACAACGAACACCGGAAGCGAGTCCGCTCCGGCGACCCGCTGAGCGTTGGCGTCGAAACTGCCGGTGACCTCGACCCATTCGTCAGTGCCCACCTCCGGTGCGTTCTGCACGGCCACCTTGATCGCGAAACCGTCTGCGGCGCAGCAGTTCAGCGCCATCCGGGTCAACACCCACCGGCCGCCGTCGCCGGGTGAGGAGAAACCGGTGAGTCGCACCGACCGGCCGGTCAATGATGCCGGGTCAGACAACGCCCGGGCCGAGTACTCCCCCAGCCCAAGCACGGCCGGGTTTCCTGCGGGCATCGGCCCGAAGTCCTCGACGTTCGCCTCGGTCACGATCCCGTCGTCCTGCTGCGCGGCATAGGAGCCGAGCGGTGGTGGCACGACCACGCCGAGCATCAGGAACGGGATGACGAGGAGCCACCCCACCCGCGGGCCCCGAGACCCGTGCCCATGCTGGCCCGCCGGGTCGGCGTCGCCCGCAGCGGGTGGCCTCGCCTGCCGGCGGCGCTCCTCGACGAGAAAGCCGTACAACCCGAGAGCCACGAGCAGTACCGCCGCCACGATCAGCGGGATGCGCAGCGCGGGCTTGACGAAGTTGAGGAATAGACCGTTGATCGCAGCGGTCGCGGAGGTAACCCCCACGACGAGGATCACTCCGTTCTGGGTTGCGCGTTTCACAGCAGCACCGTCCCAACGAGAAGGGCCGACCCGACAGCAACGACGAAGGTCAGCGGAGCGAAGATCGAGGCGAACTTCCGGCCGAAGGTGCCGGCCTGCATCGCGAACAGTTTCACGTCGATGGCCGGCCCGACCACCATGAAGGCCAGCTGCGCGGTCCGCGGGAACTGGCTCATACTCGCCGCGACGAACGCATCAGCCTCCGAGCAGATCGCGACGACCACAGCGAACACCGCCAGGACAAGCACCGAGACCAGCAGGTTACCGGCGAGGGTGTCGACCCACTCCCGTGGGACGAGCACATTGACGGATGCCGCGACGGCCGAGCCGAGCACCAGGAAGCCGCCCGCGTGCAGCAGGTCGTGGCGAGCTTCGGAGACGAAAGCAGCAAGCCGACCATCCCCGGCACCATGGTGCCGCCGGGGTATCGAGATCAGCCCGTCCTTTCCCAGGGCAAGCCAGATCCAGCCCATCAGCACCGCGGTGAGCAGCGAGGCAGCAAAACGCGCCCCGACCATCTCCAGCGCGCCGTTAAACGCCACGGCCGTGGACACCAGGACGATCGGGTTGATCGCCGGAGCGGCCAGCAGGAACGTCAACGCGACGGCCGGCTTGATGCCGCGCGCGACCAGCGAGCCGGCAATCGGCACCGACGCGCACTCACATCCCGGCAGCACCAACCCCGACAGCCCGGCCACCGGCACCGCCGCGGCCGAGCGTTTCGGCAGCCATCGGCTCAGGGCATCAGTCGGCACCAGCACCGCGATCGCTGACGACAACACCACACCCATGGCAAGGAAGGGCAGCGACTGCAGCCCGATCGACACGAACACAGTGAGCCAGGTGGCCAGCGCGGGATAGGCATCGACGAGGTCGCCAATCCGGGGGCGCAAGAAGATCAGGGCCACCATGACGACGGTCAGCGCGATCATCGCCCAGTCACCGAGACCGCCGCGTTGCCCGTTGTCGCGGGGGTGTGCCTCGACCGGTTGCGCCGGACCGTGACGGGGCTCGTGCTCAGTCGTGGACGTCACGAGAGCCAAGACTAGGCGAGGCGCAGAATCAAGGCGGGCGCCAGCGGCCATTCATCTCAGAAAGCGGCGATCGTCCGCGGCGCCCGCTGCGGCCGACTGAGACTGCGCAGCACCGGTGTCACACCGTGTCGGGCGGCGGCGATCGAGGCGAGCAGCGCGAGGACGGCGTGGGAACTCTCCTGGGGAAACTCGGGTGTGTCGACCTCGACGCTCGCGGCGAGGTCGTCGGAGTGCACCAGTACCCCCATCGAGGACGAACCTACCGGGGCGCAGCCGGGCCACCGGGTGGGCCTATTGCGCCGGGAGCGTCCACCGGGACGCCAGGGGTATCCTCCGCGCCGCCGTAGCGCCGGTCGCGGTCGACGTAGGTGGTGATCGCGGCCCACAGGTCGCGGCGGTCGTAGTCGGGCCAGAGCCGGTCCTGGAACACCAGCTCGGCGTAGGCGCTCTGCCAGAGCAGGAAGTTGCTCGTGCGCTGCTCCCCCGAGGAGCGCACGAACAGGTCGACATCGGGCATGTCGGGCTCGGGGAGATAGCGCGCCACCGTGCGCTCGTCCACGCGGCCGGGCCTCAGCCGCCCGCGGGCGACATCCTCGGCGAGGCGCTGCACGGCATCCCCAATCTCGGCCCGCCCGCCGTAGTTGACGCAGAAGTACAGGGTGAGCCCGGTGTTCCGCGCGGTCAGCTCCTGGGCGGTCTCGAGTTCACGGATGACGCTGCTCCACAGCCGCGGCCGACGGCCGACCCAGCGCATCCGCACCCCCCAGGCGTGCAACTGGTCGCGGCGGCGGCGGATGACGTCGCGGTTGAACCCCATCAGGAAGCGCACTTCGTCGGGGCTGCGCCGCCAGTTCTCAGTGGAGAATGCGTACGCCGACAGGTGCGTGACCCCGACCTCGATCGCCCCGGCGACGACGTCGAGCAGGGCGGCCTCGCCGGCCTCGTGACCCGCGGTGCGCGGCAGCCCACGGGCATTGGCCCAGCGCCCGTTGCCGTCCATGACCACAGCGACGTGCCGCGGCATCTTCTCCACCGGGACAATCGGCGGCCGCGCTCCGCTCGGGTGGGCGAACGGCGGCTCGTACTGCGCCGGCCCGTTCACCGCTCCACCATACGAAGGCTGCGGATGCCGCGTTCAAGATGCCACTGAAGGAACGCCGCGGTGAGCCCGCTGCCCTCGCGGCGGTGGCGGCTGTCGGAGGCGTCCGCGAGCGCCCAGTCGCCGGCGAGGAGGGCCGCGAGCAGCCCGAGGGTCTCCGGGGCTGGTGCCGCCGAGCCAGGCGGGCGGCACGACGGGCAAACCGCACCCCCCGCGACCACATGGAACGCCCGGTGCGGGCCCGATGCACCGCATTTGGCACAGTCGGCGAAACTCGGCGCCCACCCGGCGACGGCCAACGCGCGCAGCAGGTAGGCGTCGAGCACCAGGCCGGGGTCGTGCTCGTGCCCGGCGAGCGACCGCAGCGCGCCGGCAAGGAGCAGGTACTGCTGAAGCGCCGGCTCGCGCTCCTCGGTGAACCGGTCAGCGGTTTCGAGCACCGCGGTCGCGGCCGTCCAGGAGGCGTAGTCGCGGGCGATCGGCTCACCCCACGGATGCAGCGTCTCGACCTGGGTCACGGTGTCGAGGCTACGGCCCTGATGGCACTGCACGTCGACATGCATCGCCGGCTCCAGGCGCGCGCCGAATCGCGACGTCGTGCGCCGCACTCCCTTGCCGACGGCCCGCACCTTGCCGAGCCGCCGCGTCAGTAGGGTGACGATTCGGTCCGCCTCACCCAGTTTGTGGGTACGGAGGATGATCGCCTCGTCGCGGTACAACGGCACCGTGCCATTCTTCCCCGCCGCACCCCCAACGACCGCACCCCCACGACGTGCGCTCCGCCGAACGCAGCGGGCCTGCCACTCGGGTCGGTTCGCGCTCCTCGGTCCGGTCGGGTCGGCGCAGCCTGGGCGAACCTGGGTGACCACTGCCGTCACGGCGACGGTCGCCCACCCACCGTTGGGGACGGCCCGGGCGGGTCGAGCACGTGGTGGGTCCACAGCTGGATGACGGCCATCGAGCGGTGCGGTCGCCACACCGCAGCAAGCCGGTCGGCCTCCGCAGCAGTGGCCCCGAGGGCGCGGCGGACCACGAGATCGCCGGCGAGGAACACGTCGGGATGCCGTGCGCACCGCATCGCGACGAGGTCAGCGGTCCACGGGCCGACCCCGGGCAGGGTCAGCAGGCTGGCCCGGGCGGCCCGATCGGTGAGGTCGAGACCGGCGGCGACGGCCCGGGCGAGCCCGACGACAGTGCGTGCCCGGGCCCCGGTGAGGCCGACCGCGGCGCGTAGTGCGGCGTCATCCGCACTCGCGAGGGTGGTGGCAGTGGGGAAGGCCCGGCGAGCACCGTGCCACTCCCCGTAGGTGTCGACGAGGCGTCCGGCGAAGCGACGTGCGGCGGCCATCGAGACCTGTTGCCCGAGCACGACGAACACCGCAGTCTCGAACGGGTCGGTACTGCCGGGGACGCGGAGGTGCGGTCGGGCCGTGACGAGCGGACCGAGCACCGGGTCGGCGGCAAGTGCGGCGACCGCCGGCGCCGGGTCGCAATCGAGCCCGAGCCAGCCGCGTCCGGCGGTGATCGCCTGGTGCGCCGAGGCTCCGTCGGCACCGACCCGGATCGGCGCACCCGAACCCGGCACCGGCAGGCGAACCACCATCTCGGCCCACGCTGCGGTCGTCGGAACCAGCCGGATGAGGTCGATGCGGCCGTCGATGTGGTGGTTCACGGTGTCGACCCCGGGGATGAGGTGGGCCAGCAGCCAGGCGCGGATGCCCGGCACGTCAACTGGCAGGTCGACGTCAGCCCAGCGCATCAGACCATCGAACCAGCCACCACTGTGTACGGGTGCGGCTGGGTACGGGTGCTGCCGCAGGCTGACCGCTGCGGTGGTCTGCGGGTCAGGAGCCGGTACCGAAGTCGGTGCTGGCCAGGCCGGTGCGACCGGTCTCGATGGCGTCCAGCACCGTGTCGGCGACCCGCTGCGGGTCGAGGCCCTGCGGCAGCCGTGGCGGCCGGCCCGCGAGCGCGCGATCGACCAGGCCGGTCTCGGTGTGTGGCGGGCGAATATCGAGCACATCGACGCCGCTACGGCGGAGTTCCTTGGCGAGTGCGGCATTCGCTGCGGTCACCGCCGCCTTGCTCGCGGAGTAGGCGACCATTCCCGCCATCGGCTGCTCGGCGACCACTGCCGAGATGTGGGCCAGGAAGCCTCGCGACTCGGCGAGCGCAGGCGCCACGCGCCGGGCCAGGAACAGCGGGCCGATGACATTGGCGAGGAAGAGCTCCTCCAGCACGGCGTCCTCGGTGTCGACCAGGCTTCCGAAGGCGACGGCCCCGGCAGCGTTGACGAGGCCGTCCAGACGACCGTACCCGTCGCGCGCGGCGGCGACGACGCGCTCGCCCAGACCTGCGTCGGAGAGGTCGCCAACGACCCGCGGCGCATCGTCTGGCACGTCCGCGGTGGCCAACCGGGCCTGGTCACGCCCGACCAGCACCACCCGAGCTCCGCGGTCGGTGGCACCGCGCGCGATGCGGCCGCCCAGCGCGCCCGAGGCCCCGACGATGGCAACGACCGCGTCGTGAAGAGGGTGTGTGGCCATGGAGACATCCTCCCCCGGACGGGTTGCCGGATGCCGCCCACGGGCCGAGGTTCGACACCAACGGTCGGACTCGGAGCCGATACGGTCGCGTCGCGCCTGACCGGCAGGGGGCGGGCGGCCTGAATGCTCCGAGCACCTCGGCAGGCTGGACGCCGTCATCAGAACTGGATATGCGTTCGATTCAGTTCTACGCTGGCCCGGTGACTGCGCTGCAGGGTTCGCTCCTTGACCTGGCTGATGACGTCGTCGTCCGGACGCTCGGCGACGCCGTGCAGCGCACCTTTTTGACCCTCGGCGCCTGGGTTGATCGACGACCGGCCTGGGTCCACGGCGCCGACTTCCTCTTCGAGTCGCTGCGCCGTGACGTGCCGTGGCAGGCGGAACGACGGCAGATGTACGACGCAGTGGTCGACGTGCCACGCCTGACCCGGTTCTACGACGAGCGCAGCCCGCTCCCCCATCCGGCCCTCGAGGAGTGCCGCACCACGCTCTCCGCGCACTACGCCGACGCGCTTGGTGAGCCGTTCACCACCGCCGGCCTCTGCTACTACCGCGACGGCCGAGACTCGGTCGCGTGGCACGGCGACCGCATCGGACGCTCGCGCGACGAGGACACCATGGTCGCGATCCTCTCGGTCGGCGCGCCACGCGACCTCGCACTCCGGCCCCGGGCCGGTGGCACCTCGATCCGAGTGCCGTCCGGCCACGGCGACCTGCTCGTGATGGGTGGGTCATGCCAACGCACCTGGGACCACTGCATCCCCAAGACCGCCCGTGCCGTTGGCCCGCGGATCAGCGTCCAGTTCCGAGTCAGCGGGGTCCGGTGAGAGCACGAGTTCGCCACCCGCTCAGGCCCGCCACCCGCTCAGGCCCCCTGCCGCCATCCCAGCCGTTCGGTCGACGCCGTCATTCGGTCGACCCAGTGCCGCGGTCCGCGCGATCGGCGCGGTTGACCGCCGAGAGGATCGCGCGCAACGACGCCTTGACGATCGACTCGTGGAGCCCGACGCCCCAGAGCACCCGGTCACCGATGGTGCACTCGACGTAGGCAGCGGCCCGGGCATCGCCGCCTGCCGAGAGGGCATGTTCGGCGTAGTCGAGCACCCGCATGTCCACGCCCAGCGGCCGCAACGCGGTGATGAACGCCGCGATCGGCCCCGTGCCGGTGCCAACCACCTCGACCTCGCGCCCCGCGTCGGCGACCACGGCCTCGATCCGGTCGAGTCCGTCATCCGAGCCGACGAGACTCGACCGCACCGGCGCGAAGCGGCCCCAGTGCTGCAGCGGGTCGTCGGCGTGCAGGTACTCGTCAGCGAACATCTGCCAGATTTGCTCCGCCGACAGTTCGCCACCCTCGGCATCGGTGCGGGCCTGCACCACATGGCTGAACTCCACCTGCAACCGCCGCGGCAGGTCGAGACCGTGCTCGGACTTCAACAGGTAGGACACCCCACCCTTGCCGCTCTGGCTGTTGACCCGGACCACCGCCTCATACGAGCGCCCAATGTCGTGCGGGTCGATCGGCAGATACGGCACGCCCCAGTCCAGGTCGTCGATGCCCGTCCCGGATGCCGCCGCCCGCCGGTCCATGTCCTCCAGGCCCTTCTTGATGGCGTCCTGGTGGGAGCCGGAGAAGGCGGTATAGACGAGGTCACCGCCCCACGGGTGCCGCTCGTGGACCGGCAGCTGGGTGCAGTACTCCACGGTGCGGCGGATCTCCGCCATGTCACTGAAGTCGATCTGCGGGTCGATGCCCTGGCTGAACAGGTTCATCCCGAGAGTGACCAGACAGACGTTGCCGGTGCGTTCGCCATTGCCGAACAGGCAGCCCTCGATGCGGTCGGCACCGGCCAGGTATCCGAGCTCGGCCGCAGCCACGCCCTCGCCGCGGTCGTTGTGCGGATGCAGCGAGACGACGACCGACTCGCGGCGGGAGAGGTGGCGCGTCATCCACTCGATCGAGTCGGCGTACACATTGGGGGTGGCCATTTCGACAGTCGCGGGGAGGTTGATGATCATCTTGTGGTCCGGCGTCGGGTCGATGACGTCGATGACCTCGTTGCAGATGCGCACCGCGAACTCGAGTTCGGTGCCGGTGTACGACTCCGGGGAGTACTCGTAGTAGACGTCTGTCTCGGGCACCGTCTCCTCGAGCTTCCGACACAGCCGCGCGCCCTGCACCGCGATGTCGACGATGCCGTCCTGGTCGAGGCCGAAGACCACCCGACGCTGCAGCACCGAGGTCGAGTTGTAGAAGTGCACGATGGCCTGCTTCGCCCCGCGGATGGCGTCAAAGGTGCGCTCGATCAGGTGGTCGCGGCACTGGGTGAGCACCTGGATGGTGACGTCGTCGGGGATGTGCCCGCCCTCGATAAGTTCGCGGCAGAAGTCGAAGTCGGTCTGGCTGGCACTCGGGAAGCCGACCTCGATCTCCTTGTAGCCCATGCGCACGAGAAGGGTGAACATGCGCATCTTGCGCTCGGAGTCCATCGGGTCGATGAGCGCTTGGTTGCCGTCACGCAGGTCGACCGCGCACCAGCGCGGTGCCTGGGTCATCACCCGGTCGGGCCAGGTGCGGTCGGGCAGGTCCACGGTGATCTGCCGCTGGAAAGGCAGGTACTTCTGGGTCGGCAAGCCGGAGGGACGTTGCGGGTGCATCACGGTGTCGGGTTCCTTCGCGCTACTCGTCGGGAGGCATCAGCCGATGCAGCACTCACTCCGCGGCGAGGGGCGGCCGATGTCAGGCCCCGCCGCGGCAGCGAAGGAGGAGGCGCGAGAGAAGCACGGCATTGAGTATGCCCGAGGCCGCGCCATCCGGGAACACCAGGCCGCGCCATCCGGGGAGCAGGATCGACCCGACGGCGTGGCGGCGGCGTTCGGCCCCGGCGCGCCACCCACGGAGAAACGATGTGCGGCCAGGGCATCCCGCCGGGCAGGCTACGTGAATGACGCCGACCCACCATCCGCCACCGCCGCCTGGCACCACCGCCCGAGCGTTGACGCCCGAGGATCTCGCCGCAACCGTGGCCGTGTATGCCGCCGACGAGCTCGCCGATGCCGGCGCGGTTACGGCGGCCGCCGAGGATGTCGCTGGCGACTGGGCCCGGCCGAGTTTCGACCTGGCCGCCGACTCGGTCGGCGTGTTCGCCAGGGAGCGACTCGTCGGCGCGGCCGAGGTGAGCCCGGGAGGTACCTACGCGCAGGGCGCCGTGGACCCCGCCAGCCGCGGGCGCGGCATCGGCAGCTGGCTCCTCGCGTGGTGCGAGGCGCGCGCGGCCGAGGTCGGTGCCGCGAGGGTCGGGCAGTCCGCGCCTGACGGGTCCGTGGCCGAACGACTCCTCCGAGCCCGGGGATACCGCCACGGTTGGACGTCCTGGGTTCTCGCGCTCCCCGAGGGGGTAGAGGTACCGACTCGCCCGCTTCCCGACGGATACCGGTACGTCACCGGCGACACCCCCGCACTCGAGCGGGCCGCGCACCGGGTGGTCGACACCGCCTTCCGCGAGTGGAGCGACCGCGGAGTCGACACGTTCGACGACTGGGCCGCCACCACGGTGCGGCGCCCCGGGTCGCAGCCGTGGCAGCTGCGGCTGGTCGAGACCGAGGGCACCGCGGTCGGTGCGGCGTTCGTCACGCTCGACTCGCGCGGCGCCGGCTACGTGCAGTACCTCGCCGTCGACCGCGCGCATCGAGGCCGGGGCGTGGCCCAGGCGCTGCTTGCCGACGCCTTCGCACGCGCTCGCGACCACGGGGCAACCCGCAGCGAGCTCGACACCGACACTCGCACCGGAGCGCTCGACCTATACCTCAAGGTCGGCATGGAGGTAACTCAGACGTGGGTGCGGCTCGTCACCGACGTGCCGCGATCGGCCGGTGACCGATGACCGGGATGCCGCGGGCGACGTACCCGCACTGAAACACCGCGAGCGACACGAGCCACCTGTCCAGTCGGTCAGCCAGTCCGCCAGCCAGCCAGTCAGCCGGTCACGTCAGGCTGCCGGCGAGGTCCACGTAGGCGGCTCGTGCTGCTGCGGCATCCATCCCTGCAGCCCCGGCCCAGGCGTCGTACTTGGCTCGCCCGACTGGGTTGGTGAAGCCGGGGCGTCCGCCCTGAGCGTCACCCAGGGTGGCCTGCTTGTACAGCGCATACAGCCGCAACTTGGTATCAGTACCGGGGTCAGTGGACAGCGCGTGCACCGCCGCAGCCGCCGCCTGAAACTGCGTCTCGTCAGCCATCCCGCCACTCTAG
>JBOFLG010000107.1:0-16107 GCA_051657745.1 Dermatophilaceae bacterium | reverse complement strand
GTGGTGGAGCCAAGGGGACTCGAACCCCTAACCCCCTGCTTGCAAAGCAGGTGCGCTACCAATTGCGCCATGGCCCCGAGAAGGATGCCGGTCAGCCGAGGTGTCCGCGCCCGGGCGGGAACACACCGTAGGGCACGAGCGGCATCCGACAGGTGAGCGGCTGCTCAGCCCGTAGGAGTATCGGTGGCTTCGGCCCAGAGCCGGTCCTCAGCCTGCTTTCCCTTGAACTGCCGGGAAAGGGCGAACGCGCCACCGATCGCGACGAGGATGACGAGAAACTTCTTCATGTCGGACTGCACCACCTGTCAGGAGGGGCCGGGTGGTGGGCCTAAGAGGACTTGAACCTCTGACCTCTTCCTTATCAGGGAAGCGCTCTAACCGTCTGAGCTATAGGCCCGTCCGCCCGATCGGGGATGCGGCACCTCGCAGGTGGCGCGAGGCACGAGGCTACCCGATCAGCGGTGTTGCTCCCAAACGACCACGACCACCTGACTGGGCAGCAGCGGCCTCGACCGGTCAGTCGTCGGTCAAGGTAAGTTGCACCCCGCCGACCAACGCACTCGACACGTTGTAGAGGAACGCACCAAGAGTGGCGATCGCGGTGATGATGATGACGTCCACGACCGCGAGCACGGTCGCGAGTGACACCACTCGGCCGAACCCGACGAAGTCCTTGATGTTGAACGGTTGGCCGCCGTTGGACGGCAGCACGTCGCTGACCACGCTATTCACACTGGTGAACACGCCCATCGCCTCGAGCACCGTCCACAGCACGACTGCCGTGACGACCAACGCAATGCCGAATGCCACCGACAGCAGGAACGAAATCTTCATCGCCGACCATGGGTCGACCCGCGAGACGGTCAGACGCACCCGACGTGGCTGACTGGTTTGGCCCGCGGGCGCTGGCCCGCCCGGCTGAGCGATCGCCGGTGGCTGAGCGGACGCCGGTGGCTGAGAGGACGCCGGTGGCTGAGCGGACGCCGGGGCCGCTGGGCTAGCTGCCGGAGCGGTCCGCGCCGGGGCGGTCCGCGCCGGGGCCGAGGCGGCCGACAGTGCCGCCGTCGGCGCCTGAACTCCGGCCGACCCTCCAGCGGGCCCCGCTCTGCGCCCCGAGATGGCCCCTCCGGCCGGCCGAGGAGACGACTCACCAGGAGTCGCCGTTGGTTGGGCCGGAGCAGGCTCAGTAGCTGGCGGCCGGAAGGCCGCCCCACCACGGGGAACCGGGGCCGGTGCGGTGCCGGTATCCCGTTGGCGCGCGGGCGCCGACGCGGTCATGGGCCGAGTTGGACCCGACCCCTGAGAGGGCCGGGCCGGGCCGGCCGGGCCGTCGGCACGAGGTGCCTGACGGGCCGCGGAGGCGGGTGGGCGCGGGGGGCGTCCAGCGCGGTCTGCCGTGCTCATTTACGTCCTCCTGAGTCGTCCTCGGCGTCCGACGGTACGGCATCGGCGTCGTCCGCTGCGAGTGACATGACTTCATCCGAGACTCCCGTGACCGCATCGTCACCAGATCGCGCGTCCTCGCCCATCGCGCCGACGGCCGGCGGTGCCGCGCCCGAGGGAGAAGTATCGCCCTCGGTGTCGGTGCCGGTGGGGGTATCAACCTCCTCGATTTCGCGCTCGGGATTACGCGCCACGGCCGCCACCGAGTCGCCGGAAGCCGGGCTGGCGAACTTCATCCCCTGGGTATTGCGACCCCGGCTGGTGACCAGCCCCACTCGCATTCGCACGACGTTGCCTTTACCGAAGACCACGAGCACCTCGTCGTCCTCGCCCACGGTGAGTGCGCCAGCAAGGTCGCCATTGCGCTCGGTGATCTTTGCGACCGCAACACCGAGGGTGGCCCGACCCTTCGGATTCCAGTCGGAGATCGGCGACCGCTTAGCCATGCCGTTCTCGAACACCACGAACACGTCGGGCTCGTCGCCTTCGCGGACGACGCTCATCGAGAGCAGTGAGTCACCGCCCCGGAACTTCATCCCAGTGACGCCGGAGGTAGCCCGGCCCATCGGACGCAACTGCGCGTCATCCGCATGGAACCGCACGGACTGCCCTTTGCGGGAGACCAGCAGGAGGTCGTCGCTCGCCGAGACGAGGTCGACGCCGACCAGTTCGTCGGCGTCCTTGAGGTTCACCGCGATCAACCCGCCCGCGCGAGGGGAGTCGTAGTCGGCGAGGCGGGTCTTCTTGACCAGCCCGTCACGGGTAGCGAGCACGAGGTACGGGGACTGCTCGTAGTCGCGGATCGCGAGCACCTGAGCGATCTCTTCACCGGGCTGGAACGCCATGACATTGGCGACGTGCTGGCCGCGAGCATCGCGGACGGCATCCGGCAACTCATACGCCTTGGCGCGGTAGACCCGACCAAGGTTGGTGAAGAACAACAGCCAATGGTGCGAGGTGGTGGTGAAGAAGTGGTCGACGATGTCCTCGCCGCGCAACTGTGCCCCCTTGACGCCGCGCCCGCCACGCTTCTGGCTGCGGTAGGCATCGACCCGGGTGCGCTTGGCGTAGCCGCCGCGGGTGATGGAGACAACCACGTCCTCCTCGGGGATGAGGTCCTCCATCGAGACGTCACCATCGAACGGATGGATGACGGTGCGCCGCTCATCGCCGTATTTCTCGACGACGCCCGCGAGCTCCTCGGAGATGATGTCGCGCTGCCGACCCGGCGAGTCGAGAATCGACCGGTAGTCCGTGATCAGCGCGGCGAGTTCATCGTGGTCGTTGATGATCTTCTGCCGCTCCAGCGCAGCCAGCCGGCGCAGCTGCATGTCGAGGATGGCCTGGGCCTGCACCTCGTCGATGTCGAGCAGTTCGATCAGGCCGGCACGGGCGGCATCCACGGTCTGGCTGCGGCGGATCAGCGCGATGACCTCGTCGAGCTGGTCGAGGGCCTTGAGCAGGCCGCGCAGAATGTGGATCTTTTCCTCGGCCTTGCGTAGCCGATACCGCGTGCGGCGCTGGATGACGTCGACCTGGTGGTCGACCCAGTGCCGGATGAAGGCATCGACCGGCAGGGTGCGCGGCACACCGTCGACGAGGGCGAGCATGTTGGCGCCGAAGGTGGTCTGCAACTGAGTGTGCTTGAAGAGGTTGTTCAGCACGACCTTGGCAACGGCGTCGCGCTTGAGCACGATCACGAGTCGCTGCCCAGTGCGGCCGCTGGTCTCGTCTCGGATGTCGGCGATGCCCTGGAGCCGGCCATCCTTCACGTGTTCGGCGATCTTCTGGGCGAGACTGTCGGGGTTCACCTGATACGGCAGCTCGGTGACCACGAGGCACTGCCGACCCTGGATCTCCTCCACCTCGACGACCGCCCGCATGATGATCGAGCCCCGGCCGGTGCGGTAAGCGTCGTCAATCCCCTTGGCGCCCATGATCAGCGCGCCGGTCGGGAAGTCGGGACCGCTGACCTCGCGCATCACGGCGGCGAGGGTTTCCTCGCGCGAGGCCTCCGGATGACGCAACACCCATTCCGCGGCCGCGGCAACCTCGCGCAGGTTGTGCGGCGGGATCTGGGTGGCCATGCCGACCGCGATACCGGCGCTGCCGTTGACCAGCAGGTTAGGGAAGCGGCTCGGCAGCACCGACGGCTCAAGGGTCTTGCCGTCGTAGTTGGGGCGAAAATCGACGGTCTCCTCGTCGATGTCACGCACCATCTCCATGGAGAGCGGCGCCATGCGGCACTCGGTGTACCGGGGTGCGGCGGCGGGGTCATCGCCGGGGGAGCCGAAGTTGCCCTGGCCCTGGACGAGCGGGTAGCGCAGGCTCCAGTCCTGGACAAGCCGCACGAGGGCGTCGTAGATGGCGCTGTCGCCGTGCGGGTGGTACTGGCCCATGACGTCGCCGACGACCCGGCTGCACTTGTTGAAGCCGCGGTCGGGGCGGTAACCCCCGTCGTACATCGCGTACAGCACGCGGCGATGTACCGGCTTGAGGCCGTCGCGTACGTCGGGCAGCGCCCGGCTGACGATCACGCTCATCGCGTACTCGATGTACGACCGCTGCATCTCGGTGTTGAGGTCGATCGGCTCCGTGCGGTCGGTCTCGACGGGCTGGTCGGTCATCGGCGTCCTTCGTCAGCAGCGGCTTGTGGCACCGGAACCGGCGAAGCACCTGGAACTTCAGGGTGCCTGGATCCAGATTCCGGCATGGGGCGGGAAAGCGAGGGTCAGATGTCGAGGAAGCGGACGTCGCGGGCGTTGCGCTGGATGAAGCCCCGCCGGCTCTCGACGTCTTCGCCCATCAGGATGGAGAAGATCTCGTCGGCGGCGGCAGCGTCATCCAGGGTCACCTGGAGCAGAACCCGGTGGTCGGGGTCCATGGTGGTCTCCCAGAGTTCCTGGTAGTCCATCTCGCCAAGGCCCTTGTAGCGCTGGATCGGGTTGTCCTTGGGGATGCGCCGACCCTTGGCCTGGCCCTCGGCGATCAGGGCGTCGCGCTCGCGGTCGGTGAACGCGAACTCGTGCGCGGTGTTACTCCACTTGATGCGGTAGAGCGGCGGCTGGGCAAGGTACACGTAGCCAGCCTCAATGAGGGGCTTCATGAACCGGAACAGCAGGGTCAGCAGCAGCGTACGGATATGCATACCGTCGACGTCGGCGTCGGCCATCAGCACGATCTTGTGGTATCTGGCCTTCTCGATGGTGAAGTCCTCGCCGATTCCAGTGCCGAACGCCGAGATCAGCGCCTGCACTTCGGTGTTGGCGAGGATCTTGTCGAGCCGGGCCTTTTCGACATTGAGGATCTTGCCGCGGATCGGGAGGATCGCCTGGGTGTGCGGGTTGCGCCCGCGCACCGCCGAACCGCCGGCCGAGTCGCCCTCGACGATGAACACCTCCGAGACCGCCGGGTCCTTGGCTTGACAGTCGCGCAGTTTGCCGGGCAAGCCGCCCGACTCGAGAACCCGCTTCCGAGTCGCCTCGCGGGCCTTGCGCGCCGCCATCCGAGCCGCAGCCGCCTGAATCGCCTTGCGCACGATGTCGCGACCCTCGGCAGGATGCCGCTCGAGCCAGTCACCGAACTCCTCTGTCATCGCCCGCTGGACAAATCCCTTGACCTCAGAGTTGCCCAGCTTGGTCTTGGTCTGACCCTCGAACTGCGGCTCGCCAAGCTTGACACTGATGACGGCGGTGAGGCCTTCGCGCACATCGTCGCCAGTGAGGTTGTCTTCCTTGTCCTTGAGCAGGTTCTGCTTACGGGCGAAGTCGTTGACCAGTTTGGTCAGCGCGGCGCGGAAGCCTTCCTCGTGGGTTCCCCCCTCGTGGGTGTTCACCGTGTTCGCGTAGGAGTGCACCGAGTCGGAGTACGCCGTGGTCCACTGCATGGCGATCTCGAGCGAGAGGGCACGAGCGTCATCCTCGGCCTCGATCGAGATGACCTCGGCATGCACCTGGTCGGCCTTCTTGCTCGACACCAGGTGGTTGACGTAGTCCACGAGACCGCCGTCGTAGCGGTAGGTGACTGAGCGAGCGGTGGTACGGCTGGCCGCGCCGGCCGCTGCCTCGGCGTCGATGACCTCGGTGACATCCGAATTGACGCCATCGAGGTCAAGATCGCCGACCGCCGCAATCGCCGGCGCGCGCTCGTCGACCACCGTGATGGTGAGGCCCTTGTTGAGGAACGCGGTCTGCTGGAACCGCGACCGGAGGGTCTCGTAGTCGTACTCGACGCTCTCGAAAATGTCCGCGTTGGCCCAGAAGGTGATAGTGGTCCCGGTGCGATCAGTCTCTTCCATCTGAGTGAGGGGGCCCATCGGCACGCCGTGGTGAAAGGACATGCGGTGCGCGTACCCCTTCTGCCGCACGGCGACGTCGAGCTGGGTCGAGAGCGCGTTCACGACCGAGGAGCCGACCCCGTGCAGACCCCCGGACACCTTGTAGCCACCACCACCGAACTTGCCACCGGCGTGTAACTGGGTGAGCACCAACTCGACCGCGCTCACCCCCTCACTTGGATGGATGTCGGTCGGAATGCCCCGCCCGTTGTCCCGGACCCGCACCGCACCGTCAGCCATGAGGATGACTTCGATGGCGTCGGCGTGACCGGCGAGTGACTCGTCGACCGCGTTGTCGACGATCTCCCAGACCAAGTGGTGCAGGCCGCGCTCACCGGTAGAACCGATGTACATGCCGGGCCGCTTGCGAACTGCATCGAGCCCTTCGAGCACGGTGATCGCCGAGGCGTCGTAGGCGCCGTCGACCAGGTCGGATGACCTGGCGCTGAGGTTGGAACGCACCTCTCCGCCGGGTTCGGTGGTGTCGGGCGTGGACTCGGGCTGCTGGGCCGCCACGGATCTCCTTGGGTTCGGGTGCCGGAGCATCGGCGCACTTCTGACGGCCCTCGGCGCCGCCTCATCAGGCGGGAGTCAGGCCACACGCTCAGAGCTGCGACGCCCCGAGCGTGGTTCATCGATCATGTTAGCGGCCAGTGCTGCTGTGACACGCTGCTGGGCGAGCCTGTGGATTGATTTCCCGCAGTGTCGGACCGGGCATCGACTCCCTCCACCTGACCACGTCAGTTCGAGGCGTGATCCGGCGTTTTCGCCTCGTCGGTACCTGGCTGCCGCCTGGCACCGGGGTGGGCTGTCGAGAGGTCCGCGCAACGACCACCCGACCGATCTGGTCTAGAGTTCCAGCCATGCTGGGGAAACTCCGTTCGGCCGCCGTGTCCGCCACCGTCTTGGTTCTCGCCGTCTCGCTCGCCGGGTGTAGTGACGACACCTCGGCGTCAGACTCCGGATCAGGGAAGGGATCAGCCGGCGCCTCGCCGAGCGCCGCGGCTGCGTCGGCACCCGACGGATTCCAACTCGTCGAGGCACCGGGCGTGCGGACCCAATTCGCGGTCCCCGATTCCTGGACCGTCGTGGACGTCCAGAAGGCAGTTGCCGGCGGCGATCAGAAGGGCTTGGCTGCCGCCGCCGAATCGCTCGACATTACTGCCGAACAGTTCACCCAAGCAGCCCAAAGCATCGACCTCATGGTCATCGGCCCACGCAAGAACGACTTTTCGCCGAACGTTAACGCCGTGCCGATGCCGAACGTCACCGAGGTGCCACCAGCGGAAAAGATCACGGGCGAGCTGGCCGGGATCGGGGCGAAAGTTGGCACCGCCCGCAAGGAGACCACCGCTGCCGGTGCGACCCTGGTGGTGCCTTACACCCTGGCCCTCGGCACCACGACTGTCCAGGGACGCAGCGTCGTGGTGAAGGGTGCTGGGGGTGTGGTCACTCTCACGGTCTCCACTGCCGACGCCGGCCAGTCCGACGAGATCACCCGGGCCATCCTGGCCACCCTCGCTCCGGTCCGCTGACCTCTATCGGAGCGGCCTGTTCGGGTCCGGGTCCGAGCCACCCACGGAGAGCGCACGCTCGAAGAGACCGCGTACGTCATCCGTGAGCACGTGCTCTGGAAGGTTGACATCGACCTGTGGTGCTGGGCACCGGACGCCGTACGAGAATGCGTCGCGGACAGGGGAAAGTTCTGCGGTGGCCAAATCCTGGAAGGCGTGGCTGTCCAGCAAGGAGCGCCAGGCTGCGAGGTCGTCGCCCGGAAGCTCGCACAGGGTAATGGTGCGCTCCCGCACGATGCCCGCGAGACCGCCGGTTCGGCGCACCCTGACCTCAGTACGGTCGTCCAGGACAGCGTCGGATTCCGGTGGCACGGATTCCGGTGGCACGCCGAGCGAGACACCGACGCCGGACCTCGATAGCGCGACGCCTACGGCATCCCACCCGGCGCGTACCGCATCAACCTCACCGGAGGCCTCGCCGAAGCGGCGGCCGGCAGCGGCGGCCGTCAACCCGGCGAAGGTCGCGAAGTCGCAGTCGGGAGGAATCTCGCCGGTGACTGTGTCGACCCAAATCTGACCGGCCGACCCCCACGCGTTGCCGCCCAGGGTGGTGGCGACCACGTGAAAGGCCTTGTTGGGGATACCGGAGTTGATGTGGACACCGCCGTTGTCGTCGCTGGTCTCGACGTAGTCGCGCCAGTGCCCCGGCTGGGGGTCCACGCCGAGCCGGGGGTCGTCATAGGCGGTGCCCGGCTCGACCATCGAGCGCAGCGCCGTCCCCTGCACACCGTCGGCGAGCAGATCGGCACCGATCAGCCAGTCGGCCGCATCGGCGGACTGACCCCGGGCCCGCTGCGCGACGAGCACGCCGAACACGTCACTCACCGATTCGTTAAGTGCCCCGGGCTGGCCCTGGTAGACGAGGTTCGACGTGTACTGGGTGACACCGTGGGCGAGCTCGTGGGCGATGACGTCGAGGCTGCGGGTGAACGGCAGGAAGATCTCGCCGTCACCGTCACCGAACACCATCTGGGTGCCGTCCCAAAACGCGTTGGCGTAGTTGTGGCCGTAGTGCACCGTGGCGAGTAGCGGGAGCCCGTTGCCGTCGAGAGAGTTGCGGCCGAAGGCCTCCTGCCACAAGGCCCAGGTAGCACCGAGGCCGTCGTACGCTTCGGTCACCTCACGGTCGCCGGTGTCGGGGTCCCCCTCGCTGCGCACCGTCGTTCCTGGCAGATCCGTGCTGCCACCGCCGTCATGCACGGTGCGCTGCACGCCGACCGCACTCGGCGTTGGCGACGTTGTGCCGGGGTCGGATGGGCGGGCGTCCAGGCCGATAGGCCCACCCCAGATGCCGGCGCCGCTACGCCCGCCCCGGAAGCCGGCGTCGATGTCAAGGGTGGCGCGGGCACGGGTGGCGAGGTCCCCGTCGCCGGATGACGCGAGCGCCTCCAGCAGGTAGGGCGGCACGAACGAGATCACCGCAGAGGTCGGGCCACCACGCGGCTGATGAACGGAGCGGAGCTGCGTATCGGGAAGAGGGTTCGTCATCCACCCACTCTCTCCCGGAGCACTGGTACTCGCTAGTGGGCGCTGCCGGGCGCACCGCCGGACCCACCCGCGAGGCGCAGCTCACCTGCTGCTGCGGTCAGCGCCGAGCACCGCGGCCATCTTCTCCTGGGCGACCGGAGAGTGGAACAGCCGGCCCGAGGTCTCCGCCATCTCGTGGCCGCGCGCATCAAGAGCCGCGACGAGTGGTGCGGTGAGGATCCGCTTAGCCGCCACCAAGCCCTGCCGAACGCCAGCTCGGAGGTCGTTGAGCACCGCGTCCACAGCGTCATCCATCGCCTCGGCCGGCGCCACCCGAGTGACCAGACCGTGCATTCGAGCCTCCTCGGCACCGAACCTCCGCCCGGTGAGAAACCAGTCGGATGCCGCCCGCGGGTCGATGCGAGCCACCACCGGGATCGAGATGACTGCGGCCGCCAGGCCGAGGCGTACCTCGGTGAGAGCGAAGTCGGCATCCGCGGAGCAGACGACGACATCGGCTGCGGCCACGAGGCCGAGCCCACCGGCCCGGACCGGCCCATCGAGTCGCACCACCACCGGCACCGGTAGCGCCGCGATCGCCCGTTGCACCGCCACGATGGTGGTGCCAATTCTTACCATGTCGACCGAGGTCGCCTCGCGCAGATCGGCACCGGAGCAGAAGGTCGGCCCAGCGGAGCGCACCAGCACCGCATGCAGTGACTCGTCGACAGTGATGGCCTCCAGGTGGGCGCGCAGGTCAGTAACAAGCCGCTGCGAGAGCGCGTTACGGTTCTCCGGCGAGTTGAGGGTGAGGATCGCCACCCGGTCGTGATCGGCCCGCTGGACTAGCAGCTTATCGCCCATGCCGGCGACCCTAACTCCCTGGGGAGTGCCCTGCGGGGCCGGCGCTCGACATCGAACTCCAGGCACGCATCCTGCCCGTGGTGCGCTCCATCGACCTCGATGCCAGCCTCGCAGCGGTACGGGCCGCGGGCGGGATAATCGTCCAGGAGCCATTCGACTTCCCGGGTGGCCGACGCTTCGAGTTCACCGACCCTGACGGCCATCAGGTGGGAGTCTGGGCAGAAACTCCCCAGGACGCGATTCAGCCGTAGGTGTCGCGAGGTCCCCGGCCATCCTGGACCCGGCGGCCACCGCGTGACCACGACGGTGCGCCCGGCCCGAGAACTCGCAACTCGGTAACGGTTCCCTCACCGACCTCGTCGGCGAGTCGAGTGAGCAAGCTACTCGACAGCATCCGGAGTTGAGTTGCCCAGGCTGTGGAGTCGGCGCGCACGGTGAGCACTCCATCGACGAAATCTGCTGGTCGGCAATGCTCGGCAACGTCCACCCCGACGATTTGCGGCCAGCGCCCCACCACCGATCCCACGGCAACATCGACCTGCCAACCGCGCTCGGCGACAAAGCGCTCGAGCTGGTCACCGAGCGGAGCCGGGTCTCGGCCGGTCAGTCGACGCCGTTCGACCGGCACATCCTTCGGGCGACGCTTGGGCTTCAGTCCGGGCCGCAACCCCCGGGCCCGGGCAGCTGCCCGGGCCCGGGCAAGGGCGGCTGACGGTGCGACGTCGCCGGGAGGCGACTCACCGGCATCCGGTGGAGTCGTATCACTGGACGAGGCACAAGCCTCGTCCAGTCCCCTCGCCTCAGGTAGGACCGGGACCTGATCCGGCGGAAGATCACCCGATACCAGTTTTCTGACGTGGGGAGATCCGTCCAGGTCACCCGGCGCCCTGCGCCGACGCTGGTCAGCCATCGAGGGCCACCGCCCCGAGCGTCACTGTCGCGGTTCGGCCGACGAGCGCGTCCGGAACGTCGGCAGGCACGGCGGCGGTGACAAGCACCTGCTCGCAGTCGGCGACCATCATGGCCAGCCGTTCACGCCGGCCGGTATCGAGTTCTGCGAAGACGTCGTCGAGGACCAGCACCGGGTCGTCGCCGAGGTCGTGGCGCAAGAGATGAAAGCCGGCCAGCCGTAGACCCAACGCCACCGACCAAGACTCGCCGTGGCTGGCGTAGCCCTTGGCCGGGAACTCACCGAGCGTGAGCAGAAGATCATCGCGATGGGGCCCGACCAGGCAGACACCTCGGTCGACCTCCCGGGCACGCACCTCGGCCAGGGAGGTGAGCATCTCGGCAGCGAGCTCGTCGGGCTCTAGCACTTCCCCGTCACCGAGGCGCGCTGCGGTCTCAGCCCGCAACGAACTCTTGTACACGGCGCGAACTTGCGACTGCCCTGCGCTCACCTGGGCGTAGGAACTACCGAGGTACGGGGCGAGATCGCGCAGGAGCCGAAGCCGCGCATAGAGCAACTGCGAACCGACATGCGCCAGATGCGAGTCCCAAACATCCAACGTGTGAAGTGCCGAATGGCCCTCTCCATCAACGTCTTTTGTCGACTCGTGAGTTGCTGCTTGAGACCGGATAGGCGACCCCGACCCGGCACGCCGTTGCCGTCCGAGCAGAGCGCCGGCCGACTTGAGCAACGCGCTGCGTTGCCGAACGATCTTGTCGTAGTCAGCGCGAACGCCGGCCCAGCGTGGCTGCCGTGCCACGAGGAGGTCGTCGAGATAGCGTCGCCGCTCGCCCGGATCTCCTTTGACGAGCGCCAGATCCTCTGGCGCGAACACCACAGCGCGCATTGTGCCAAGCACGTCGCGGGGCCGGGCGAGAGCCGACTTGTTCAGTCGGGCCCGGTTCATCCGTCCGGGGTTGACCTCCAGTTCGACCAACGATTCGCGTCCATGACGCACCACCACGCCACGCACCACTGCCTGTGGCGCACCGAAACGCACCAGTGGGGCATCGGTCGCAACCCGGTGGCTGCTGAGAGTCGCGAGGTACCCAACCGCCTCGACGAGGTTGGTCTTTCCCTGGCCGTTGCGGCCCAGAAAGGTAGTCACCCCGGGCTCGAGTGGAAGCTCGGCCGCGGCGTAGCTACGGAAGTCGACAACCTCGAGGTGCCGCAAGCGCACCGATGACTCACTTCTTCGGGTTGGCAGGCTTCCGCGTTGACCGGCCGCGGGCCCCACCCTCGGCGTCGGCCGCCGTGTCGCCGGGAAGTGCAGATGCGCCAGCTTTCGGTCCCGGAGCGGCCGCCGTGCTTGCCGAGCGCGCCAGCATCTTGGTTTTCGTCGCACTCTTTGCGGTGGCCACCGCACTTCTCGGACTGCCGGTGGCATCCTCGCGCAACTGCTCACCTTCGGTAGTCGTCATCACCTGGTGTCCACCGAACTGGCCTCGCAACGCGGCGACGGCCTGCATCGTCGGCGACACCTGCTGCCGCGATGCGAACCGGGCGAAGAGGGACGCCGAGATCACCGGCATCGGCACCGAGAGCGCGATGGCCTCCTCGACGGTCCACCGGCCCTCACCCGAGTCCGAGGTGTAGTCGGAAACATCAGCGAGAGTGGGGTTCTCATCGAGGGCCTTGACCATGAGGTCAAGCAGCCAGGACCGCACCACGGTGCCACGACTCCAGGCTTTGAAGGCGCCCGGGACATCGTCCACGATGTCTTTGGCGCTCAGCAGTTCGTACCCCTCAGCGTAGGCGTGCATCAAACCGTACTCGATGCCGTTGTGCACCATCTTTGCGTAGTGCCCTGCGCCAACTTTGCCGACATGGACGAAGCCCTCATCTCGCGGGCCCTCCGGGCGGAGCGCGTCGAAGATCGGCATCGCTTTGCGTACATTTGACGCGGTGCCACCGACCATGAGGCCGTAGCCGTTCTCAAGCCCCCAGATACCACCGGAGACTCCGCAGTCGAGATAGCCGACGCCGTGTGTCCGGAGGGTCTTCTCGTGCTCGGCGTCGTCAGTGAACTTGCTGTTGCCGCCGTCAATGACCAGGTCGCCGCGTTCGAGGAGCCCGCCGAGCTTGGTGACCGTGTCTCGGGTTGGAGCGCCGTGCGGAACCATCAGCCAGACAGTCCTCGGTGCCGTGAGTTGATTCACCATGTCGGCCAACGACCGTGCGTCGGCGATGGACTGGTTTCGGTCGTAGCCCACCACCTCGTGGCCAGCTCTGCGCAACCGCTCGCGCATATTGCCGCCCATCTTTCCTAGACCGACCAGACCCAACTGCATCGCGATCTCCCTCGTGGTGTGTGACCCGTTGACGATGGTGCGTTGCCGCGAAGGCTACGCCCAGAGGGCGACTACCGGACGTGCACCAACGTGGCGAACGCCTGGTCAGGAAGCGAATCGCACGGGCATCAGCACGTACCGATACGAGGTGTCCGCCTCGCCGTCAGCCTCGGCCTGGCCGCTGAGTACCGCTGGCCGGGATGGTTGTGTGAAAGACACTCGGGACCATTCGGTACCAACCGCGCCAAGTCCGTCGAGAAGATACCCCGGGTTGAAGGCGATCTCGATCTCAGGGCCGATCAGCGTCGCTTCTACTGCTTCGGAAGCCTGAGCGTCATCCCCGGTACCGGCCTCGATCGAGACTTGGCCGTCGGTGAAGCGCAGTCGCACCGGGGTGCTGCGCTCGGCGACAAGTGCGACCCGCTTCACTGCCTCGACCAACTCCGCGGTTCGAATCACCGCGTCGCTGTCGGATGACGTCGGAAAGATCGAGCTGACCTTGGGGTACTCCCCGTCGAGCAGCCGGGTGGTGGTGCGACGGCGCCCCGCTTCGAACCCTGCCAATCCGTCACCGCCGGCAGCGCTGCCGAGGGCTACGTTCACCGAGCCGCTCGCGCCGAGTGCACGGGCGGTGTCTGACAAGGTCCGTGCAGGGATGAGCACTACCTGGCTGAGATCGGTCGTGGTGGGGTTCCAGTGCAGTTCGCGCATGGCGAGGCGGTAACGGTCAGTGGCGAGCAGCGTCATCCGGTCACCTTCGACCTCTACTCGCACGCCGGTGAGGATCGGCAGAGTGTCGCCACGGTCGGCTGCGATCGATACCTGTGCCACTGCGTGGGTGAACAACTGACCGTCGATGACACCACTGCCGCCGGGGGCATGCGGGAGGGTCGGGTACTCGTGGGCCGGCATCGACAGCAGACTGAACCGCGACGCGCCACAGGTGACCTGAACCTTTGCGGAGTCGGTCACGAGGTCGACCGGTTTGTCTGGAAGGTTGCGACAGATATCTGCAAGCAGGCGGCCGAGCACCAAGACCGTGCCGCTCTCGGCTACATCGGCAGCGATGGTGACTTGTGCGGAAACCTCGTAGTCGAACGCTGACAGTGTCACCATGCCGTCGTCGCTGGCGTCGAGCAGGATGCCAGCGAGCACCGGCACGGGTGGGCGCGTGGGAAGTCCGCGGGCTACCCAGGTGACCGCCTCAGTCAGGACGTCGCGCTCGACGCGGAACTTCACGGCTCACCGACCTTCTCCGGCGCGGTGCGCGCCACGAATACTCCGGGTGTCAGGACATCGCTTGCTGCGGTGCCGCCCAGGATGGGCCACCGACACTAGTGCACGTGTCAGGGGTGTTGGTACCGCTAGCCCGGTTGAGGCCAGTGGTGTGTCGCGTGGCCACCGATCTTGGTCAACAGAGCCCCTGGTTGGGGCGGATCATGGTGGTAGATGGATCCATCGTCGTCATCGGAGTTGTGGATGCTGTGGATAGCTTGCTGTTCTCGCAGATGGGGTGCGACGTCAAGGGTGTGGATACCGTGGGGATATCCAGGTGGATCATCGACGACGGCAGTGGACGTCGTTCTGATGTTCACACACGGTCCACGCCGTCGCAGTCAGCAGTCCACCCACTGAGGCCACTTATCCACATCAATCCACAGGGTGCTGTGGATGACGCGACACCTGGGGTACCGAGGTGTCCGCACATCTCGCTGAGCGCGGCAGTTTTCCACAGGTTTAGTCCACAGAGGTGGATCACTGGGCTTGGACAGGCGGTGCATCGCGAGGGCCTCGCCTGCGCGGCAGGCTTGACACAGGTTTCACACAGGGTGTGGACATTGCTGTGGACAACCTTG
Source organism: Dermatophilaceae bacterium (assembly GCA_051657745.1). GTDB lineage: Bacteria > Actinomycetota > Actinomycetes > Actinomycetales > Dermatophilaceae > JBOFLG01. The sequence continues at coordinate 1,327 of JBOFLG010000107.1, read as the reverse complement.
GGCCTTGGGCCTTGGGCCTGACTCGTGCCACCGGCGCGGATCAGTGGCACGTGAATCGTCGGTAAGTGTTGGGGTGGTTGGCCTGGGGCTGGCCGACCGGGCCGTGCCCGGACACTGGCGTCGGCGTGCTCGCGGTCTTCGGCGTTCCAGATCTCGGCGAGGGCGGTCTTCGCGCCAGGCTGCGCCGACTTCGGCAGGCAGTTCAGGACGTTGGCGATCTTGTGGAACCAGCACCGCTGCTCACGGATTTCGGGGAACACGGTGCGGACCGCGGCCCAGAACCCCAGCGCGCCGTCGCCGACCGCGAGGACCGGGGCCGCCATCCCGCGGCGCTTGCAGCTACGGAGCAGGTCGGCCCAGGACTCGGTGGACTCGCGGTGCCCGTCGTCGAGCGCGATGAGTTCCTTCGAACCGTCGGTACGCACGCCGATCATCACCAGCAGGTACACCTTGTCCTGCTCGAGGCGGACCTTGAGGTGGATCCCGTCGACCCACATGTATTCGTAGTCGGTCCCGGCCAGCGACCGCTGGTTGAACGCGGTCGCCTCGTCCTGCCTGTCCTTGGTCATCCGGGTGATCCTGGCCGGAGACAAGCTGTTGCTGGTGCCGAGGAACTGCGTCAACGCCGGCCCGAAGTCCGAGGACGACAATCCGTGCAGGTAAAGCAACGGCAGCACCTCAGCGACTCGCGGCGACTTCCTGGCCCACGCCGGCAGGATCGCCAAGGCGAACCGCTTGCGCTCACCGCTGACCTCGTGGACGCGCTTGTCATTAGCTGCTCATCGCTCACGAACGCCTTGACCCCGGCGTGTTCGCGTCGGTGTGGAACGCCCTCACCGATGCCGGGGAACCCGGCCTGGAGATCCTGCACGCGTACACCGTCAAGGAACGCCTGCGCGCACTGCTGGCGCTGTCCGGGACCAACCCCGACCGTGCGCTCATCCGGGACCGGTTGTGGCGCCTGTACGAACGGGCCGCGACCTCGACCTCCCCCGAGGTGCACCGCTTCGCCGCGACCATCGAAGCGTGGTGGCCAGCCATCGAGGCCGCGATCACCACTGACTACTCCAACGCCCGATCAGAGGGCTACAACCGCATCGCGAAACACCAAGCCCGCAACGCCTTCGGCTTCCGAAGCCCGCAACGCCTTCGGCTTCCGCAACATCACCAACAACCACCGCCGCGTACGGCCTGACTTGGCTCACCGCTCGCGGAGCGACGGCGGCTCGGGTCTGTGACCTGCGGTGATGCGTGGTGGTTGGTGCGGTTTCACGCACTAATGGGGTCCTCTACAGTCGCGGGGGTGGCGTTCATCCGGCGGGTGCGG
>JBOFLG010000106.1:0-7407 GCA_051657745.1 Dermatophilaceae bacterium | reverse complement strand
GTGCCACACTGATGGGCATGCAGCCACTGATCGCCTCGCTCTGGGACACCTTCGAAGAGATCGCGCTACGGGCCGGAGACCCGATACCGAGGGACGAGGACGTGGTGGCGGGGGCCTGGGGAGCGATCACGTTCGTCGGACTGCTGATCGCCGTCGCCCTCCTGGGCTTCAGCTTGAGCCGGCATCTGCGCAAGGCCGGCGAGGCGAAGGACCAGGGGGCGTTCGGCGACGGGATGGCCGTCGACGACGGAGTTCCCGACCAGGCGCGCGACTCCAGGGGCTCCGACTAAGGAAGCGCTGACCACCGGTCGTTCCCGGGGTGAGTAGCTGTTGGCAGCGGATGGTGGGGCAGCTACCAGGATAGTGGCGACCGGTCATGGAAGAGCTGACCCGTGGGTCCGTTGTCGAGCAGCGTGGCAAGCCAGGTGTAGGTCTCGGCCGCGCTCTCAGGGGTGGCGGTGGTTTCGCCGTAGGCCATACGGGTCGCGATTCTGCCCGGGCTGGCCGCGTTGACGAGGATGTTGTCGTCCTTCAGTTCATCGGCGAGGATGCGCGTCAACGCATTGAGTCCGGCTTTCGCAACGCGGTAGGAGACGTTGCCGGCACCCATCTCGGCGGCGGTAGCGAGGTGGCTGGTGACGTTGACGATGCGGCCGTAGCGGTTTCGACGCATCTCTTGGACGGCGGCGGTGCTGCATCGCCAGGCGCCTAGGAGGTTGGTGTCCAGGGTCGCCGCAACTCGTTCCATATCGGCGCTAGCAGCGGGTTGTCGGCGGTCGATGGCGATGCCTGCGTTGTTGATCAAGATGTCGAGTCGGCCGTGTTCGTTGGCGACGTCGGCAAAGGCTCGGGCGACGCTGGCCGTGTCGGTGATGTCGAGTTGGTGAGAGGAGACAGGCAGACCCTCGATGGCAAGGCCGGCTGCAGCGCGCGATGTGGCCTGCGGGTCTCGACCGGTCAGGACGACGTGGATACCCTGACGAGCGAGCGCAGCGCCGATGGCCAGGCCGAGACCTCGGTTCGCTCTGATACGCGCCGCGTTTGTGGAGGCTCGGCAGCGATGACGTAGGGATCGGGCGCTGCGGATTGAATCCCGTGTTCATCGGATCACGCACCCCCGGCGCCGTCACGACACGGCCCCCAAACCACGTGGCGCTGAGCACATCAGCACACCCCTCACCGATCTACGGCTGTAGACTGGACGCGTCTCATTCGACTTGACAACTACCGGGTGACCGATCCGCGAGCGGCTGGCACCCAGGGGTTTTCTGGGCGTAGCCAGGCCGGGCTGCTGATCGCACTCAGCGCTCGGGACGCGGGCGGCGCGCGATCAGTGTCTCTGAGTGCAGTTGTTCCGAGAGGCGTCCATCGGTGGCGAACTCGGACAACGCAGTGTGTAGGGATTCTTCGTATCTGGGAAGGTCTTCGGCCAGTAGAATTGGTGAGCTATATGAGTAGGAGAGCTGTCGGCCGACCAGTTCATCGACTGTCGACTCCAGGGACCAAGTGAACATCTCGGCTGTGACGTTGGAGAATGCTGATCGGGCGAGTACCACTTCGTGGCGCTCCGCGGGGTGCGTATACGTGCCGGAACCCGCTCTGCGTTCAGGACCGAGGAAGCGGTGCCGGACCTGGTCAATCGCCGCCTGCCAGGCCGGGGGCTCGACCGGGCTCGCGCCGCTGATCACGACGACCGCCCCGTAGGGTCGGACGATATCGTCGAGGACTTCAAGGGTTCTGTCACGGTCTGTCCAATGGAAGGCGGCCGCGAAGAAGGCGGCGTCGAACTCGTCGGCACGGAATTGGTCCAGATCCTCAGAATCCCCCCGGGCTATCGATACGTTGTCGATGCCGAGCCGGGCCGCACCTAGCCGCAGCTGCTCATTCATTCCTGCCGAGGGCTCGACCGCGACGACCTCACACACGTGACTGGCCAACTCCAGCGTGAGGTGTCCGGTGCCGGACCCGATGTCGATCACACGCGACGACCCGGTGAGCGACACCGCTCGCGCGATGCCAGCGACCATGCTGGATGGATAACCCGGTCGGAACCGCGCGTAGTAACGGGCGGTGCCGGCAAACAGTTCGGCCGACGTATAGTCATCTGCCGCTCGTTTCATATCAGGGCTCCTCGCCTAGAGTGGTGGAGGGACGCGCGGGGCGATGAGCTTATGAACCCGTCGGCACAGCGCTATAGCCGACAGGTGCTACTCATCCCAGAACACGAGTAAGGTCGCACCTTCGTGTCCATGGACAGCGATCAGGTCATCCAAGGAATCGTAGAGGACTGTCGAACGAATCTCGGTCTGCCAGCGCAGCACACAAGAGCCGTCCGGGAACTCGCAGCCCACCGCCACAACCCCGGTTCCGGATACACCCGACGGATCTCGACGACGGTCGAGGGAAAAACGTCGGAACCCAGTCACCTGCCGAAGCCTAGCCAGACCGGCCTTGAAGGCGCCATCCACCGGCTGACTCACCGGGACCTCGTCAAATACGCCAGGCTGTCGTACTGTGGCAATTGGGCTCTAGCCGATCGGTCGTCAGCGACTGTGACATCGGCAGCGCGCAGTTGGTGGTACACGCGTAGGAGGGGATCTCGGGATGACGAGCACACTTGTCGAGAGTCGATCGCATCTGGCGAATTTGGCTCGTGACTGGGACGTTCCGGAGGAGGACGTTCTACTGATCGCGCTCAACAAGTCAGGGGTCCACTCGCGCATCCAGCGATCGCGAATGCGAGTCCGATTGCGGCTTACCTCGCGCCCAGAGGAGGAGGTCTTCCTCATCCTCTCGCTCGGCCGGATCGAGTCGCCCTTTGTGCTGGACGAAGAGGAGATCACCCTTCATGGTGAGCAGGTGGCGACGATCGAGGAGCTTGAGGATGACGATGCGGTTCTGGGCTACTTTCGCAACGGCCAACGTGTGCTGACGCTCAACTCCAACGCGCGCAGTCAGTGCATAGGGTGTGCCTTCTGCCCAAACACGATGGAAGCAGCGTCGGATCCTCGCCTGGCCGCACTCGACGATCTGGACGCGTACCTCACGGCACTTGAATCCGACTTTGGACTTGACGATCTGAGTGGCGTCGATACAGTCACGATCTGCACTGGCTGTTTCCACTATGAGGACCTAGCCCTCGATCACCTGCGGCAGGTGCGCACTTCGATGGCGGCCCACCATTGCGTCGGCAACATTCACTTCCTGTCGAGCGTGCTAACCAGTGAGAAGGGTCTCAACGCCGCTGCCGAGATTGGCCCCTTCCACCTGACGACGACGATCGAGTGCTTTAGCCGGCGCGGGGAAATCCTTAAGCAATCCAAGGCAAAGTTGACGCCCGCCGATGTGGTCCCGTTGCTGCGGCGGGCCGATGAGCGCGGGATCCTTGCTGACTACACCTACATCGTAGGTCTGGACGACGAATCGCTCGCTGAGGAGTACCTGTCTCAATACGCGCCACTGACTACTACTTTCCCGCGATTCCAGATCTTTCAGCCGCACTCTGCGTTCATGGACATCTATGTCGTGCAAGCGGCTCGGCATCTGGAGTACTACCTGTCGATGCGCAAGATGATTGAACGCCTATTCGTCGACACTCCTCTGCGCCCCCGTTCATGGGAGAACTACCGCCCCCTCTGGTACTTCTCCTTCGCCGGCGAGGATATGCAGAGCTGGGAGGCGATCATGGTCGGTAGTCGGTGATCGCGGTTGGCGAGGACGGCGAACAGGTCGGCTGCGGCGTCGTGGTCGATGCCGACGGTGAGGAAGTCGTCGATCACGAGCAGGTCCACGTTCGACAGGGCGTTGAGCAACTGCTGGTGAGCGATCGCATCGGCTCTTGCGAGGACGAGCCGTCTGGCGAGGTCGTCCATGCGGAGGTAGGTGACGGTGTGCTCGTTGTGGCAGGCCGCGATCCCGAGTGCTGATGCGAGGTAGGTCTTCCCGCCGCCGGTGGGCGAGATGATCAGCAGGTTGACGGGGTCGGCTCGCCAGTCGTGATCGGCGTAGCGGCGCATCCGGACCGGGTTGACGCCACGGCCGTCGCGGTAGTCGATCTCGGCGATCGTCGCATCGGGGATCGGGAACCCCGCGGCACGGATGAGCTTCTCGATCTTGTTGACCCGCCTCGCTTCGAGCGCATCGTCGACCGCGGTGAGGAACAGTTTCTCGGGGGTGATGTGATCGTTGGCCTCGTCGTTGACCAGTTCCTCGAACCGGGTCGCGACGTGGGTGACCCGCAGGGCCCGGAACTTCTCGTAGTCGACGCTGGTGAAGATCACAGCTCCATCCCCTGCCCGCCGTCGAGCCCGCCGTCGTCGGGATCGGGTGGCGCCGGCGCAGGGGTCCGTTCGTAGTGCGAGGGGTCGCGGACGTAGACGTCGGGCCCCAGGCCGCTGACACTGCCGACCACACCGCCGCTGCTGCCGTCATCGCCGGTGATGGTGCTGCGTTTCCTCGTTGACGCCGCAGGGGTGATCTTGCGGGGCCTGTTGGCGTCGGAGTTGATCGCGGCCATCAGCCGCTTCAGGGTCGTGTAAGACGCCTGGCCGCGGTTGTTGAGAAGTTCCTGGCAGGCCGCCTCGAGCCGACCGCGGTTCGCTTTGCCGAGCCCGGACAGGATGTTCTGGCAGTCGAGGTAGCCCTGGGCTTCGATCGCGTGACGGTCGAGGATCTGCTCGACCACTGTCACGGTCGCGGGTCCGAACGATCGGGCTCGGTCGGTGGATCACCGCCTTGACCACAGGCCGTCGATGCCTTGGTGCTGGGGCGGGACGTGCTCGGCCAGCGTGGAGTACTGGCCCTTTCTCCCGTTGAGCCGCCGGTGCTCGCACACCAGGTCGTGGCCCTCGAAGATCGTCACCCGGCTGGTGGTCAGCCGAACCCGCAGCATGCGCCCGGCCAGCCGGTAGGGCACCGAGTACCGCGGGTAGTCGCAACTGAGGTGATAGTTCCGTCCCGCCTTGACCTCCTTCCACTCCACCTCCTCGAACCTCGTCGCCGGCAGCGGCGCCAAGAGCGACTGCTCCTCGGCGGTAAACCGCTCCCACCGGGTAGTCCCGTCCGCGCGGCGCAGGTCGTGGTTGACCTCACCGACCCGCTCCTCGATCGCGTCGTTCAGCTCGGCCAGCGTGGTCCATACCTCGCCCTCGAGGTAGCCGATGACCCGCATGTTGACCACGTTGACGGCGTTCTCGACAGCGGCCTTGTCCCGTGGCTTCCTGGCACGGGCCGGAACGATCGCGGTCTGGTAGTGGTCGGCCAGCTGCTGGTAGCGGCCGTTGACGACCCGCTCCGACTCGCCCTTGACCCTCTGGTGGGTCGAGGTCGTCGGGTTGTCGGGCACCACGATCTGAGTCACGCCCTTATAGAAGGCGAACGCGCGGACGTGGGCGTCGAGCCACGACGTCGACTTCATGTCGAGGTAGGCCCGGCAGAACAGGGCGCCGGAGTAGGGCAGCACCGCGACGAACAACACCCCTCGGCTGACTTCCCCGTTGCCGGAGTCGACAAGGTCGATGGTGTCGCCGGCCCAGTCGACCAGCATCGCCCGACCGGGCTCGTGGTGCAGCGTCGCGACGAGGTCGTTGGTCCGGACATAGTCAGCGAACAACGCGCAGAACTGCGCGTACCCGTACTTCCTCGCCCCCATCACCGCCGGTGCCGCGTCGGCATTGCGGCGCCACGCCATCAGCAACGTGAAGTGCCGAGCAGCCTTCATCGCGGCAAGTACCGCCGCCAGGTCGGGCTGCTCGTAGGCCACCGAGACCATCCGCCGCCCGTCGGGGAACCAGAGCGCCAGGTCCTCCTCGCTCACGACCGTTGCCGCGGTCACGCCCCGCTCCTCGCTCACCTTCCTCACCCGCGACACATCACGGCGCGAACACCCGACGACTTCGACGATCTCGTTGTAGCAACGACCTGCGAGCACCTGCTCCAGAATCCTGCGATGGTTGGCCGACATCAGCCGCCTCTCGAATCGGATGCGGCAGCGCACGATGCGCCACCGTCTGATCGAGAAGGCAACCGGTCCAGTACCGCCTACCCAGAAGCGCAGTACCAACTACATGGACTGTCGGTACCAACCGGCGCTACGCGCCACGATGCGTGGATGGCACGGGAGTTCCCGGGCGTCCCGTTCGAGCGGTGTGCAGACGATGCCGTGGTGCACTGCGTCAGCCAAGGGCAGGCGCAGCACGTGCAACGGGCCATCGAGGGCAGGATGGAGGCAGTCGGGCTGCGGTTGCATCCCGACAAGACCAGGATCGTGTACTGCAAGGACGGGAACCGACGGGGCTCCTACCCGGATACCTCGTTCACGTTCCTCGGGTACACGTTCCGAGCCCGCGCAGCCAGGGATCGCGTAGGGAACGTGTTCACCTCGTTCCTGCCCGCGATCAGCCGGCACGCCTTGAAGAGGTTGAGCACTACGGTGCGCAGGTGGCGGTTGCACCGGCGCACCGAACTCAGCCTCGGCGAACTCGCACGGATGATCAACCCGGTCATCCGGGGCTGGATGAACTACTACGGGGCGTTCTACCGTTCCGCGTTGTCCGGCCTCCTGGCGCGCATCAACACCTACCTGGTGCGATGGATCCGCAAGAAGTACCGACGGTACCGAGCCCAACGGAAGCCCGGGCTGCCTGGGAACGCGTCACCACGCTGTACCCCAGGTGCTTCGCCCACTGGCCGTGGGTCAACTACCCGCTGATGATCAAGGTGACAAGAGCGGAGTGACGGGAGACCGTCACGCTCCGTTCTGTGGGAGCCCGGGGGTGAAATCCCCCCGGGCTACCCGACCCTGGCCCTTGACCCAAGCGACGGTCGCCGCCGGTCTACGCGTGCTCAAGGGAGAAGGGTTCCTCACCAGCCGACCGGGAGCCGGCGTGTACGTCGCAGGCCAGGCAAGCCTCCCGATGCCCGAAGGTAAGACTCATCCACTGGCGGGCCTCGGGGCCTTTCTCCACGAAGCCGGACACCTCAAGAACGTGCCTCGTGCGGGCTGGCTCCTGCTCGGCATACCCCGGCCGGAGAGTGTGGCCGACCACTCATACCGAGTTGGAGTCGTCGGCATGGCGCTCGCCATGATGGAAGGCGCCAACCCTGACCGAACGGCCGCGCTGTGCCTGATGCACGACGTTCACGAAACCATCGGGGACGTGCCGTCCGTCGGCCGCGCATACGTCACGACCTCCGTTCCGGAGGCCGTCACCGCGCACCAGACCGCGACCCTGCCGGACGAAATCGCTGCGGGCTTTCAGAGCCTGACCGCGGAATACGAGGCGGTCGAGACGCCAGAATCCAGGGTCGCGCACGACGCGGACAAAGTGGAGACCCTGCTTCAGGCCAGGGAGTACGCGGCGCAGGGCTACGACACCGAGCCATGGCAAGACACCTCGATTCAGGCGC
>JBOFLG010000105.1:0-9267 GCA_051657745.1 Dermatophilaceae bacterium | reverse complement strand
CACCCTGCGGATCTCGTTTACTAGCAACGCATCCCGACGTTCCCGCGTACTCGCCCGCCGGTTCACGTGCTCGTAGTACGTCGACGGGGCCACCTGCAGCCCGTGCTCGCTCAGCACGGCACAGATGGGCTCGACACCCCACCGCAGACCGCCGTCAGCCGCTGGCTGACGGCGGTCTGCATGCTCGCGGATGAACTCCACGATCAGCGGGAGGGCCGGTCGAGCTCGGCCGCGAAGAAAGCCGACGCCGCCTTCAAAATCGCGTTCGCCCGCTTCAACTCCGAATTCTCACGCCGCAGCCGCTTCACCTCCGCAGCCTCCTCGGTCGTCGTGCCCGCCCGGGCACCGGCATCAACCGCGGCCTGGCGGCACCACTGCCGCACCGTCTCCGGCGTGGTCACCCCCAGCAGCGCCGCGACCTTCTTCATCGCCGCCCACTCCGACCCATGATCACCACGGACCTCAGCAACCATCCGCACCGCCCGCTCCCGCAACTCCGGCGGGTACCTCCTCGACTTCGCCTCTGACATGACTCCAACCTTCCCAAGGAACGGAGTCTCCGGACATGCCGGGGCGGCTCAAGGTAGACCACCTCGACGGTCTTGCGTTCTTTCCTGGTGGTGGTTCTGCGGATCTGGGCGATCTGGGCGGCGCCGGTGAACTCGACCCAGGCGGGGGCGGTGATGACCTTGATGGTGCGGGTGGCTCGACGGCCGTGGCCCTTGCTCGTAGCGCGGCGAGCCGGTACCTGTGACCAGGGCACTGCCTGACACGCTGCGTACAGGGTGGGTTGGTTCCGCTTCACGGTGAACACGTAGTCTCCGCCGGCGCCGGTGATCAGTTGGGCGGTGTCGGTCTGGGTGTGCATCGCATCGACGGTGACCACCACACCGGCGAGGTCGAAGGTCGCGAGCAGGGCTCTGACAGCGGGGATCTCGTTGCTCTTCGCGGTGACTGCGAGTTGCCCGAGGACGGCGCCGCCGTGGTCCATCGCGGCGACCAGATGCAGTGCCGCGGCGGTGGAGGCGCGGGCCCCGCGCACGGTCTTGCCGTCGATCGCGATCACCCGCCGCTGGTCGACCTGGTGGGTCCGGGTCCACATCCAGGCTCCCAGGACCGCGTCCAGGGCGGCAGCGTCCAACCCGAGCGAACGCACGACGGATCGCGGACTCCGACGGCGTTCTGCCACGGCGCAACCCCAGCGCAGCAAGCAGGTCAGCCTCGGCATCACCGACCCACTGCCCGATCGCGGCGAACGACCGCGCACCGCAGGCCACCGCCGAGAGCGCCACCGCGAGCAGCGCCGGGAGGCTATGCCGGACCCCACGCCGACGTCGAGGATCAGGCACCGAAGCCAGCAACTCCAGCAACATCGACGACGACGACAGAACAGAACGCGGACGGACAGGGGCAGTACGCGAAGATGGCATCAGCTGGTGTGGTCCCTCGGTCTCGGTGTGGCTTCGACACCAACATCCAAGCCCCAGGGCCACACCAGTCACACCAGCCACGCCGCCTCACAGACCCCCGAACCCCCAGGTCACCAGCCCAACCAGCCGACTTTGCCGAGGCCCTGGCCACGCACCCCGGATCATGGCCACCCTGCGCAACACCGCGATCAGCCTGCACCGGCTCACCGGCGCCACCAACATCACCGCCGCCATACGCCACCACCACCGACGACCAGACAAGATCATCACCCTCCTGAACAGCACAAACACGACTCTGGCGTGACCTTGGGATCCGACACTTGCGGCGATCGGTTGACAGGTTCTGTGGGCTGTGTCTAATCTTCGAAAGTCATTGCCGCAACGCCACGGTGGGGGAAAACCATGGAACGAAGACTTGTTCAGGCTTTCGTCTCCGTCGCAGATTCCGAATCCGTCTCTGGTGCGGCGAAGGTTCTCAACTACTCGCAGCCCCGAGTCAGCCAACACTTGCAAATGTTCGAGGCAAGTGTCGGTTGCCAAGTTTTTGACCGGTCTCGCAGGGGCATGCAACTCACCGAAAACGGGGTGCGGATCCTTCCGCTAGCCCGGATCGTCCTGTATGCCTTGGACCTAATGTCGACCATGGTTTCCCAAGGCAATGATCGGTCGAGGGCATGACAGCAGCGCCGGCGTCGATGAAATCGATTGGAAACCGCAATAGTACTGGCCGATCGGAGGTCGATGCTTCTAATGTCTAATGCGACGCAATCGGCGTCACGCGACAGAAAGGTTCGACAGATGAGCATGATCACCCACGCTGGTCCTACAACTGTATGCCGGTCAAACCCCCTCACCACACAGTTCTCCGGCCTCATGGAACGCGCCGTCGCCGGTGTGTATGAATCACGGATCCGGCTGGCTCGCTCAATGGAGCAGACCCATCCACAGTCTACTGCTCTGCGGTGGGTCTGGATCGTTCTGATCGGCGTCTTGGTCTTGGCGGCAGGGGCTGGGTTTGTCTACTGTCGCGCCAGGGGTTACGACGGCTTCAATGGAAGGCTCGAGTTTGTCAGAGGTCCCCTCGGCATCACAATTGGAATTAAGATCGGATGCTATTAGGCGAGGATCGGATCCTGGGCGAGTAGGCGCTAGTCGCCCAGGATCCGCCCTGGGATGGTTAACGCTGTAGAAAGGAAAAATAGATGTTGCTGTCCGGGCCGTTGGTCGTGCGGGAAGTCACAAAGCGATTCGGCCGCCAGGTCGCCGTTGATCGGGCTTCGTTTCGAGTTGACGGCGGCAGGATCACGGGTCTTCTCGGCCCCAATGGTTCCGGAAAATCGACCATCATCCACTGCATCACCGGGTTTCATTCACCAACTGCTGGGCAAGTTTGGATCGACGGCCATCCGCATCATGAGCCGGCGGCAAAGGACGCTTTCGGCTTCTTTCCCGATGATCTTCCCGTACCCGAGGCCTTGACTGCGTCAGAAACACTGGCATTCCATCGGAGGTTGCGACCGAGGTTCGATCAGGATTTTGCCCGAGAACTAGTTCAGATTCTTGGCCTGACGCCAAGTCTTCGGAAGTTCGTCGGGGAGTACTCCCACGGCATGCGACGCAAACTCCAGTTAGTTCTTGCGCTCGCTCATCATCCAGGACTGCTGATCCTGGATGAGCCACTGCGTGGACTCGACCCAGAAGCTGGCGCACTGATGACCGCTGTCATCAGTGAGTTCACGCAACTAGGGGGCGCAGCGCTGATGGCTACACATGATCTGCACGCCGCCGAGGGATTCTGTGACGACGTCGTCATTGTGTCTGCCGGTGAGATAGTCGCTACTGGGACGCCGGCTGATGTGGTTCACCGCGCCGAAGTTCGAGATCTTGAAGAAGCCTTCGTGCGGATCACTGGTCTTAGCGAACGTGTTACCGTCGCCCGGTCTGCCGTTTCTGATCTGCTCAACAAAAGGGGAGCGGCACCTCAAAAGAGTTTTCAAAGATCTTAGTAGGGAAGCAAATGACATTTATGCGTGCGGTCGGCATTAGTTTGACGACGGTTGTGATTGGCATGGCTGTGATCCTCTTCTGGGGTCTGACGGCAAGTCACCAGATGACGATCCCGCTCTTCTTGGAGATTGAGTCCAGTTCAGGCTCAGGTGACGCATCAGATTCTCCCGAGTCGTCAATGCAATTCTCCCCAGTTGGGCCGCTTCTTGTCGTACTCGTCCTTGCTGCTGTGTTGTGGGGGATCGGCCTGGTCCGTGCATCTGGGCGGCGTTCTGATGAGACTGACTCACCATGATCACGAAACTTCGCGCGTCCAACTCGGGCTCAATCGCGTCGCCATCGGCCATGCGGGTCGTTGTGTCGGTGATGCGGCTAACGATGCGGCTCTGGTTCAACGATATTGCGCGCTCGACTGGCTCGAAGGTGCAGGCCATGTCACTGGTCGGCGGCCTGGTCGGAGTGGTTCTCGCTTTCGCGGTGTGGACCAGCATCCAGTCGGGCAGACAATTGGCCCTTGCCGACCTAAATGGCGTCGAGGTGACCTATGGTGGTCTTCTGTTTACTGTGCCGGCACTCACTACTGTCTTCAGTTTTCTCTACGTACCCTCACGCTCAGTGGTAACTGAGATGCTCTCGGTGCTGCCGATTGATGCGGGGGTGGTCCAGATGGCGATTCGAATGATGACGGGGTCGGTAGGGTTCCTGATAGGAGTGATCTTTACTTCGCCCCTTTGGGCGCCCGTCGTAGTGGCCAACCGGCTATCAGGAGCCCCGTTGGCGGCTGCGATGGTCGCTGTGTCGGTCTGCGGAGTCGTCACTGCGGTGGCTTCGACGACATTCTTGACTGCAGTTTTCCGTGTAGTTGCCAGGGTGGGCAGTATGGCGGCGATGGGTTGCTCCGCATTAGTCACAACTGTAGTTTTCTCGCTCGTGCTCGCTGAGGCAGTTCCGGCGAACGGCAACGCTCCGAGTGGCCCGCACGTGCATATTACTGGTGGGCTGATCAAGTGGGCGCAAGGTTCGGTCGGCGTGACTTCGGCGGTGCCGTTTGTCGGATTCCTGATGTGCGCCATCCTGGCGCTTTGGGCTGCCGACCGGCTTCGGAGACGAGATCCCGTGGTGGCCGAAAACTCACAGTTGCCGTTATTGCGAAACGTCAGTGCGGAGCCCGGCCTGGTCTGGTTGGAGTTGCTGCAAATTTTGCGCTATCCGCCGAATGCGCTTTCGCTATTTTTTGTGAATGGAGTAGCAGGCATCCTTGCATTGGCGAGTCTGGCATCGGAACAGGACCAACTCGGCCTTGGTCTGATCACCCTGACCATCATCTCGGCGTGGGGAGTTGGCGTCTACGGGCCTACGCGCCGCCACCACTGGGTGTACCGGACGACGAGCCACCCGCGAAGCTGGATCGGCGCGAAGTTCCTGGCGGCGGTCCTGGTGTGGCTCTTGATGGTCAGCTTCCACGGCAGTTGGCTGGTCGCGATCACCGAGTGGACTCTCAGCGACGTGCTCTTGACTGTGCCTACGTTGTTTGTCGAGCTTATCGTTGCCTGCATAGTCGGTATGATGATACCGGTCAGTTCTGACACGTCTATTTCCGGTTCACTGTCGGAGAGTTTTGCGCTACTGCTTCTCGTCGGCGTCGGAGCGGCAGTTCAAGTGATGGTGTCGACTATCTCAGAGTTTCGCGTGCTGGCAACAGCGCACGGGCTGTTGGTTGCGGTTGCTCTCGCTGCGTACTTCATCAGCGCCAGTCGCGCAGAATCTTTAGAAGTTGGCCGATGACCTTCGCGGGCGGTTATGTTAAAAATATACGGGCCGCGCTTGGGCGACGGTGTATCATTCCGCCGCCTGGCATTGCGGCCGGCATTCGTGCGATTTCAGTGGCTGCCGTGCGGCCCATCTCGATGCTCACGCTTTTCGTGGGCTGCGTCGTCGTTGCAGTAACGTTGTCTACCGGACAATTGAAGACTCCGCTGGGTGCCGCAGTTGCCACTATAGTTACATGCGGTCTTTCGCTTCTGGCTCATGAGGGCGCCCACCTTTCTGCGCTACGGTGGCCGTCCGGTAGGAAGGATTATGGGGTGGTGTGCAGTTCACCCACGCAGGTGTGGTGCATAGCGCCACCTCTTCCTCCGGCGGTCATGCTGGCTGTCGCGCTAGCTGGCCCGTTCTCCGGAGCCGCAGTTTGTTTGTTACTTGCTTTCGTTCTCCCGGATTGGATCTGTGTTCCTGTCGCGCTTGTTCACCTGGTCAACCTGTTTCCGTTCTTCGGTGATGGCCAGGTCGTCGGCCGCAGTTTGCTGCGACTGGTACTCGGTCCGTCGGGCTCCGACACGCCGTTGACGGATCGCAGCTCGTCCTGAGTTCGGTCATTCGCTTAGTGCCTGAGTTCTGGGGTGAGTGCGTCGATGATGGCTTGCTGGTCGGTGGGGACCGCGGGCGGGAAGGTCTGCTCGCTGTCGTTGATCGTGATGGTGGCTGAGCGCAGTGGCCGGAGTTGACGGATCAGGTTGCGGATGGCCAGGCCGGTGCGGTGCTGGGCCTCGCGGCTGACGGCCAGCGCGGTGAACACGATGGTGAGGTGGGCCTCGATCGCACCCCGGGTGTGGTGGAACATCGGGCGGGCGCGTAGGTCGGTCTTGGACATCCGGAACGAGGCCTCGACGTGCCAGAGTTCGTGGTAGCTGGCGATGACTTCGGCGGCGGGCATGAGCGTGGCGGGGATGTTGGTGACGTATCCCTTGAGCCCGGCCAGGCGCCGGGCCCGTGCCAGGGAGGGTTGATCGAGGGACTGGGTGCCGTTCTTGGTGGTGACGAACCTGGGGGTGCGTGCGGACTTCCCCCCGGCGATGACGGCCTTGGCCCGGTTCTCCTGCAACGTCAACGTCTTGGCGTCCCGGGCGGCCCGCTTGGCCGAGTACGCCCACACCGCCCGCCAGGACCGGTCATGCTCTTCGGGGTTCCATATCGGCTCGGCACGCCTGACCGAAGTCAGGCGGTTTCGTGAAGGAAGCGTTCTGGCCGGACGAGTTCGGCAACGTGGACGGACAACACCTGGTTCGGGTGTGGCACCAGGTCCGGAAGGCATCAAACTGCGCCATTCATCTCGGTCTGATGCCGGCTCCCGACAGTCAATGGGCCCTGAGTATGGAGTGGTTCCCCTGCAGCAACTGCCCCGCACAATGATGACCCCGTCAGGGGCCTCCAGGAGCCGATCCCTGACGGGCAGCGCTGGCATCAACGCCGGTCATCCTGGCAGGCTCCCCACGGGGCCTCACATATCTGCAGGCATATCGTAGCGCGCCGTCCGACTCACGGGTGGCATCACCTCGCGACCGGTCGCGGGTGGTCACGGTGGCGGGCTCCGGTCGCGCACGGACCCCGCCGATAGCGCCAGCTGTTCGGGCACGTCATCCGGCCGAACTGAAGCCGTGGCCCTCCAGCGGCGCATCTCGGGGTGGCTGGTGGGCCAGTTGGATGGTGACCACCGGCTCGCCGGTGCGCACCAGTTGAGCCCGCCCGGGAGGTAGCCGGGCCGGTCGAACCGTACCGAGCAGCTGGCCTTCGGAGCGGTCGCCGGAGAGCAGCAGCCCCACCGCCCCCGAGTCACGAATCGCCGCGAATGCCGACTCGAACACCCCCCGTGACGCACCCGCGGTTCGTCGGGTGAGCACGACGTGCAGGTTGACTTCCGCCGCCATCGGCAGGTACGGCACCAGCGCCTGCAGCGGTGATCCGCCGCCGGCCGTGACCACCTCGTAGTCGTCCACGAGGAGCACGATCTTCGGCTGCGGAACCGCCGCGCGCTCGTCATCCGTGCCGTCCGGAACCCGCGACTGCAGCTCCGGCAGGATCGCCGCAACCAGCCGCTCAGCCGTCGCCGTCGACCCCGCGTAGGCCCCGAGGTACTCCTCGGGCACCTCGCCGCGCAACCCACGACGCGGGTCGACGACCGCGAACACCAGCTCGTCGGAGGTGTACTGCGCGACGAGGGTATGCACCAGATGGCGCACCAGCGACGACCGGCCCGTCTGTGCATCCCCGATGACGATGACGTGCCGGTCGGCGCCGTCGAGGTCAAGGCTCACGGTCTCGAGAGTGGACTCGCTCAGCCCGATCGGCAGCAGACCTCGCCGCGGGCTCGATTCCAGCCTGGACGGCTGCACCACCGGCGGGAGCAGCCGGATCCGCGGGGCACGCTCCGCGGCGTGCTCACGCACCTGCGCAGCGAGGTCCGCGAGCCCATCAGCAGAACTGTCTCGGTCGGCGAGCCCGTCGACCCGCGGCAGCGCCACCTGGGCGAACAGCGCCGACGGCAGCAACACCCGGCCGGGCGGAGCGTCCCGCAGCGTCTCGCTGAGCTGACGGCCCACCGCCGACTCCGCCGGGTCGCCGAGCCGCAGCTCGAGCGTGGTGCCGAAGAGCGACTGGTGGGCCAGGCGCACCTCGTTCACCCGAGTCACGGTGGCGACGACGTGGATGCCGAAACCCGCACCCCGGTGCACGACCCCCTGCACCACCTCGCCGACCTGCTCGAACTCCTCGCCGAGTTGGCCGTACCCGTCGATCAGCAGGACGACGTCGGCCAGCATCGTCTCGGCCGGGAGGGCGCCATGCCGCCTGGCCGCCCGGGCTGCGGCCAGGCTGTCAAGCCGCCGCTGGTGGAACAGTTCCTCGCGGGCGGCCAGCACAGCGGCCACCTCCTCCACCGTGCGCCGCACCACCTCGGGGTCGCTGCGGACTCCGATGCCGCCGACGTTCGGGAGGTCGTCGAGGGCCTGCAGGCTCGAGCCGAGCAGGTCGACGCCGAACACCACCACGTCGGACGCGCCATGGGTCAGCGACAACGACGACGCCAGCGTGCGTAGGAGTGTCGTGCGGCCGGTCCGTGGCCCGCCCACGACGAAGACGTGCCCACCGGACGCGCCGAGGTCGAGCTCCCACAACCCCTGGGCCTGCCGTCGTGGGTCGTCGACGAGACCCATCGGCACCCGAAGGTGGCCGCGGTGCGGCATCCGCAGGCCGGCGGTCGTCGCGGCCGGTGGCCCGGCCGCCGCATCGAGGGTGAGTTGGGCTGGCAACGGCGGCAGCCACACCGGCTGGCCGCTGGCGGGGCGCTGTGCGATCTGAGCAATCACGGTTCCCACCAGCGTCGGACCTGCCGGGTCGTCATCCACCCCGGCGGCCTCGTCGGCCGGAGCAGTCACGACCGCGGGGCCGTCACCATCGACCGGGGCGCTGTACGGCGGCACCACCCGCACGACGGGTGCGACGTCGTCATCCGCCACCTCGCCCGGCAGCGGCCCGGACACATACCCCGAGCGGAATCTCGTGTAAATGGTGGTGTCGACCTTCAGGTAGCCGTATCCGGGCAACGCCGGCAACGAGAAGGCATCGGGCGTGTCGAGGATGGTGCGGCTCTCCGAATCCGACAGCGTGCGCAACCCGATGCGGTACGACAGGTAGGTGTCGAGGCCGCGCAGCTTGCCGCCTTCGATGCGTTGGCTGCTGAGCAGTAGATGCACCCCGATGGACCGCCCGATGCGGCCGATCGAGAGGAAGAGTTCGATGAAGTCCGGTCTCGCGGTGAGCAACTCGCCGAACTCGTCGATGATGACGAGCAGGTGCGGCAGCGGTGGGATCGACTCGCCACGGGAGGCCCGCTCCCGCCGGTGGCGCCGATACGCCGTGATGTCGCCGAGGTCGCCGGCATCCCTGAGCAGCTGCTGGCGCCGCTCGACCTCCCCGGACAGCGAGGCGTGCACCCGCTCGACCAGCGCGGCGTCATCCGACAGGTTGGTGATCACGCCGGACACCTGCGGCGCGG
>JBOFLG010000104.1:0-12166 GCA_051657745.1 Dermatophilaceae bacterium | reverse complement strand
CCACATTCGACCAATTGGTCGAATGTGGCACGGCGTCAACCAGGTCGTCGTCCGGGGTGGCCGGGGTGTCCGGGGTGGCCGGGGTGGCCGGGGTGTCCGGGGTGGCCGGGGTGTCGCGTGCGTGAATCGACCTATTGGTCGATTCAGGCACCACGGCTGGGGCCAGGAGCAGCGCGAACCAGCGCAGGTACACGGCCAGACCGATCACTACCGCCAGCACCACCGCCGCCGCCAGCACCCACACCCCCTCGGCGACCACCGGACGCAGCGCGACCACTTTGGCCACCAGCCCGACTACGCCCGGCGGCAGGCCCGCGAGCACCAGCAGCGCCAGCCCGAGCGCACCTCCGACCAGCGGATCGCGCCGCACCAGCCCCCGATACTCGTCGAGAGTCGATGCGCCCACCAGCGCGACGGCCGCGAACGCGACCACCGTGGCGGCGGCGTAGACGAGCACATACCCGGATGACGCCCGCATCCCGTCCGCGGAGAGCGCCGCCACCGGCGCCACCACCCACCCGGCCTGGGCGATCGCCGACCAGGCCAGCAGCCGGGTGGGGTCATGCTGGCGCAGGGCCACCACGGTACCCAGCAGCAGCGACGCCACCGCCACCGCCACGACCACCGCGGTGACCGGGCCGGCGCCGCTCACCCCGACCAGCGCCGAGGCCACCACCAGCAGCGCGGCGGTGGCCGCCACCTTCGACGCCGCCGCGAGGAAGAGCGCAGTGCCGAGGTCAGCGGTCGAGTACGCCTGCGGGGTCCAGGCGTGAAAAGGCACCAGCGAGAGCTTGAAGCCCAGACCGGCGAGCAGCGCGACTACCGACAACGTCAGCACCGCGCGCCGGTCAGCATCCGCCCAGGCCGCGGATGCCGCGTCGGCACCGAAGGCGGCATCCCCGGTGGCGGTGACCCACAGCGCCACCCCGACCACGAGCACCGCGAACGAGGTCAGCGACGTGACCAGCAGCGACAGCGCACCGTGCCCGGCCCGGCGCGTGCCCCGCAGTGCCACGAGCGCCACCGCAGGCACTGTGGCGAGCTCGACCGCGACCAGCCACGAGCCCACATCGCGGGCCGCGCCCACCGCCACCCCACCGGCGCAGGCCGCGAGCACCAGCGCCGTGGTCACCGTGGCGTCCCGCCGGGAGTTCGCGTCGTCGGCGAGCAGCGCCAGCGCGGCCGCCGACGCCAACAGCACCCCGACCTGCAGCGTCGAGACCCACGACGGCGCCGACCACAGGCACACCGCGTCCGGCCCCGGGCGACAGAACGTGGTGAGCGGGTCGTCATCCGCCAGCGCACCGCGAACCGCGAACGCCGAGCCACCGGCGCAGAGCACCGCCCCCACCGCCGGCATCCACCCGGCCCGCCCCGGCCACACCGCGTCAAGCACCAGCACGAGCACCGCCCCGAGGGCCGGCACCAGCGCCGGCGCGAGCACCAGCCAGTCGACCGAGACCAGGCCAGTCACGGGCTTACCCCGATGGCTCGGCTGACCGCGGCCGTCACCGACAGCAGCGTCATCGGCAGCACGCCCAGGCCGACGACCGTGGCGGCGAGCGTCCCGAGCACGACCCACTCGACACCGCGGGCGTCCGGGGTGGGCACGACGTCTGGGCCAGGTTGGTCGCCGACCCACACCAGCCGGGCCACCCGCAGCGAGTAGGCCGCGGCGAGCGCGACCCCCACCGCGGCCACCACGGCGCAGGCCACGAACAGCCCCCGCGGCCGGTCGGCGGCCGGCGCCCACGCGGCGTACAGCGCGAGCCACTCCCCCCAGAACCCGGCCAGGCCCGGTAGGCCGAGGCCGGCGGCCAGGCCGAGCACGAGCACCACACCAAGCCGCGGTGACGTCTCGCGCAGCGCCGGCCGCCGGACCGCGAGATCGACACTCCCCCAGCGCTGTTTCAGCCCGCCGACGAGCAGGAAGAGCAGCGCCGAGATCACGCCGTGCGCGATGTTGCCGAACAGGGCCGCCTGCAGGCCGGTGCTGGTGCCGGATGCGAGGGCCAGCGTGACCACCCCCAGATGGGCCACCGAAGAGTAGGCGACCAACCGTTTCAGGTCACGCTCGACCAGGCAGATCAACCCGCCCCACACCACGCCGGCCGCACCGGCCACCGCGAGCGCCGGGGCGACCCGGGCGAAACCCTCGGGAACGGTGGCGACCGGCAACCGCACCAGACCGTAGGTGCCCATCTTCAGCAGCACCGCCGCGAGGAGCACCGACCCGGCCGTCGGTGCGACGGTATGCGCCGGCGGTAGCCAGGTGTGCAGCGGGAACACTGGCACCTTGACCGCCAGCCCCACGCAGAGCAGCAGCGCGACCAGCAGCTGCCGACCCGGCGACAGCGCCGCCCCGGCACCTGCCGCGAGGTCGCGCAGGTCGCTGGTGCCGGCCGAGGTGACCAGCACCAGGATGCCGACCAGCATCGTCGTGGACCCGACCGCGGTGTAGAGGATGAAGCGCGCGCCGGCGTCGATGCGGGCCCGGGCAGCGGCCTCGGTTCGGGCCGCGTCGCGGGCACCAAACCGGGTGATCAGCACCCACATCGGCACCAGCACCACCTCGAAGGCCACGAAGAACAGCACCGCGTCGCGGGTGGTGAAGGTGGCCAGCGCGCCGGCCTGGACCAGCAGCACACAGCCGACGAAGGCCGCCGGCGGGCCCCCACCAGGCAGGTCGACCCAGGCGTGGCCGGCGAGCAGCGCACCGACCACTGCGGTGAGCAGCACCAGCGGCACCGACATCCCATCGACGCCGAAGGTGGCGCGCACCCCGAGTTCAGGAAGCCAGGCCACGTCGACCTCGGGCCGCGCCACCGCGGTGAGCACCGCCAGCGCCAGGGTGAGACCGGATGACGCCGCGGTCACCCACCGCGCCCGGCCGACCGTCATCCGCCGCCCGCCGGTAACCAGCCACAGACCGGTGAACGCGGGCACCGCCAGGAGCAGCATCAGCGCCATACCCACACCCCCGCAAGGCCGAGCACGACCAGCGCGGCGAGCACCAGGCCGACCGCCGAGCCGGGCCGTTCACCGCGGTGCAGCCGGGCCCCGGCCCAGCCGCCAGCTCGGGTGGCGACGGCGGTGCCGCGCACGTAGGCATCGACGACCTCGGTGTCGAGAAACGCCGCCAGGCGGGCGACCGCGAACACCGGGCGCACCACGAACCGCACCGAGAAGGCGTCCACCCCGAGACCGCAGTCGGCGGCCGGCACGAACCGTCGGGCCAGCACCTCGGCGGGGTCGCGGTCGAACCCGCCGCGCAGTGCGACCCCGATCCCGACCAGCACGACGAACATCATGAACAGCGCCCATCCGAGCGAGACCATCCCGACGGCGAACGCGTCGGTGGCCACGACCGCCGACCCCAGCCCGCTGAGCACGACGAGCACCGCCAGCAGTACCTGGACCGGCAGCGGCACCGGCACCGCCGCTGGCGGCGTGCGCACGTGGGCGGTGAGCACGACGTAGGCACGGGCACAGTAGGCGGCGCTGACCGCCGCGGTGAGCACCAGGGCGACGAGCACAACGACGCCCGGCCCGTCGCCGGTGACCGCGCCGTCCCAGGCCGCTGCGAGCACGTGCTCTTTGGACTGCCCGCCGAGCACCAACGGCACCCCGGCGAGGGACAGGAACCCGAACAGCAACGACACCCGCAGCAACGGCGCTGCGGCGGCCGAGCCGCGCATCGCCGCCGCGGTGGTGGCACCGGCCACCACCGCCGCCCAGCCGAGCCCGAGGAAGAGCAGCGCCTTGAACACCGCGTGCGCCCACAGGTGCAGCTGCCCGGCATCCGGCCCGATCTCGCGGGGCGCGGCGGCCAGCGCCGACAGCATCACCCCGACCTGGCTGACCGTGGACCACGCGAGCATCCGCTTGAGGTCACTCTGCGCGAAGGCGAGCACGGCGGCGAGCAGCATGGTCACCGAGACAGCGACCCCGAGCACCCAGCGCGCCGTCGGGCTGACCGCGAGCAGCGGAAACACGCTGGCCAGCACGACGGTGCCGGCGGCCACCATGGTGGCCGCGTGGATCAGCGCGCTCGCCGGGGTGGGGCCTTCCATCGCGTCGGGCAGCCAGTCCTGGAACGGCAGTTGCGCCGACTTGCCGAGCACCCCGATGACGAGCAGCGACAGCAGCACCGCGCGCGCGGTGGCGTTCGGCGCCTGGCAGGCGGTGAGCGCCGCGTCGAGTGGGCTGCCGTCGGCCACCGCGGCGTCGATGCACCGCTGCGGCTGGCTCCATGCGGCCACTACCTCGGGGAGCAGGGTCGTACCCGCTCCGGCGGCGAGCCCGAGGATGCCGAGCACGAACCCGATATCGGCGAGCCGGGTGATCAGGAATGCCTTGTGCGCGGCCCGCCGAGCCGCCGGCCGCCGCGACCAGTGGCCGATGAGCAGATACGAGCACCAGCCCATCACCTCCCAGCCGGTGAGGGTGAGGAGCAGGTCGCCGGAGTGCACCACCAGCAGCATCGCCGCGGTGAACAACGACACCGTCGCGGCGAACACGCCGTAGCGGTCCTCCTCGGCGGAGTTCCGCGTGCCGTGCGGGAAGTACCAGGTCGAGTACACCTGCACGCCGCCGGCGACGAGCGCCACCACGAACGCGATGGCCCCCCGGGTGGGGTCGGTGGTGAGCGCGAGCGGCACCTCGAGCCCGCCGGCCGCGAGCGCCGGGCCGAGGGACACGCTCACCCCGTCGGTGGCCGCCCAGCCCACCACGGCCAGCCCCAGG
Source organism: Dermatophilaceae bacterium (assembly GCA_051657745.1). Lineage (GTDB taxonomy): Bacteria > Actinomycetota > Actinomycetes > Actinomycetales > Dermatophilaceae > JBOFLG01. The sequence goes on along the minus strand of JBOFLG010000104.1, from coordinate 7,420 downwards.
GTGAGGACGGATGACGTGAGCGCCACCGCCCGCGCCGCGGCGGGGCGCCCGTGCACCGCGAGCCCCACCAGCGCGGCGACGGCGGGCAGCAGCACGACCGGCCACGGGGTCACGGCCCCTCCCCGGATGGCTCACCAAGGTCGATGTGCCCCCGGTGCCGGAACGCGGCCATGATCACGGCCAGCGCCACGACCACCTCGGCCGCGGCGATGGTGATCACGAACATCGGGATGACGCTGCCCGCGGCCCAGCGGTCGGCACCGGCCGCCTGGGTCGCGACGAGCAGGACGAGGGCTCCGCTGAGCACCAGCTCGACCCCGACCAGAATCAGAACGGCATTGCGGCGCACCGCGATTCCGGCGACGCCGAGCCCGATCAGGGCGGCCGCGAGCAGGTACGGACCGGCGAGATGGATCACGCGGCGCCCTCGGTGTCGCGCGGGGTGCGGGACACCGCGAGGGCGGCGACCAGCGCGGCGAGCAGCAGCAGGGAGAGCAACTCGAACGGCCAGACCCAGGTGCCGAACAACTGCCCGGCCACCTGGGTGGCCGACACCTCGGCGCGTCGCACCGCGACCGCGCCTGCGTCATCCGTCGCCAGCGGGAGCAGCACCGAGCCGACCAGTGCTGTGGTTGCGGCGCCGAGCACCGCGGCGCCAGCGAGCCGCCAGCGGGAGGGTGCGTGGGCGTCATCCGGGCCGATCGGTGCGCGAGTGAGCATCAGCGCGAAGAGAACCAGCACCACGACCGCCCCGACGTAGACGAGCACCAGCACCAGCGCGACCAGTTCGGCGCCGAGCACCAGCAGCGACCCGGCCACCCCGAGCAGCGCCACGACCAGCCAGAGGGCGGCGTGCACGACCTGCCGGGTGGTCACCGCGAGCGCACCGCCGGCCACCGCAACCAGGGCGCAGGCGGCGAAGGCGGTGTCGAGCGCGGTCACCGGTCGCCTCGGGCCACCAGGCCGGCACGGCGGGGCGGCTTCTGCGCGGCGACCACCTCGGCCGGTGGCGCGGCGCGCTCGTCGAGCCCGGGCGGTGGCGGCACGGTCGACATCCACTCGCCGAGCCGGCCCTTCTCGTGCACCAGGTCGCGGATGTCGAGTTCGGCGTACTCGAACTGCGGGCTCCAGAACAGCGCGTCGAACGGGCAGACCTCGATACAGATACCGCAGTACATACAGAGCGAGAAGTCGATGGCGAAGCGGTCGAGCACGTTGCGCTGCCGCTCGCGCCCGCCTTCGGTGGCCGCCGGGACGGTCTCCTTGTGCGAGTCGATATAGATGCACCAGTCGGGGCATTCGCGCGCGCAGAGCATGCAGCTGGTGCAGTTCTCCTCACGCAGCGCGATCACGCCGCGGCTCCGCGGTGGCAGGCTCGGCGCGACATCCGGGTACTCGGCAGTGTCCGTGGGGCGCAGCGCGGTGCGGGCCGTCGTCGCGAGCCCCGCAAGGATGCCGGGCACGGCCGAGGTGCGCCGGCCGCCGGTCTCGTTCTCGCTCACCATCCGAGCACCACCCCGACACCGGTGAGGAGCAGCTGGCCGAGCGCGAGCGGCACCAGCCACAGCCAGGCAAGGCGCTGCAACTGGTCTTCGCGCAGCCGCGGCCAGGCGACCCGGAGCCAGATGACGACCAGCGCCACGGCGAACCCCTTGAGCAGCGTCCAGGCCCAGCCGAGCGCACCCTCGAACGGGCCGTGCCAGCCGCCGAGCCAGAGGGTGGCGACGAGCAACGAGACGACGACGATGCCGGCGTACTCGGCGAGCAGGAAGAAGGCGAACCGCAGCCCGGTGTACTCGGTCCAGGCACCCATCACCAGCTCGGCGTCGGCGATCGGCATATCGAACGGTGGGCGCTGCAGCTCGGCGATTCCGGCAACGAGGAACACCACCAGGCCGGGCAGTTGCCAGAGCAACCACCACGGCGACCAGCGGTCGGTGAGGGTGAGCAGGCTGAGCGAACCACCGGCCACGGCCACACTCGCGACGGCCAGCACGATCGGCAGCTCGTAGGAGACCAGCTGCGCCGCCGCCCGCAGGCCGCCGAGCAGGCTGTATTTCGAGCCGCTCGACCAGCCGGCCATCAACGTGCCGAGCGCACCGACCGAGGTGGCCGCCAGCACCAACAGCACCGAGCCGGGCACCTCGACCGCGGCAATGCCCGGGTGGATCGGCACCACGGCGAGCGCGACAAGATACGGCACCAGCGCCACGGCAGGCGCCAGCCGGAAGACCCACCGGTCAGCAGCGCGCGGGGTGATGTCCTCCTTCTGGAGGAACTTCACGCCGTCGGCGACGAGTTGGGCGACGCCGTGGAAGCCACCGGCGTACATCGGGCCGAGCCGGCCCTGCATGTGCGCCATCACCTTGTGCTCGGCCTGTCCGACGAGCAGTGGCAGCACGAGAAAAGCGACGAGCGCGGCCCCGGCCCGCAGCCCGGCGTCGAGAACGGTCATCGTGGACCCCACTCCGGCGGTGGCACGCCCGGGGCCTGGACCCGGCGGCGGCCGGGCGAGCGGGCCGAGTCGTGTCCTTCCCCCGGCTCCTTGCCGCCGGGCCAGGGCTTGGCGGCGCGCGCGGCGAGCTGGAAGGATTTGCGCAGCGGGGTGCCCTCGAACCCGTCGGGCAGCAGCAGCGGGCGCAGACCGCGGCCGGTGCCATCGTCGAAGCCGGTGAACGGGATGCCGAACATCTCGTGGGTCTCCCGCTCGTGCCAGGCCGCACCGGCGAACACCGTGGTCACCGACGGCAGCGACTCGCCGTCGGCGACCCGGGTGCGCACCAGGATGCCGGGGAGGCCACCGCGCGTGGCCACGTCGAGGAGATGCACGACGACGTCGAACCCGGATGCCGCCTCGTCGTCGGTGCGATCGGCAGCGCTGAGCCAGTCGAAGAAGGTGAAGCCGTCATCGCGAGCGGCGGCGACGGCATCCCGCCAGCCAGCCGGCTCCACCACCCGCGTCACGTCCGCCACGCCGGCAGCCTATCCGCGCCGACGGGAACGGCGCCGACGTCATCCGGCTCGACCGAGCGCCAGCACCGGCCGACGGCGCAGTTCACTCGGTGGTACCGGCCGCACGATGATCGGCCAGGTGTCGTGCCACGGCCCGGTCACCACGGCCCGGTGCTGACGTCCCGGTCACCACGGCCCGGTGCTGACGGGTGGTCGGTCTCAGCCGCCGCGCGATGCGTGGCGAGAAGAGTGGGTCGGGACGAAGGCTGTCCCGCCGAGCGAATCCCAGCACGGTATGGTGATGGGATGGCAGTGCAAATCACCGTTCGGCTTCCCGACGCCCTCGTGGCCTTCGTCGACGCGGAGGTAGGCCAGGGACGGGTGCGGAGTCGCGCCGAGGCGGTGGCGATAGCCCTCCACCGCGAGCAGCGCCGACGCCGAGCCGAAGCGGATGCCGCCATCTACGCAACCAGTACAGACGCAGAGGCCGACGCGATCGCGGCCCGCACCAGTAGCCGCCCGGTCGACCTCTCCGAGCACGACCGCTGATGCGCCCCATCCACTGGGTGAGCCTGGACAAGGTTCGCCCTGCGGTTCTGCTCACTCGGAGCGTCGTCATCCCCGCGCTGAACCAGGTGACGGTCGCGCCGGTCGTCACCCGCGTCCGTGGCCTGAGCACCGAGGTGCCCGTGGGCCGGCGCAACGGACTCGACCACGACAGCGTCGTCAACTGCGACCTCGTTACCACGGTGCGCAAGGAAGACGTGCTCGGCCGCGTTGGCTACCTTCTCGCCGACCAGGAAGCACAACTGACCGAGGCGATCCTCAGCGCCTACGACCTCGAGCCCGCATAACTGCGGCCCGGCCCTGACGCGCCGGCGGGTCAGTCTCGGTAGACCTGGATGACGCTGGGGCGCGGCCCGCCCCACGCGCCGCGCGACAGCGACCCGGGCTCGGCATAGTCGGGAAAGAAACTGGTGGGCTCCGCCCAGGACCCCTCCTCACCAGGGTGCTGCACGCTGACGAACACCATCTCCTCACTCGCCCGGATGGTGGGGCCACAGGTCTCGGCATCTCGGGGCACCGCGAGGAACTGCTCGACCTTGCCGCGGCCCGGGCCGTTCAGGGTCACCCGGTGCAGCGCGTCGTTCAGGCCGATGCTGCCGGGCTGGCCGTCGGTGGAGACCCAGAGTGTGCCGGACTCGTCGAAGGTGACGTTGTCGGGGCAGGCGATCGGCGACACCGGGCCCTGGTACCCGCCGAAGTAGGTGCCGGCCGTGCCCGGCGCCCCGCAGACGAGCAGCAGGTTCCACGAGAAGGTCGTCGCGAGGGCATCCTCGCGGTACTCGACGATCTCGAGCACGTGGCCGTCCCGGTTGGGGGTGCGCGGGTTGGCCTCGTCGGCGCCCGGGTTGCCCTCGACGCCGCGCTGGCTGTTGTTCGTCAGCGCGGCGTAGATGCGCCCCGTGACCGGGCTCGGCTGCACGTCCTCGGGGCGGTCCATCTTGGTGGCGCCGACCAGGTCGGCGGCCAGGCGGGTGGTGACGAGCACCTCCTGGACCGTCATCCCCGGCACCTTCGACTCGCCGTCCTCGACGAGCGGCAGCCACTGGCCGCGGCCGTCGAACGCGTCGTCCTCGGGGAGGAGGCCAGTGCCGTCGATCTCGCCCGCCGGGCTGTCGCCGGTGAACTTCGCGACGTAGAGGTCGCCCTCGTTGAGCAGGGCCTTGTTGTGCCGCCTCGCATCCGGGCTGTTGCCCGTGCGCATCTTCGTCGACGAGACGAACTTGTAGAGGTACTCGAAGCGCTCGTCGTCGCCCATATAGGCGACCGCGCGGCCGTCGCGGGCGATCCGGATGGTGGCGCCCTCGTGTTTGAAGCGGCCCATCGCGGTGTGTTTGACCGGAGTGGACTCGGGGTCGAACGGGTCGACCTCGACGATCCACCCGAACCGGTTGACCTCGTTCTCGTTGCCGGCGATGCGAGCGTCGAAGCGCGGCTCGACAGTCCACCAGGCCCGGTTGTCGTTCTCGTCGGTGGGGATGCCGTACCGCTCGTTGGCCTCGGACTCGCCGGCCACGAAGTACTGGTTGAAGTTCTCCTCACCGGACAGCACCGTGCCCCATGGTGTCGTGCCACCCGCGCAGTTGTTGATCGTGCCGAGCACGGTGCGGCCCTCGGGGTCCGCGGCGGTTGTCACCAGGTCGCTGCCGGCGACTGGGCCGCTGAGGCGGAACGGGGTCATCGCGGTGATGCGGCGGTTGTACTCCGAGCCGCGCACGTAGCGGTAGGGCCGGCCGGTACCGCGGCGGCGCAACTCGACCACACTGAGGCCGTGGGCCGCCATCGCCACCCGCTTGTGCTCCTCGAGCGCAGCGGCGTCCTCGGTGGGCGCGAACATGATGTTCTCGTTGGTGTACTCGTGGTTCACCACACCCAACGCTCGCGTGCCGTTTCGGCCCATCGGGATGACGTCGAGGTAGTCGCAGTTGTAACCGAACTGCTGCTCCTGACTCGCGCCGGTCTGCGCCGTCGGGTCGAACTCGGGCGAGTCGGCGAACAGCGGGTCGCCCCAGCGGATGACGGTCGACCACGTCCAGCCGCGGGGCACCGTCACGGCATCCACGGTGCTGGGCACGGGGAGGATCGGGGCGAACCGCAGACCCCGCCCACGGGCTGCCCCGGCGAGCGTGCTGCTCGCACCCGGGGCCGCCGCCGCGGCCGGAGTGGCGCCCCCGACGGCGATGGCGAGCGCGCCGGCACCGACCCCGCCGAGGACCGCGCGGCGGGCCAGGGCCCGGGAGGCCACCTCAGGGAAGTAGTCGTTCGCGCTGGTGTTCGGTACCGGCTGAGCGCACGCGTCGCCGCACTTCAGCCGACAGGTAACCGGGCTTCGCTTTCCGCGGGCGTGCGGCGTCAGGTGGAGGTGTCGGCGGTTCTCGGAGGCAGGGTGCACGGTGGTCTCCCGTCGAGCGGCTGGCGATCGGTCCCGACGATGACGGTAGGCGGCCCGCTGGGCAACCGGCGGGAAACCTGCGAGAACGTCAGGTGACCGTTGGATGACGGACGCGTGGGAACGACTCAACCCCAAGTGGCGGCCACCATCACCGAGCGACCGGCGGCCTCGCCCGGCGCCACTGGATCACTGGGGCGACACCAGCGGGCGGGTGACGTCGGCGGCATCCGCCACGCGGTGGCCCGCGTATCGTCGCCGTTGCGCGATGGCCGCGCCGCTGACCCGCTCGGCGGCGATCTTCTCCTGTAGCCGGATGATGCCCTGCAGCAGCGCCTCCGGGCGCGGCGGGCACCCGGGCACGTACACATCGACCGGCACCACTTGGTCGACACCCTTGGTGACCGAGTAGGAATCCCAATACGGGCCACCGGAATTCGAGCACGCCCCGAAACTGATGACGTACTTCGGCTCCGGCATCTGGTCGTAGAGGCGGCGAATCGCAGGCGCCATCTTGTCGGTGACCGTGCCGGAGATGACCATCAGGTCGGCCTGTCGCGGCCCGGGCGCAAACGGGATGACGCCGAGCCGGATGAAGTCGTGCCGGCCCATCGAGGAGGCGATGAATTCGATGGCGCAGCAGGCCAACCCGAAGTTGAACACCCACAGGCTGTAGCGCCGACCCCAGTTGAGGATGACGCGGATCGGCTTGGGCGCGTGCTCGGCCACCGGGCCGACCCGAGGCATCGGGAGGTCGACGGGCGTGGCGATTGAGCCGGGGTCGGTCATGTCGCGTCCCAGCGGAGCAGGCCGCGCCTGGCGGCGTGCACCAGCCCGACGAGCACGATGCTGACGAAGGCGAGGACTTCGAGGAATGCCGCCATGCCTAGTTCGGCATCGCGGGCCACCAGCGCCCAGGGGAACAGGTACACCGCATCCACGGCGAACACCACGTAGAGAAAGGCGAAGGCGACGTACCGGATCTGCGACTGCGCCCAGCCGGCACCCACCGGGTCGACGCCGGACTCGTACGGGAGACGGCCCGTGTCGGTGACCGCGCGGGGCGCAACGAGCCGCCGCGCCCCCATCGCAGCAGCGACGAGGAGCACCCCAGCCAGCACAACCGCAGCGACCCCGACATAGCCCTCCATAGGTCACCAGGGTAGCCCCGCCCGTTCGCGCACAGCCGGAACGGGCGGCCCTTCACCACCTCGCCGTCACGATGGCACCCACGTGACCCGCAGTTCCCTGAGGCCAACCACGAACCACCTACCCCCACGACCCCGGCTCCGCGGATCCGGGCTGAACCCAGGGCGCAGCCTCACGAAACAGGGAGATTCCTTACGATACTCAGGGGGATTCCTTAGTTGACTCCTATTGAGGTTTTCTCACCAGCGGCCTCGTTGCATGGTGGTGAGGACGAGAGCGGCTGCTGTGACTGGGCCGATTCGCCAGGGGCACAGGGTGATGCGGCGGAGTGCTTTCCACCCGGTTTTCAACAGGGCGTTGGCGCGT
>JBOFLG010000103.1:0-58239 GCA_051657745.1 Dermatophilaceae bacterium | reverse complement strand
AGAACACCACCGTGGCCCCCTCGGGTACCTCATCGGTCTCCTCGACGAACACCGCACCGCGCTTCTCGAGCGTGGTGACAACGTGCCGGTTGTGCACGATCTGCTTGCGCACGTACACCGGCGCGCCGTAGAGGTCGAGCGCCTTCTCGACGGTCACCACGGCCCGGTCGACTCCCGCGCAATACCCCCGAGGAGCGGCGAGCAGGACGCGTCTGACGGGCTCCGACATAGGCCCATCGTACGTGCGGGCCATTGTCGCCCGGCCCGCCACCGTCAGTGGAGCCGAGCGCGCTGACGAACCTGAGCAACCCACGTGCTGTCGGCGCCCGGTCCGCGACATCCCAGCATGATGACGACACGACCAACCCACCTGTCGTGATGTGTCGCCCGCGTCATCCCAGCGGGACGACGACACGCACGACCGACGTGCCATCGGTGCCCGGTCTAGGTCATCCCAGCGCCCTACGATCAGCCCATGAACCCGGCCGTGTCCCCGCCGCGCCCCCAGTTGCCCGACAAGGCGGCCGACACCAGCGCCGAGCACCCCTGGCCGGTGCGGCTGCTCTCGATGCGGATCGGGGAGTACATCGACAAGATGTCGGCACTCTGGGTCGAGGGGCAGGTCGTGCAACTCACCCGACGACCCGGCGCGCGCACTGCCTATCTGACCCTGCGCGACCCCGACGTCGACATGAGCCTGTCCTGCAGCATCCACGTGAACGCGCTCGACGCGATGGCCGGACCACTCACCGAGGGCGCCCGAGTCGTGGTTCAGGCCAAGCCGGCATTCTGGAACCAGCGCGGCAGCCTGGTGCTCGACACCAGGCAGATCCGGCCGGTCGGGGTCGGCGAGTTGCTGGCCCGCATCGAGTACCTCAAGCGAACCCTCGCCCAGGAAGGGCTGTTCGACCGCGACCGCAAGCGCCCGCTGCCGTTCCTGCCACGACGGGTCGGGCTGGTCTGTGGCCGGGCCAGCGCGGCCGAGCGAGACGTCGTGGAAAACGCCCGGCGACGCTGGCCTGGGGTGATGTTCGAGGTCCGACAGGTCTCTGTTCAAGGTGTCGCCGCAGTCACTGAGGTCGGCGCCGCCGTGGCCGAGCTCGACGCGGTGCCCGAGATCGACGTGATCGTCATCGCCCGGGGCGGAGGCGGCGTCGAGGATCTTCTGCCGTTCAGTAACGAGACCCTCCTGCGCGCTGTCGCCGCCTGCCGCACCCCAGTCGTCAGTGCCATTGGCCACGACGTCGACACCCCCCTGCTCGACCTGGTCGCCGACCACCGGGCCTCCACCCCCACCGACGCCGCCACGGCCGTCGTGCCCGATGCGAACGCAGAGCGGATGACGGTCGCGGCCGCCCGCGACCGGGCCCGCCGCGCCCTGACGCTGCGGCTAGAGCTGAACCGGCGGCGGCTGGGCGAACTGCGCAGTCGCCCCGTACTCGCCGACCGGGGCGCCGTCGTGCGGGCCCAGCAGGTTCTCGTCGCCGCGCTTCGCAGCCGGTCACGACGTCGGGTCGAGGCCACCCTGCACCGCGCCCGCGACCACACCACCCACCTGCGCACCCAACTGCGCACCCTGTCGCCGCAGTCGACCCTCGACCGGGGCTACGCCATTGTGCGGCGAGCCGACGGCAGCCTCCTCACCGATCCCGCGTCGCTGGAGTCCGGCGAGTTGCTGCGGGTGCGCGTGGCGTGCGGTGAATTTGCCGCGCAACCGAATGAGGCTGCACTCGGGGCGCGCTCAGCCGGGGAGTCGGTCTAGAGTCGCCGCCGTGACACCGACGCAGGGAAGCCCGGAGACGGCAGTCGAGCCGTCGGACCCGAATGCCGACATCGCGGCGATGAGATACGAGGACGCACGCGACGAGCTCGCTGAGATCGTCGCGCGACTCGAGAGCGGCCAGGTGGGGCTCGACGAGAGCATGGGGCTGTGGGAGCGCGGTGAGTCCCTCGCGAAACACTGCGACACCTGGCTCGACCGCGCCCAGTCGACGGTGTCCGACGGCGAATAGCCGGCACGCTGCCCGGCGAGTGAAGGTTGCCGCGAGCCAATGACCCACTCCCGGTTGACCCACTCCCGGTTGACCCACTCCCGGTGCGGGATCGTCATCCGCGTTCTCGCCGAGAGCGTCATCCGGCGGGCGCCACCGGCCGGAGGTAGCCGATGAACTCGGACATCTCGTCGAACGACGCCGTCCCGGTGACCAGCGTGGTCAGTTCGCCAGGAGCCGACGGCTCGGCGACCAGGCTGTTCTGAGTCTTGGTGTCCCGCACGAGTTTCAGCCAGGCGCGGCCCCCGATCTGCAGGGTTCCCTCCCGCGGGGCCCGGTTGGTCTGCGCGCTCAGCCACCCCGGTGCCGGGTCCCGCGCCTGCTCCACGGCGATATACGTGCCCTCCGGTGTCTGGTAGCCAGCGTGCCAGGCCATTACCTCCTCGGCGGTGCGGGAGTAGCGCGCTGACGTCTCGCGCCACCCCTCGGGCAAGCCTTCGGCGGTCACGATCGGCCAGCCGGTGTCCCGCTGCACCTGCGCGGCGGTCGCGGCGACATCGACCGGGGGGCCGCTCACCGAGTTGACCCGCGGCACGACCAGCACCAGCACGGCAGTCATCCCCACGACGGCGAGCATCGAGTAGACGAGGTTCTTCGCGGACCCGAGCGAGTAGCGGCTGCGAGGCGGGGCGGGCGTGGTCACCCCCCTATCGTCGCCGACGACTACGCGAAACGTCCTCCCGGGCTCGGGGATAAGGTTGTTCGACGTCACGGATGTGCACCGCACGAGAGGGATCACCCGCATGAGCCTCCCCACCCCGGCGGCGAACCCGGCGGTTGTCGTCGTCGGTGAGTTGCTGGTCGACATCGTCCACACCCCGGACGGCGGCTCCGCCGAGCACGTGGGCGGGTCGCCCGCGAACGTCGCCCTCGGCCTGGCCCGGCTCGGCCACGACACATACTTCGCCACCGTGGTCGGCAGTGACGCGTACGGTCGGCGCTGCCTGGAGCACATCGAGCACGGGGGCGTGCAGCTGCTGCCCGGGGCCGTCGACGACACCCGACCCACCTCGACAGCCCAGGCCACCATCGACGCCGGGGGCGGCGCGACATACGTGTTCGACCTGCACTGGGAACTCCCACCGGTACAACTCCCGGCGCAGACCGGGCACCTGCACCTTGGCTCGATCGCCACCACACTGCAGCCGGGCGCGGCCAACGTCACCGACGTGCTGCATCGCGGGCGCGCGAGCGCCACCGTGAGCTACGACCCGAACGTGCGGCCCAGCATCATGGGCGCGGCGGATGACGTGCGGCCCCGGGTGGAGGAGTTGGTCGCCCTCTGCGATGTCGTCAAGTGCTCCTCCGACGACCTGCTGTGGCTCTACCCCGATCAGTCCCCGGAGCAGGTGATGGAGCGCTGGTCGGTGCTCGGCGCCGCGCTGGTGGTCATCACCCTCGGCCCTGGCGGCGTCACCTGGCGCACCGCCGACGGCCGGCTCGGCGTCGATGCCGCCCGCTCAACCGCCGTGGTCGACACCGTCGGAGCCGGTGACTCGTTCACCGCTGGCCTGGTGTCCGGGCTCCTCGACGCCGGACTGCTCGGCGGCCCGCCGGCCCGGGCCCGCCTGCGCGCCGCCAGCCATGACGAGGTCGTCGGCGCGATGGGCCGCGCGCTGGCCACGAGTGGGGTCACCGTGCAGCAAGCCGGCGCGTACGCACCCAGCCGGGAGGAACTCGGATGACCGATTTCGTCTACTCCGACCTGCTACCCGTTGGCGCCGACCAGACGCCGTACCGCCTGCTCAGTACCGACGGCGTCGAGGTAGTCGATGGGCCCGGCGGCCGGCAGTTCCTGCAGGTCGCACCGGAGGCGCTGCGCCTACTCAGCGACACCGCCATGCACGATATTGCCCACTACCTGCGGCCGGCCCACCTCGCCCAGTTGCGCGGCATCCTCGACGACTCCGAGGCCAGCGCCAACGACAAGTTCGTCGCGCTCGACCTGCTGAAGAACGCGAATATCGCGGCCGGCGGCGTGCTGCCGATGTGCCAAGACACCGGCACCGCGATCGTGATGGGCAAACGCGGGCGGCACGTACTCACCGAGGGCCGCGACGAGGAGGCCATCAGCCGCGGGGTCTACGACGCGTACACCCGGCTCAACCTGCGCTACTCGCAGCTAGCTCCCGTGACGATGTGGGAGGAGCGCAACACCGGGTCCAATCTCCCGGCCCAGATCGAGGTGTACGCCGATACCGAGCCTGGACACGAGACCACGTACAAGTTCCTCTTCATGGCCAAGGGCGGCGGCAGCGCCAACAAGTCCTTCCTCTATCAGCAGACCAAGGCGATCCTCAACGAGGAGGCGATGCTGCGTTTCCTCGACGAGACGCTGCGCAGCCTCGGCACGGCCGCCTGCCCGCCGTACCACCTGGCCGTCGTCATCGGTGGCACCAGTGCCGAGTTCGCCCTCAAGACAGCCAAGTACGCGAGCGCCAAGTACCTCGACCAGCTGCCGACCCACGGCGACGCGGCCACCGGGCACGGCTTCCGCGACCATGACCTGGAGGAACAGGTGCTCGGCCTGACCCGCGAGTTCGGCATCGGGGCCCAGTTCGGCGGCAAGTACTTCTGCCACGACGTCCGGGTGGTGCGGCTCCCCCGTCACGGGGCGTCCCTCCCGGTCGCCGTCGCGGTCTCCTGCTCGGCCGACCGGCAGGTGCTCGGCACCATCACCCCCGACGGTGTGTTCATCGAACAGCTCGAGACCGACCCGGCCCGGTTCCTGCCCGAACAGACGGACACCAGCCTCGGCGACGCGGTCGGGGCGGCCGGCACCGGAGCGGGCACGGTGGTCGAAATCGACCTGAACCGGCCGATGCCCGAGATCCTCGCAGAGCTGTCACGTCATCCGGTGAAGACCCGGCTCTCACTCACCGGGCCCCTGGTAGTGGCGCGCGATATCGCGCACGCGAAGATCAAAGAACGCCTCGACGCGGGCGAGTCGATGCCGGCGTACCTCCGTGAGCACCCGGTGTACTACGCCGGCCCGGCAAAGACCCCCGCGGGGATGCCGTCAGGCTCCTTCGGGCCCACCACCGCCGGGCGGATGGACTCCTATGTCGACCAATTCCAGGCGGCCGGCGGGTCGATGGTGATGCTGGCCAAGGGCAACCGCAGTGCGCTTGTCACCGAGGCCTGCCGGACGCACGGCGGCTTCTACCTCGGCTCGATCGGCGGCCCGGCCGCCCGGCTCGCCCAGGACTGCATCCGCCGCGTCGAGGTCATCGAGTACCCCGAACTCGGCATGGAGGCCATCTGGCGCATCGAGGTCGAGGACTTTCCCGCGTTCGTCGTGGTCGACGACAAGGGCAACGACTTCTTCGGCGAGGTGACCAGGCCGGTCGCCCGCACCATCGGACGGCGCACCGGTCTGGTCTGAACAGGCTGCGGCGCCGGCTCAGGCTGGCAGCACCACAACGGCCCGGTCGCCGCTATTCACTACTCCGCCGCCAGAGTCCGGGCGATCCAGTACGTGATCGCCGGGGCCCGAGCCATCGACCGAGCGTCGCCAGCCGCTGGGGGTACGGCGCAGCACTAACCCGGTCGCCGGCTCGTGAACGTGCACCGAGAGCCACTCCCCGGTGACCAGGGCGGCGACCTCGGGGTGCCGCTCGAGCACCGCATCGACGTCGCCGGGCGCGGCATGCAGGATGACGCATAGCCGGGTGGGGTCGTGCACCGGCTGCCCGAGGTGTCGGACCGACTGTTCGGCGAGGCCGGTGCGGAGGTCACCGGTGGCGCCGGAGAGCACGCCGATGCCGCCGACCGGGTTGTGCGCGGTCTTGCTGCCCGACCCCGCACCCTCGGGGTCAGCGGTGCTGAGGACGTACTGCATGTTGATCCAGTGCGCGACGACGACCGGCGCCGTCATGATCAGCTCGAGGAGCGCGCCGGTGGGGTCGGTGGCGGGCTCGTAGTCGTGCAGGAAGGCTCGGCCCTGCAGGTCGAGACCGGCGGTGAGCGAGCGCGGCGCAGCAACGAAGAACGCGTTGCCGGCCAGCCCCCACTCGTGCCGGACCTCGCCGGGGTCGAGGGCACGCCGCCGGAGGGCGGACGCAGCCGCCGGGCCGGACCGAGCACCCGGAAGCAGGCGGGCCCGCTCGGCTGCAGTGGCGGCGCCGGCCGCGGCGAGATGGGCCTCCAGGTCGGCGAGGTCGGCGGCATGGGTGGCGGGAACGGCCTCGCGGTCCAGAATTCGCACCCGGTCGGTGGCGGTGTCGTGCTCCGCAGCCACCAGCACCGCGTCGATGGGCAGCCGCAGGCCCGCGTCGGCGACTGCAGCCCGGCCGGCCTCGGTGCCGAGCACGGCCGCGGCTACTCGGGCATTGAACCCGCCCCGGCTCCCGCCGCAGGCCCCGCAGTCGAACGCGGCCTCGGCCGGGTTGTTCGTGGACGTGCTGCCATGGCCGACGAGCACCACCAGGCGCCCGGTGGCCGGCCCGTGCAGCCCGGCGGATCGCACCAGGCCCACCGCGGCGTCGAGGAGCTGGGGTTGGTGCTCGAGATCGAGATGCAGCGGACGGGTCGGCACCGGGGCTGATCGGGCGAACGAGGGTGCGAGCACCCGCCCGGCAAGCGCCATCCCGCGGAGGGCAGCGATGTCAACGGCACCGAAACCGCTGCCCGGCGTGTCCAGCGCCTGGCGCAGCGCGGAGTAGAGCAGCGAGCGCACACCGGCCATCCGCGGCGGGTCCTCGCGCACGGTCGCACCGGGTGCCAGGAGGATCGGCAGCCGGTCGGTGGGTGACGTCCCGGCACATTCGCGCCGGAGCGGCATCCCGAAGAACCCGGCGAAGCCGACGGTGCGGTACCGACCGCGAGGCTCGAGGTGCCGGCGCAGCACCTCGCTGCGGACGTCGATACAGAACACCAGGTCGGCGGCCCGTCGCGCCGGGGCACCAGGGTCGGCGTCGGCGCGGTTCGGCGCGGTCTGGCCGTCGAGAGCAGTAAGCACGGGCCGGGCAACCTCACGCTCGCGAGCGGCGAGGGCGCGCACCGCCTCCGGCACCACGTCATCCGCTGCGGCCTCGGGCGCGACCCTGGGATCGGGCGCGGCGATCGGCGAGCCCAGAGCGAGCCGCAGCACCGCCCGCGCCGCCAGCAGGTCACCGAGCGGAGCGGCGTCGAGGGCCGCGGCCGTCGTCCCCCGCCGGCTCAGGTAACCGGCCCACCCGGGAAGACGAAGCAACTCGTCGGTGGCCCACCGCTCGGCGTCGGCCACCGCGAGATCGGGTGCGAGGAGCGCGAGCGCCTCCGCGGCATCCGTCGGCAGCCCGCGCAGAGCCGCCCGCCACGCGGAGCCGAGCACCGGGTCGTGGACGGCCACCTCGCGCACCCACTGCCAGAACGGCAGGTCGCGGCCGGGCGCTGGCAGCGTGCTGGCCGAGGCGTCGGTCCAGGCCGCGAGCCACCCGGCCAGCACATCATCGATGGCACCATCGGTGGGCGACGCTCCCCGGCCGCCGCCGGACGCCGGCACCCCGTCGACGGCACTCCAGCCTCGCTGCGCTGCGGTTCGTACGGCGTCGGCGAATGGACGATGCTCCTCTCCGAGAAGGGGGTTGGTCGCGATGAAGGTTGACCAGTTCCAGGTCGGCGGCACCGCCGTGGCCGCTCGGATGACGGCTGCGCGCAGCTCGGGTGCCCGGCCAGTTGAGCCCTGACCCAGGCTGGCCGGCACCGGCATCCGACGGCGTGGCGCGCGGGCCGGGTCGGCGGCGCGATGCAGCCTGGCCCACACCCGTGCGGACCGTCGGGTGCGCAGCCACACTCCGGCCGCGGCGTAGGCGGCGATGACGGCCGCCGCAGTCCAGGCGCGCGGGCCGTCGGCATCCACCGGGAGGTCGAGCAACTCGGCCAGCCCCCGCACAGCAACTAGCACCACCCCGACCGACCCGAGCGCGACCGCCGCAGCAAGCACCCTCACGCGCACCGTGGACCGCAACGAGAAGAGCCCGTAGCCGCCGGCGGCCCCGGCGGCGAGCAGCGCGGCGCCGCTGACCGGGTGCTGCCACCCGGCGTCGGCCGCGACGGCAGCGCCGACGAGCAGCAGCCCGAGCACCGCTCCGACGACCCGGGTGCGGCGGCTGGTGCCGGGCAGGCGGTCGGCCCGGCCGCGCGACACCTCGGCGCCGGCCCAGAGGAAGGCAAGCGCCTTGTACACGCCGTGCAACATCATGTGCGCCAGGGCCGCGACGTAGGCCCCGGCGGCTACCAGCGCCAGCATGAACGCGAGCTGCCCGGTCGTGGACCAGGCCAGCCGGGTCTTGGCGTCGGCTCGCACGAGTAGCCGGGGGAAGGTCAGCACGGCGCTGGTCAGGGCGTAGCCGAGCAGGCCCCAGGCGATCACCGGCGAGGCGTTCCACACCGGCTCGAGGGCGATCAGCAGCACCACTGGTGCGTTGGCGATGCCGGCATGCAGCAGGGCCGACACCGGTGCCGGTGCGACGACGCTCAGCGGCAGCCAGCGGATGAAGGGCAGCAACCCGCTGCGCGCCCCCGCGGCAACGGCCAGGGCGAGCGCCGCAACGGCCAGCGGGGCGAGGGGCCCGGCGGCGGCCCAGGCGGTGACGTCGGCGATCGAGGTACTTCGCGCACCGATGACGAGGATGCCGACCGCGACGGTCAGGGCGATGTCGCCAACGAGGCGGGCCCGGCGCAGCGAGTCGACCGCGCTGCGGGTGGTGGCCAGACGCTGGTGGTGGCCGACGAGGCCGGTGAGACCCCAGCCGGTGACCAGCCATCCGGCCAGCAGCAGAAGCAGGTCACTGGTGGTGACTACGAGCACTGCGGCGGCGGTGGTGAGCAGCAGCATCCGGTCGTAGCGGGGCCGGTCGACGTCGCCGTCGAGGTGCCGCCGGGAGAACGCGGCCACGACCACGGTGAGCGCGGTGGTGAACAGCAGCAGCACAGCCGAGCGGGTATCCAGCACTCCGCTCGCGACCACGACGACCGCCGACAGCGCGGCAACGGGTGCGCCGACGGTCAGCGCCGCGCCGGGGCGGAGCAGGGGTACGACGAGCGCGGCGACGAGGAGCACGAGGGGCACGAGTACCGAGGCGAGGATCGTGGGCACGACCGCCAGTAAACACACGAACTCTAATTCGTGTCAATTTTGTCTGCCGTCAGGTCAGATGGTGGTCATGATCGACGAGCGGCCCGACCGCAGCGACTCCGCCGCCGGGTGTTCATCCCGGCTCGTACCCGGATCGCTCCTAGACTGCTCCGCGTGGGCGACTGGACGTTCTTTACCAACCACGGGCACGTCCTGGTCTGCCTGGTCCGCGAACCGGACGCGCGGATCCGTGACCTGGCCGCCACCGTGGGCATCACCGAACGCGCGGCCCAGCGCATCGTCGCCGACCTCGTGGAGGGTGGCTACCTCGACCGCGAGCGCGACGGCCGCCGCAACCGCTACCGCGTGCTGCTGGACCGCCCGCTGCGTCACCCCGTCGAGCAGCCGCACCGGGTGGGTGAGGTGCTCGCCGTGCTCACCACCGAGTCTCGCCGCGACCAGCCCGAGGGATGACGTGGAGCACGTCTCGCGGCCGAGCCCCGCCAACCCCAGCCCCGCCGAGGCGTGGGCGCTGCTCGCCGCCGGCAACGCCCGCTTCCGCACCGACGACGGCCGTGCCCTCCGCGCCGACAGCGACGCCCGACGCCACCTGGCCCGGGGCCAGCACCCGCTCGCCGTCTTCTTCGGGTGCGCCGACTCCCGGGTCGCCTCCGTCGTCATCTTCGACCAGGGTCTCGGCACGCTGTTCGTCGTCCGCACGGCCGGGCACGTGCTCGACTCCAGCGTGCTGGGCTCGCTGGAGTACGGCGTCGGCGTACTCGGCTGCCCGCTCATCGTCGTCGTTGGGCATCATTCCTGCGGAGCGGTGGCGGCGGCCCAGGAGGCGGTGCGCACCGGCCAGGCGCCGGGCGGCTACCTCGGCGAGATCATCGAGCAGGTCACCCCGAGTGTGCCGGCGGCATCGGACTCCGGACTGGCCAGCACCGAGGAGGTCGAGCGCGCCCACGTCGCCCGTACCTGCGCGCTGGTCGCCGAGCGTTCGGCGGTGATCCGCGAGCGCATCGAGGCCGGACGGCTGGCGATCGTGGGCGGGCACTACGACCTCGTTGTGGGCGAGGTGCGGGTCGTCGCGGTGCTCGGCCCTGCTGGCGTCGAGCCGGAACCGACCACGTGAGTGTCGCGGCGGGGCTGACCCGGTGAGCGGCGGCATCCGGCTCACGCAGGTCGCGGTGCACCCGCTGAAGAGCACCGCCGTGCGCATCGTGGAGTCCGTCGGCGTGGAGCCGTGGGGGCTGGCCGCACCCGGCCGCGGCGAGGTCGACGTCGTCCGGCCGGACGGCTCAACGCGGCCGATCACGGCGTTCGGCCCGTCGCTGCCCGCCCTCGACGCCTCACCGGGGGCCTCGGGGTGGCTGCGCCCGGCGCTCGGGCGCTACGACGTCACCGCAGTGCACATGGCCGCACGACGGACGTGGCGAGAAGTGGACGCGGGGTTCCCGTTCAGCGTCGTTCGAGGGTTCGTGGGAGATATCACACCCACGGCGCGGGTGCCGTGGGCGATCCCCGCATATCTCATCTACGCGGTCGACCGTCGCGGTCGGTCGGGAATGCCAATGAGAACGTCCTTCTTGAGGTGCTGCTTAATCAGGTACACGAGCTGGTCCCCGTTGATCAACTCCATGCGGCCGTGCTGCCTGCGCTTCTCTTCGCAGCCGGAGGCGAACCAGGAGGTGGTAATTAGAATGCCCCAGCCAGCCTTCTTCTCCTCCATTGCGCCAGCGAGTTCGCGCAGGTGTGCTACTCCGACCACGCGACTGTAGCGCTTGGCCTGGACGATGCTCAGTCCGCCCATGAGTGAGCTTCGTTGCACGATCACTGCGTCGACGCCGTCGTCCTTGCTCGGCTGCGTAGTCCACCCTTCTGCGCCTTGCGCCTCGAAAAGTTGGCGGACCAGATGCTCGAAATTCGTCGCCGACATGTCCATCAGATCCGGGCGTGAGTCGAGCATGGAAACGGCGTCGAGGCCGTCGACGAAAGCGAACCGACTCAGGTCGAAGTCAAGAATTGGCTCGATCGGCTCCAACTCATACGGATGGTTGGACACAATCGCCTTCAGATGTCGCTGCACGCATGCCTCCGGCTGGACCTTGGTCAACTTGTCGTCCGTCGGAAAACTCTCGCGGTCGACGTTGACGCTGATGATGCACGGGTACTCGTGCTCGCCAGTGGCAGGATCGAGGGCGTCGACATGCCCGTTGAGCGCCACGCTTTTCACTGCGGCGGAGGAGTTGAGCAGGTCGCGAATGCAGAGAAGAGCGAGCTGGCTAATCACGCTTCGATAAAGCGCGGCGATCTCTACCTTCGGGCGCGCTGTCTCCCGCTCTTCGTCCTTAGTTGTCAAGTAGCGATAAACACCGACGGTGGGCACGACGTCCCGACTTGGAAGCTCAATCTGGGCGATCACTTGGCCTGACTTTGCATTGAAGGTGATCTTGGCTACCTGCGGGAAGCCGTCAGGAAGCGGCACTCTAGCCAGCACGTCGGCGAGGTAGCGCTCCACGGCTGCTCGCTGCCCGGACGCCAACTCTCGAACGTAGTTGTCGACATTCGCGTTGTGTTCGCGAGCCTTCTCTTCCGCAGCCGCGACTCTCTCTGCATGCGCACGACGCATCGCTCCGACCTGCTGCTGCCTGCTACTCTCACGCCGACTTGCCTCGTCGACAGCGGCTGCGTGGTGGGCCCGCGCCGCGGCCAACTTACGTTCGTACTTCGATTCTCCACCGAAAATCTTCGAGATCGCACCGGGCTTCCGCGGAGCGCATTCTTCCCACTGCGGCTCTGCCACCGGCGAGCCTAGGGGGCCGAGGTCGAGAGGCGGCACAGCGGGCTTGACGTGAGTTGCGGGTGGGTCGATCGTCGCGCTTCGGCGAAGCCCGGACCGAAGCACAGTTTCCAGGTCCGAGACTCGCTGAGCAAGAGCACTATTCTTTCCGTCGATCTCTGCGGAGCGTCGCTCGACGTACAGCCTCCTGGCTTCTTTCTCCGCCTCCTTGAGGCGACGTTCCTCAGCCTTACGTTGCTGGTCCGCCTCGCGCTGCATCGCGCGGATCTCGCGCTCATATTCGGTGCGCGCACTGCCCCGATTCGCCATGTGTGATCCTCCCAAGGCCAAATGTGCACCACAGCGTAGTGGGTATTGGAGACCACGTGCAGGCCCAGGAACAGGTCAACCTACCCACCCCTGGGACGCGGGGCCCCGGATCGCCAGGGATACCGTCGCTGTCGCCGAGCTGGACGTCAACGCCGTGACCGCGACGGCGTCACGGGACAACCGATTCCAGGCCCTGCCTCTGACCCGCACCGACATTGCGAAGGTCCAAGCAGAGATCGTTCAGGCGCTTGAGAAGGAACTCGCCGCACGCCTGCGCTGACCTCACTCAGTTCACCACCCACGTGCGCCCGGCCCCCGTCGCACCGGCGTGGTGCGCCGCGGCGACACGGTCGTGGTCAGCCGGTAGCGTGCCGCCGATGGAGACCTTCGCGCGCACCTTCCCGCCCGGGTTCATCTGGGGCGCCGCCACGGCGAGCTACCAGATCGAGGGCGCCTACGACGAGGACGGCCGCGGCCCCTCCATCTGGGACACCTTCGCGCGCACCCCGGGCAAGGTCGCGCACGGCGACACCGGCGACGTCGCCTGCGACCACTACCACCGGATGCCGGCCGACGTTGCCCTGATGGCCGACCTCGGTCTGGACGCCTACCGCTTCTCGGTGGCCTGGCCACGGGTGATCCCGACCGGCACTGGCGCGGTCAACCCGGCGGGGTTGGCGTTCTACGACCGGCTGGTCGACACGCTGCTCGAGCACGGCATCCGGCCGTTCGTCACGCTGTACCACTGGGACCTGCCGCAGGCGCTGGGCGAGCGTGGCGGCTGGCTGAACCGGGACGTCGCCGAGTGGTTCGCCGAGTACACCGCCGCCACCGTCGGCGCGCTCGGCGACCGGGTACGCAACTGGACCACCCTCAACGAGCCCTGGTGTTCCTCGCTGCTGTCGTACTCCCTGGGTCACCATGCGCCCGGTCACCACGACCCGGTGGAGGGGATGACGGCCGCGCACCACCTGCTGCTGGCGCACGGCCGCGCGGTCCCCGTCATCCGCGAGCACTGCGCCGGCGCCGAGGTGTCGATCACGCTCAACCCGTCGCACGTGTACGGCCCCGACGACGGCGACGAACTCGACGCCGACGCCGTGCGGCGCACCGACAACGTGCTCAACGGCGTGTTCCTCGACCCGCTGTTCCGCGCCTCGCTCCCTGGGGGCTGGGTCGAGGACACCGCGCATCTCACCGACCACGCCTTCGTGCGCGACGGCGACCTCGCCACCATCGCGGCCCCGCTGGACAACCTCGGCGTGAACAACTACTTCCCCGCCCGGGTCCGCGCGGCCCGCGACGGTGAATCTCGCGACAACGCGCTCCCGGGCTGCGACGGCGTGGTCACGGTGGACCCGCGTCCGCCGCTCACCGATATCGGGTGGGAACAGGATCCGACCGGGTTCCGGATGACAGTGCAACGGTGCGCACAGGACTCAGGGCTGCCGATCTACATCACCGAGAATGGGTCGGCATGGCCCGACGTGGTGTCGGATGACGGCACCGTGCACGACCCCGACCGGGTCGCCTACCTGCACGCCCACCTCGACGCGCTCGCCGATGCGATAGAGAGCGGGACCGACGTGCGCGGCTACTTCGCCTGGTCGCTGCTCGACAACTTCGAATGGGCGTACGGCTACGACATCCGGTTCGGCATCGTGCGCGTGGACTACGAGACCCAACTCCGCACGGTCAAGGACTCCGGCCGCGAGTACGCGCGGATCATCGCCGCCCACCACCACCGCTGAGCGCAGCGGTCGCAGCCGACCCGGCGGCCGGGCTCACAGCGGTGACACCACGGCGTCGAGGAACGCACCGACCGATGTCCGTTCCTCAAGCGGATGACGCAGCCGAGTGCGGCGCACCACCCGGTAGTGGTTGCGGCGGCCCTCTCGGGACCGCACCACGTAGCCGCCATCGACGAGGTCGCCGAGGATGTCCTGGACAGCTCGGTCGGTGATGCCCACAGCGTCGGCAATGTCGCGGATTCGGGCGTCCTGGTCCCGGGCGAGCGCGACCAGCACATGACCGTGGTTGGACAGGAATGTCCACTCCGGAGATCGCGACACGCAGACGACCATATCGGCGACGTACTTGACGCCGGAAGTCCAGTTCCTGAATCATTGGCGGCAGGAGGGGAGTAATCCTCGACCAACCGTCGTCAAGACGGCCTCGCCACCGAGGCCCGGCGGTGTGGGGTCGCGTCATTCCGCGGCCGGGTGAGACCTCCGGCCGACGCCCACGGCAGTGGGCCCGACGACCGGAGCCTCCATGGCCAGGAAAGCCATCCCCACCGGCGCCGTGCTCGGCGTCCCGGTGCGGCCCCAGCACCGCGACAGTGCACGAGCCGGGCCAGCCCAGATCGACGCCCTCCAGGCGGTCGAGGTCAGTCAACTGGTCCAGGCCAAGGGCTGGCCGTCGGTCACCGTGCTGCTCGATACGGTGCCCGCGTCCCGCATGCTGCCCGCCGACGGTGAACGGCTAGCGGGCCTGGTCCGGGTCGCCCACCAGGAACTCGAGGCCCGTGGGGTTGACGCGCCCGAGGTGCGGCGCCGGTTGACCACACTGGCCGAGCAGGCCCGCTCGGGGCCGACCGGGCGGGGCCTGGCACTGTTCGCCAGCACCGAAGTGGCCCGGTCACTGCGGCTGCCGGTAACCGTCGAGCCCGATGTCGTCATCGAAGGCACCTTCCGGACCCGGGAGGTGCTGCAGAGTCTGCACCGCACGCCCCCGCACCTGCTGCTCGTGCTTCGGGCCACGTCCGCTCAGCTCTACCGCGGCCACGCCGACACCCTCGTCCCGGTCGGCGACCCCGCGTTTCCGGTGGAGCACTCGATGCCAGTGTTGGGCGCGCTCGAGGCCGGGGACGACCGGCAGCACGAGTTCGTCCGCCGCGTCGACGCCGCGCTCGCCACGGCCCGTTCCCGGCGGCTGGCACCGCTGATCGTCGCGGGCGACATCGAACCGGTACGGCGGCTACTGCGCACCAGTACCCACCTCGACCGGCTCGCTGGGGTGGTGATGGGAGCCGACGCCGAGTCCATGCCGGCGCTCTACACCGCAGCCCGGCTGTCGCTGGCCGAGTATCTCCGCTCCCGCGAGGAAGAGGCCATCGACGCGCTCGACATCGCGACCGCAGCCGACCCGGCGCACGTGTACGCCGGCATCCGCGACTGCTGGGATGCCGCTCACGCGGCCCAACCGGTCATGCTTCTCGTCGAGGAGGGGCACACCTGGCCGGCCCTCGTCGATGACGACGGCATCCGGCGGCTCCCGGCCGACAGCGAGCCCGGCACTGGGTCACGTCGTTCGGACCTTGTCGATGACCTGGTCGAGACAGTCATCGACCGCGGCGGATGGGTGGCATTCGCCCGCAACGGTCGGCTGGCCGACCACGACCGAGTCGCCCTCGTCACCGCGCCTGACCGATGAGCCGGATGACGGGCCGGCACCCGCAGGCAGCCGACCCGTCATCCAGACCGGGTGTCAGGCCGGGCGGCCAACCACGGTGACGTCGATGTTGCCGCGGGTGGCCTTGCTGTACGGGCAGAACTCGTGCGCCTTGTCGGCCAGCGCCTGGGCGGTGTCGGCGTCGACCCCAGGGATGACGGTGCTGATCTCGGCCGCCAGGCCAAAACCGGTGTCGGTGGACCCAAGCGAGACCACCACGGTGGTCGACGCGGCCGAGGTGTCGATGCCCTGGGCCTTCGCGACGTGGGCGAGCGCGCCGTTGTAGCACGCGGCATAGCCCGCCGCGAAGAGCGTTTCGGGGTTGGCGGTCGGTTCCGCGCTCCCACCCGGACGCCCGAGTTCGACGTCGACCGTGCCGTCCTCGCTCGCCGTTCGGCCATCGCGCCCACCGGTGGCGGTGGCGCCGATGGTGTAAAGGACCTTGGTCAGGGACTCGTGCGGCACAGTGTTTCTCCTCGTGGTCGACAGTGTCGGAGCCGAGCGGAACCTGCCCGGCGCGCGATACAACCTACGACGGAGCTCCGATACTCCGTCAGGTGAGGGCGAGGCGGTGCCTGACCACCTCGGCGAGACGGTCGGCCGTCGCCGTGGCGAACTCCTCGGTGCTCGCCTCGACCATCACGCGCACGACCGGCTCGGTGCCCGACTTGCGCAACAGCACCCGGCCGTGTCCGTCGAGCGCGGCCTCGGCAACCCGCACGGCGTCCAGCACCCCGCTGTCGGCGTCCACCCGCGCCGTGTCGACCCCCCGCACGTTGATCAGAACCTGGGGCAGGCGGGTCATCACCGCGGCCAGGTCGTGCAGTGGGCGGCCGGTCTGCGCCACCCGGGCCGCGAGCATCAACCCGGTGAGCACACCGTCCCCGGTCGTGACGTGGTCGAGCAGGATGACGTGCCCGGACTGCTCGCCGCCGAGCGCATACCCACCGGCGCGCATCTGTTCGAGCACGTACCGGTCTCCGACACCGGTCTGGAGCACCCGGATGCCGTGCCGTTCCATCGCCTGGATCAGCCCGAGGTTGCTCATCACCGTGGCGACCAGGGTGTCGCCAGTCAGCCCGCCCCGCTCCTTGAGCGCGACTGCCAGAATGCCCATCAACTGGTCTCCGTCGACATCGGCGCCGGTGGCATCGACGGCTAGGCACCGGTCGGCGTCGCCGTCGTGCGCGATGCCGAGCTGGGCGCCATGGGCGACGACGGCTTGTCGGAGCGGTCCGAGAGCGGTGGACCCGTGTCCGTCGTTGATGTTGAGCCCATCCGGCGCCGTCCCGATCTCGATCACCTCGGCGCCGGCGAGCCGGAAGACCTCGGGCGAGACCAGACTTGCAGCGCCGTGGGCGGCGTCGATGACCACGGTGAGGCCGTCGAGGCGGTTCGGCAGCGCCTGGAGCAGGTGGGCCACGTATCGGGTGTGACCGTCAGCCATCGTCACTACTCGCCCGACGTCGGCGCCGGTGGGCCGTACCCACGGGCCCCACGGGTCACCGGTGGCGGCGTCGATGCGATCTTCGACGTCGTCAGGAAGTTTGTGTCCACCGCGGGCGAAGAACTTGATGCCGTTATCGGGCATCGGGTTGTGCGACGCCGAGAGCATCACCCCGAAGTCTGCGTCGGTGGCGGCGGTCAGGTAGGCGACCGCGGGGGTGGGCAACACCCCCACATCGCTGACGTCGACCCCGGCCGACGCGAGCCCGGCAATGACGGCGGCACTGAGAAATTCACCCGAGGCGCGTGGGTCGCGACCGACGACCGCGGTGGGCCGCCGAGTGGTGTCAGGCCCGGCCGCGCCGAGCACCCGAGCCGCAGCCACGCTGAGCGATAGCGCCAACTCGGCCGTAACAACGGGGCCGTTGGCGAGGCCACGAACGCCGTCGGTGCCGAAGAGTCGGGACATGTGCAAAGCAACCTTCCAGCCGTGATCGAACCGAAACCTACCCTCAAACGCACCGACAGGCGGCACCGCTCGGTGCCGCCTGTCGGTGACCGGCGCGCCTGGCGCAGCCGGGGGTGGGTCAGCGCTTGCTGTACTGCGGCGCCTTGCGAGCTTTCTTCAACCCGGCCTTCTTGCGCTCGGGAACGCGGGCGTCGCGGGTGAGGAAACCGGCCTTCTTCAGTGCCGGGCGGTTGAGCTCAGGGTCGACCCCATTGAGCGACCGGGCGACGCCGAGGCGCACCGCGCCGGCCTGGCCCGAGGGGCCACCCCCATGGACCCGCACGAGCACATCGTAGGAACCGTCGAGCTCGAGGATCTTGAGCGGTTCGCTGACGATCTGCTGGTGCACCTTGTTGGGGAAGTACGTCTCGAGAGTGCGGCCGTTGATGGTCCACTCACCCGAGCCCGGGACGATCCGCACACGGGCCACGGCCTGCTTGCGGCGGCCGGTCGCGGCGCCGGGAGCCGACGCCGACGGACGGCGTACCGGCTCCTCGGAGACCGGGGCAGAAGACTCGGTGCGGTACTCACTGACCGGGGCGTCGTCGGCATTGGTGCCCACGGTCTCGTCGATGCTGGCGTTCTCGCTCATCACTGGGCCACCTGGGTGATCTGGTAGGGCGTCGGCTGCTGGGCCGCGTGCGGGTGCTCTGCTCCCCGGTACACCTTGAGTTTGGTCAGCTGCTGGCGTCCGAGGGTGTTCTTCGGGAGCATCCCGCGCACCGCCTTCTCGACAGCCTTCTCGGGGCTCTTGGCGAGCAACTCGGTGTAGGAAACGGACTTCAGGCCGCCGGGAAATCCCGAGTGGCGGTAGGCGCGCTTCTTGTCGGCCTTGGAGCCGGTGAGTGCGACTTTGTCGGCGTTGACGATGATGACGAAGTCACCAGTGTCGACATGCGGGGCGAAGGTCGGCTTGTGCTTGCCGCGCAGTAGCACGGCGGTCTGGCTTGCGAGCCGGCCGAGCACGATGTCGGTGGCGTCAATGACGTGCCACGCCCGGGTGACCTCGCCCGCCTTGGGGGTGTAGGTGCGCATGGGTGCTTCCTGACGAGACGAATCGGATGATGGCGTGCCGCGAACTCCGCGAGGGACACCGCCCGGGTGGGCGCGGTCGGCACGATCCGGTGTGATTCTACGGGGGCGCTCAGACTCGCCGAAATCCCCGGAAAGCAGCGTCGACATCCGCGCTGACCTGCGCAGACTCAGGCACATCCGGTCATGCATGGCTATTGTGCAAACTAAGCATGCAACGGTAGTGTGCGTAGGTGCCCGACCTCCCCCCGACCGCAACTTCCAGTTCGAACACCCCGCCGACCGGCACCAGATTCGATGCCCGCGCCCTGAGAACCCTGGCACACCCGCTGCGGAGCCGCCTGGTGAGCGCGCTCCGGGTCAGCGGACCGGCAACGGCCACCGGTCTCGCCAGAGACCTCGGCACCAACTCCGGCGCCACGAGCTACCACCTGCGTCGACTCGAGTCAGTGGGGCTGGTCACCGACACCGGCGAAGGCCAGGGCAAGTGCCGACTCTGGCGGGCCAGCACCGAAAACCACCAGCACCGGCCCAGCGACGTCACCGGCGACGACGATGCCGAGACCGCCCTCGGCTGGTTAAGCCGCGACTACTCGCGCCACCTCGGTGAACAATTCGAGCGCTGGCTCGACGCCGAGCACCGGTGGCCCGTGACCTGGCGCGACTCCTGCGGAATGAGCGATGCCTACGTCATCGCCACTCCTGAGCAACTCCGCGCGATGTCCGCCGAGATCGACGCGGTGCGAAGCCGGTACCGCCGCATCGGGCAGGGCAGCCCGGAGGCTCGACGGGTCGCCGTCTACACCGTGACCTACCCGCTCGATCTCGATCGAGCGCCCCGACGAGAGGACCGGTCGTGACCATCGCGCCCCTCTCCCCCGTCTCGGCGCGTCGCCGGTTCCTTGCGCTGAGCGTCACCCGCTGGTTCCCGGTCGGCCTGACCATCGGCATCCTCACCCTGTGGCCCATAGAACGCGGGCTCAGCGTCGCCCAGGCGCTCACCGCACTGTCGTTCGCGGGCGTGGTGGTGTTCTTTCTCGAACTACCGACCAGTGGTTTCGCCGACGCGTTCGGACGCCGGCCGGTGTTTCTCACCGCTGCCGTCCTGGGAGTCGTCTCGACCTCCGCGCTGTTACTCGCCGACTCGTTCTGGACCTTTGCCCTCGCCTCCGCGCTCACCGGCTTGTTTCGCGCGGTCGACTCCGGGCCCCTCGAAGCCTGGTTCGTCGACACGGTCCACGAGACCGAGCCCGGAGCCGACGTCGACCAAGCCCTCTCCGCCGAGGGCACCGTGATCGGCGTCGCCATCGCCAGCGGTTCACTGGTCTGCGCCGGCCTGGTGCTGTGGCACCCGGTGGCCTCGAGTTCGGCGCTGATGCTGCCCATCGTCGTGGGTGTCGCGGTGAACGTCGTTCACCTGTCCGCCGGCGCGGTGCTGATGCAGGAGAACCGCGCCCGCCCGGTCGGCTCCGGGGTCCGACGGGCCCTGGACTCAGCGCGGGAAGCACCGCGCGTCATCCGCAGTGGGCTGGGGCTGCTGCGCACGAGCGCCGTGCTTCGTGGACTGGTTCTGGTGCAGGCATTCTGGGCCGTTGCCATGGTGGTCTTCGAGACATTCCAGCCGGTCCGGCTCGCCGAACTCCTCGGCAGCGAGGCCCGAGCCGGCGTCTGGATGGGCGTCATCGCGGCCGGCGGTTGGGGAGTCGTCGCGCTCGGCTCAACACTGGCCGGCCTCGCGTCGACCCGCATCGGGGTGGCCCGCACCGCGATGCTCGCCCGGGTCCTCAACGGCTGTGGCGCAGTGGCCATGGGCCTGGTCGCGGGGCCGATTGCCCTCGTCGCGGCGTATCTCCTCACCTACTGCCTGCACGGCACCGGTGGGCCGATGCACGGAGCGCTGCTGCACCGTGAGGCATCAGAACGCAACCGCGCGACCGTGCTGTCGATCAACTCGATGATCATGTTCGCGGCCTACAGCATCGCCGCGCCGCTGCTCGGCCTGCTCGCGGAGCGAACCTCGAACCAGTCGGCCATGCTCACCGCAGGTGCGATCAGCATCCTCGGCACGCTCTGCTACCTGCCCGCCCGCCGCGCCGAGCGGGCCACAGCCGTCGCACCGAACTGACCTCACCGGCCCGGCGCCGCGCCGCTGCGCGCCCGAAGACTCGGCAGCCGGTCGTCATCCGAGGTCTACTGCGAGGTGACCGTACTCTGGTGTGTCTCAACGTCGTAACGGATCGTCGTGGTCGCCCCGTCGGCCGGCACGGTGACCGCAATGGGTGCGCCACCGGCCGCACCGCCCTCGCCGAACACGGTGTCGCTGGTGCGGTCATGGGCGATCACGAACTCATAGGTGCCGGCCGGGATTCGAGTGCTCTGGAACGCGAAGACGCCGTCACCGTCCTTGTCCTGCAACCACGGTCGCATGCAGTCCGGCGTGAAGTCGG
The DNA here is from genome assembly GCA_051657745.1 of Dermatophilaceae bacterium. GTDB lineage: Bacteria > Actinomycetota > Actinomycetes > Actinomycetales > Dermatophilaceae > JBOFLG01. Next base: position 37,130 of record JBOFLG010000103.1, on the reverse strand, counting down.
CCGGGCAGCCGAGCTCGCTCTGGAACGACCCGGATGCCGTGACGATCGGCGCCGGGTCGTCGTCGGCGGTGATCCAGTGGGTCGTCGGGTCGTAGAAGAACGTGACCGTGCCGTCGGTCTCGTAGTCGATGTTGGCGCCCTCACGGATGCCGCCCGCGCCGTAGTTCTCGGTCCAGGTGCCATTCAGCGCGGCCTTGTAGCCGTAGCCGCCGGGCGTCAGGGTGACCGTCTTCTTCCAGATCTGGTCGTCGGCATCGAGCGCGAGCTGGGCCTGGGCGCAGTCAGGCAGCCAGTCGGCGCTGCATCCCATCTCGGAGTTGTGCGTTCCGGGCACCGACACCGCGCCGGGCTGGGTGGCCGGCGGGTCACCGCTCTCGGGGACGGTCGATGACGGCGGCTCGACGACCCTGGCCCAGTTGCTCGCCGCGCCGATCTTGCCCCGGGCGTCCTTGGTGACGGCGCGGTACTCGAGCACCGTGCCGAGCGGCATCGCCGAGACGTCGTGGTACACCCGGAACGGCGCGTTGTCGTCGGTGCCGAGCGTGGTCCACTCCGTCGCGCCGAGCGGCCGGGAGAGAAACGTGGTCTGCGCGAACGTCTTCGTGTCGACGGTGGCGCCGATCTCGACTCGGCCGGACGCACCGCCCTCGGGCACGGTCACCGAGACCGTCGGCGCGGGCACCGTGCGGTGGATGCGCTTCGTCGCCTGCCACACGCCCACGCTCAGCGGCGGCACGGTCACGGTCACCTGGCCGCCCGTGCTCGGTGTGACCGCGCCCACCGAGCCGAAGACCGGCTCGAAGGTGCCGCGCTGGGTCCAGGTGTCGAACGAGGCGGTCGCGGGCTGCTCGGAGTTGTTGACCGCCACCAGGTACTCGACCTGGCGGGTGCGGTCGACTCGGGAGAGCGCGAACACCCCGGCACCGTCGGCGGCGTACCGCTGCACCTGGGCGCCGTCGGCCAGGGTCGGGTGGGCCGTGCGCACCGCGGCGAGCGAGGCGAGGTGGCGGTACAGCGGATGCCGCGGGTCGTACCGGTCCCTCGCGCCGTCGGCGCCGCCAAGAACCGCCTCGTCGTTGTAGAGCTGGGTGCGGCTCGCGAACATGTCCTGCCGCGCCAACTGGTCGCCACCGGTGCCGACGAAGCCCTGCTCGTCGCCGTAATACGTGACCGGGTTGCCACGCACGAGGTACATCAACGAGTTTGCCAGCCGCACCCGCTCGAGGTGCTCGGCCTCGTCACCCCCGGCGGAGTCCTTGAGGAAGAACGAGGCGCGGCCCATGTCGTGGTTCCCGAGGAATGTCGGCAACTGGTACGCGTTGCTGTCGGCGTCGGTATACCAGTCGTCCTTGGCAAAGAAGTCGGCCAGCACCCGTGCCGAGTTCCCCTTGGCGAAGTCGACGCCCTGCTGCTGGAAACCGAAATCGAGGGTCGCCTGCAGTGTGCCCGCGGTGGTGAACTGTGACAGGTACTCGGGGTTGCCGTCGAACACCTCCCCGAACGCGAAGAAGTCGTCGTTCCCAACCCGCTTCGCCTCGCCGAGGATGTCCGGGATGAACTTCTGCCAGAACTCGAGGTTCACGTGTTTGACAGTGTCGATGCGGAACCCGTCGATACCGAAGTCAACCCAGGTTTTGTAGATGTCGCCCATCCCCTCGACGACTTCGGGCCGCTCGGTGAACAGGTCATCAAGTCCGATGAAGTCGCCGTAGGTCGACGACTCGCCGGCGAACGTGGAGTCACCGCGGTTGTGGTACATCAGCGGATCGTTCAGCCACGCCGGCACCTTGACGTTCTTCTCGGCGTCGCGGACGAATGGGGTGTACGGGAACGACCCCCCGGCGGACATCTCCGGGAACGTTTCGTTCACGTAGTCGCGGTCGTCGAACGGCGTGCCGTCGGCTTGTCGGTACGGGGCCGAGGCCTTCGCCTGGTACCCGTAGGTGCCCTCGCGGTAGTCGATGACGTCGGCGGTGTGGTTGGTGATGATGTCGAAGAAGACCTTCATCCCCCTGGAGTGCGCGGCGTCGATGAGCGCCTTCATGTCGGCGTTCGTGCCGAGGTGCGGGTCGATCTGGGTGAAGTCGGTGATCCAGTAGCCGTGGTATCCGGCGCTCTCCTCGCCCGCGGCGCCCTGAACCGGCTTGTTCGTGAAGCTGGGGGTCAGCCAGATCGCCGTGGTGCCCAGGCCCGTGAGGTAGTCGAGCTTGCTGGTGAGGCCCTTGAGGTCACCGCCGTGGTAGAACGCCTTGTTCGTCGGGTCGTACCCGGTGGTCAGCGGGCCGCCGGTCAGGCCGCCACGGTCGTTGGCGGTCGAGCCGTTGGCGAACCGGTCGGCCATGACGAAGTAGAAGTTCTCCCGGGTGAGCGAGTCACGCCGCGAGTCCCCGGCGACGCGCCGGTCCTGGCTGGTTGCGCCACCGCCGACGACCGGCGTGAAGCTCACCTGGTGGGTCTGGTCGTCGTAGGCGAACTCGATGGTGGCCGGCCCGGCGATGACCAGCGGGATGTTCGGCCCGTCGGCCACCCCGCCCGCGCCGTAGTTCTCGGCCCAGCCATCGTTCAGGGCGACCTTGAACTGGTACGTCCCCCCAGCTACCGAGAAGCTGGCCTTCCAGGTATCGGTGCCCTCGACCTGGCGGAGCTCGCTCGCTGCGCAGGTTGGGTCCCAATCCGCCGAGCAACCCACCTCCGACTGTAGGTCGCCGACCAGGGCGACCGACGTGGCCGCGGCAGAGGCAGGGGTGATAGCGGCCACGCCGGGTACAGCGGCGAGAGCCGTTCCGGCGAGGAGTGCGAACAGACGACGGCGACCTGGCATCGGCGCTCCTTTGCGACCGGGGTGGATGGCTACCCGCATCCATCTCTTGACGCGAAGAGTAAGTGCGAAAACGCTGTATATCGAGCCCAGCGCCCGAACAGGTCACCGAACGACGGATGACGCGCACCCGGCGTCACCTCACGCAGCAGCGGGCGACCGTCGGGGCAACTCGCGCCGGTGCGGGCGAACGAAGGTCCACAGGACGCGGAGACGCGGGTAGTCGCCGATGGACCTCATGACGCCGAGTGAAACACGCGACCTGTTACGCAGGCCCCCGGGCGTCGAGCTCGGCCACGAGGCGAGGCGGGGCCGTCACCCGGTACGAGCTCTCGACGAGCTCGGCCACCTCCGCCCAGTCGGGGTTGCCGCGCAGGTCGAGCGCGAGCCAGCCGTAGGCACCCTCATAGGCGGGCACGACGAACCGACCGTCCTCGAGCAGGGCCGGGCGCTCGGCCTGCTCGGGAAGGAACAGCACCGACTGCCGGAGCGCCTCGGAGGCGTGGTCGCCCTTCACCACCCCACCGAAGATCGCGAAGACCCGCGTCGTGAAGAAGTTCGGCCGCCCGTGGCTGATCTTCTCGGCCGCACCGGGCAGGGCGAGCGCGATGCCGCGCATTCGGGTGAGCAGCGGGTCATCGTCTCGGAACCGGAGTGGGTGCGCCATCCGCCCACCGTAGAACCGGCCACCGACGGATGCCGAGCCTGGGCCAGGTACCGGAGTCACCCAGGTGCGCCATCCGCCCACCGTAGAACCGGCCACCGACGGATGCCGAGCCTGGGCCGGGTACCGGAGTCACCCAGGTGCGCCAGCCGACGTCATGCTCGTCAACGGCACCGGATGCCGACCGCTCACCCGGGCAGCGTGCGCGTCGCCCGAGCCTGCACCGCGCGGGCGGCGAGCTCGGTGTCCGGTGGATAGACGACCTCTTCCAACGAGAGTCCGTGGGCCGGCATGACCCGCACCCGCGGGTCGCGAACTCCGAGGCCGAGAAGTTCACCCGGTAGCGCGGGATCGAACCGGCCCTCCCCCACTGCCACGACCGCGCCGACAAGCGCACGAACCATGCTGTGGCAGAACGCGTCCGCGACGACCGTGCCCTCAAGCACGCCGTCGGTGGCACGGCGCCACGAGTACTCGAGCAACGTACGCACGGTCGTGGCGCCGACCCGACGACGACAGAACGCGGCGAAGTCGTGCAGGCCGAGCAGCCGCGCCGACGTCGCTGCCATCGCCTCGACGTCGAGCGCCCGCGACACGACCACCGTGTCGTGCCGGCGCAACGGGTCGAGATCGGCCGGTCGGTCGCAGAGCCGGTAGAGGTAGCGCCGGCGCACCGCAGAGAATCGGGCATCGAACCCGGGCGGCGCGACCCCAGCCCGGTGCACGACGATATCGGCCGGTAGCACCCCACCCAACCGAGCCACCAGCGCGGTACCCGGGTCACGCGAGGAACGACCGGGAAGCCGCGCCCACGCGTCATCCGCGACGTCAGTGTGCGTGACCTGGCCACGCGCGTGCACACCCGCGTCGGTCCGCCCGGCCACGGTGAGGCGCACGTCATCCGAGCGCAGCACCGTGCCGAGCGCGTCAGACACCACGCCCTCCACGGTTCGCCGCGCTGGCTGTGCCGCCCACCCCGAGAAGCCAGTGCCGTCGTAGGCGAGGTCGAGCCGGATCCGAACGGGCACCGCGCCAGCGTAGTCGGCGCACGTCATCCGGCCGGATGACGACGACGGCCCCCTCCCATAGCGGGAGGGGGCCGTCGTCGTGCACGGCACGCGAAGCGTCACACCTCGTCGTCGACCTGCTGCTTCCCAGCGCCACCGGCCGGCTCGAAGCCGGCGGCGGCTGCTGCCTCCGCGCTGGCGAACCAGAACTCGGCCTCGGTCTGGTCGTACCACTGCGAACCGGGCACATGGTATTTACCGGAATCGGCGTTTCCCTTGACGGGGTAGCCCTCCGGAGCGGAGCCGTCTTCGAGGGGCGCCACGGCGCCGGCGGGCAGATCCCCTGCGGTCGCGTCACTCTCGACTGCTGTGCCACCGTCGGCACTCGCAGTGCTCCCGGCCGCCGCTGCGGCAGAGTCGGGAGCCGGCCCCGCGTCCGCCGCGAGCGCGGCCTCGGCCGCTGCGGACTTCTTGCGGTCGCTCGCGGCTCGCTTGGTCGCCGACTCCGCCTCAGTCACGGTGGCCTTCTTGGCCACCGGCTCGCGGACCAACTCGATGACCGCCATCGGGGCGTTGTCGCCCTGGCGTGGGCCGACCTTGGTGATGCGGGTGTACCCGCCGGCTCGCTCGGCCATGTCGGGCGCGATCTCGACAAACAGGCGGTGGACAACACCCTTGTCGCGCACCACGGTCATGACGCGACGACGGGCGTGCAGGTCACCACGCTTGGCGAAAGTGACAAGTCGCTCGGCGAGCGGCCGGAGCCGCTTTGCCTTTGCCTCCGTGGTCGTGATCGAGTCGTGTTCGAACAGCGCCGTGGCGAGATTGGCAAGGATCAGCCGTTCGTGAGCTGGCCCGCCTCCGAGACGGGGGCCCTTGGTGGGGGTGGGCATTGTGATCTCCTAGCTGAGGTACGGGAGGCGGTGGTCAGAGCTGCTCGTCCTCGGCAAAGGCCGAGTCGTCTTCGCCCTCACCGAAGGTGAAGTCGTCGTACCGGTCGGCGATCACGCTCGGATCGAACCCGGGCGGGCTGTCCTTGAGCGCCAAGCCCATACCGACCAGTTTCGCCTTGACCTCGTCGATCGACTTCGCGCCGAAGTTACGGATGTCGAGCAGGTCGGCCTCGCTGCGACCGACCAGTTCGCCGACGGTGTGGATACCCTCGCGCTTGAGGCAGTTATAGGACCGTACGGTGAGGTCGAGGTCCTCGATCGGCAGCGCGAGGTCGGCGGCAAGAGCGGCATCGGTCGGCGATGGGCCCATGTCGATACCCTCGGCCTCGGCGTTGAGTTCCCGGGCTAGACCGAAAAGTTCGACGAGGGTCTTGCCGGCCGAGGCGAGCGCATCGCGCGGAGCCATCGAACTCTTCGTCTCGACATCGACGACGAGGCGGTCGAAGTCAGTGCGCTGCTCGACACGGGTGGCCTCGACCTTGTAGGTGACGGTGAGCACCGGGCTATAAATCGAGTCGACTGGAATGCGACCGATCTCTTGGTCTCCGGACTTGTTCTGGTTGGCGGACACATACCCGCGACCGCGCTCCACGGTGAGCTCCATCTCGACGGTGCCCTTGTCGTTGAGCGTCGCGATGTGCAGGTCGGGGTTGTGGATGGCGACCCCGGCCGGTGGGGCAATGTCGGCCGCAGTGACCGCGCCAGCGCCCTGCTTGCGCAGGTACATCACCACCGGCTCGTCGTTCTCGCTGGAGACGACCAGCCCCTTGATGTTGAGGATGATCTCGGTGACGTCCTCTTTGACCCCGGGGATCGTGGAGAACTCGTGGAGCACGCCATCGACGCGGATGCTGGTGACGGCGGCACCCGGGATACTCGAGAGCAGGGTACGGCGCAATGAGTTGCCGAGGGTGTACCCGAAGCCCGGCTCCAACGGCTCGATGGCGAAACGGCTCCGGGCCTCGGTGACGACATCCTCAGAGAGGACTGGACGCTGTGCGATCAGCACGGTGACTCTTCCTTCCCACGGGCGACCGCTATATGACGCCTCGTGAATCCCGGATGTCGAGCATCCGGTGGTCGCCACCATCTCTGTCCACGGCGGCGCCAACCCCGAAGCCGAAAGCCCTCTCCGCTCGCGAAGCGATCCCGAGAAACGCAGGAGTGAAGCGACTTTGCGTTCCTCGGAGAATCACTGAGCGTGAGCGCAGCGAACTCCCGGCCTTCGGGGGGGCACGGGGGCACGGGTCCCACGCTCTGCGTGGGCGCCCCCGTGCGGCTAGTTCTTGGAGTAGTACTCGACGATCAACTGCTCGGTGAGCACGGTGTCAATCTGAGCACGGGTGGGGAGCTGATGGATGAGCACCTGAAGCGTACCGGGCACCACCTGCAACCAGGCCGGCACCGGTCGGTCGCCGAAGGTCTCTCGAGCGAGCTGAATCGGGAACGACTCCACGGACTGCTTCCGCACGGTGATGATGTCGTACTGCTCCACGCGGTAACTCGGGACGTCGACACGCACCCCGTTGACCTCGAAGTGGCCGTGCGTCACCAGTTGGCGGGAGTGTCGCCGAGTACGGGCCAGCCCCGCTCGATACACCACGTTGTCGAGGCGTGACTCGAGAATGGTGAGGATGTTCTCGCCGGTCTTGCCGGGGCGGTTGGCAGCCTCCTTGTAGTACCGGCGGAACTGCTTCTCCATGACGCCGTAGGTGAAGCGCGCCTTCTGCTTCTCCTGCAGCTGAGTGAGGTACTCCTTCTCCTGGATTCGGCGTCGGCCGTGCTGGCCGGGCGGGAAGGGACGGAGGTCGAAGTTCTTGTCACCACCGACGAGGTCGGTCTTGAGGCGACGCGACTTCTTGGTGATGGGTCCGGTGTAACGGGCCATTGCTCTACTACCTTTCGCGAAGTCTGTCGGGCGCTCAGACGCGGCGGCGCTTGGGCGGGCGGACGCCGTTGTGCGGGCTCGGCGTGACGTCCTGGATCGAGCCGACCTCCAACCCGGCGGCGGTCAGGGAGCGGATCGCGGTCTCGCGACCAGACCCGGGGCCCTTGACGAAAACGTCGACCTTGCGCATCCCGTGTTCCATCGCCCGGCGCGCCACCGCCTCGGCTGCGGTCTGCGCGGCGTAGGGCGTGGACTTCCGCGACCCCTTGAAGCCGACCTGGCCAGCGGATGCCCAGGAAATCACGGCACCGGTGGGGTCGGTGATCGAAATGATCGTGTTGTTGAACGTGCTCTTGATGTGGGCTTGACCCACGGCGACGTTCTTCTTCTCCTTGCGGCGCACCTTCTTGGCGCCGGTAGCCTGACGGCCCTTGGGAGGCATGAGTTCTCTTTCCTACGAAGTCTTCGGATTGTTCCCGGGGAGGCGATCCGCGTACGGCGCGAGCCCGGATGACACGAGTGCGAAGCGACCGTGCGTCATCCGGCACATCGAGGTGCGCCAGTGAGCGAGCTCCGAGCCTTTCGGGGGGTCCGGGGGGCGGAGCCCACCGGGGTTACTTGCCAGCCTTCTTCTTACCGGCCACGGTGCGCTTCGGGCCCTTGCGGGTGCGCGCATTGGTCTTGGTGCGCTGGCCACGAACGGGGAGGCCGCGGCGGTGGCGAAGACCCTCGTACGAACCGATCTCGACCTTGCGGCGGATGTCGGAAGCGACCTCGCGGCGGAGGTCGCCCTCGACCCGCAGGTTCTCTTCGATCCAGTCGCGCAACTTGACGAGTTCGTCATCGACGAGATCTTTGACGCGGGTATTGGGGTGGACGCCGGTGGCCGCGAGCGCCTGCTGCGCACTCGTCTTCCCGACGCCAAAGATGTAGGTCAGTGCGATCTCAGCGCGCTTGTCGCGCGGCAAGTCGACGCCCATGAGACGTGCCATGTGTGGACGGTTCCTCTTCTGTGATGTGCGGAGGTCTGATGCATCACCGATCCGGCCCATCCTGGTCCGGTCCCTGGCCTCCGTGCCGGGGGTGACGTCCCGCGCCCACCTGCCTAGTTCGAGGTGGCCCGTCGGGGGTCGGGTGCTGCGTGCGTACATTAGTTTTGCGTCTGCTCGGATCAGCGACTGTGCGGTCCCATGCGGGACGGTGGTGCGTCTGACGTACGTCAGCCCTGGCGCTGCTTGTGGCGCAGGTTCTCACAAATCACCATGACCCGACCATTGCGGCGGATCACTTTGCACTTGTCGCAAATCTTCTTGACGCTCGGCTGGACCTTCATGTCGCCTTCGGGTCGGTCATCAATGGAGTCAGCGGTAGCGGAAGACGATGCGGCCGCGGGTCAGGTCGTACGGGCTCAACTCCACCACTACCCGGTCCTCAGGAAGGATCCGAATGTAGTGCTGGCGCATCTTGCCCGAGATATGCGCGAGCACCTTGTGACCGTTGGTGAGTTCGACCCGAAACATCGCGTTCGGGAGAGCCTCGACGATCGTGCCCTCGATCTCGATGACGCCGTCCTTCTTGGCCATACCCTCTCAATCCGTTGCTGGGCAGCCCATCGCTGACGTCGAACTGCCCATGGAAATCGGCCCGGTGCTGCCCTCGCAGGGTCTGTACCCGTGCGAGCGCACACTGGACCGACAGTGAATGCTAAGGGACACCGCCCGTGGGCACGAAATCCACCCGCCGCGCCGGGCCGCGTTGCGGTGGAGTTGATAGCCACGCACCTCCTCACGGCCGACCAGACCCAGGCCGTACGAACCCACCTCGTGACCATCCGCCACCGGCCTACTCGGTCAGGCGGGTGAGGTCGGAGGCGTACAGGGCCAGGACCCGGGCCATGCCATCGACGGCACTGAGCTCGCCCCGCCGCACCGACTCTTCGAGCGCGTCCTGCGCGGCCCGCACCGACGGGCTGGAGCGGACGCCGTCAGCCAGGGCGGCATCCACCAGAGCCCACATCCAGTCCTGGTGCTGCCGGGCCCGGCGAGCCTCGAGCGAGCCGGCCGACGTCAGGTGAGCGCGATGCTCGAGCACTGCGGCCCAGACCTCGTCGAGGCCAGCACCGGTCAGCGCCGAGCAGGTCAGCACCGGTGGTCGCCGCGCCTGAGGCCCCGGCGTCATCAGCCGCAGCGCACCGGCAAGGTCCCGAGCCGCCACCTGCGCCGGGCGCTGACCGCCACCGTCGGCCTTGTTCACCGCGATCACGTCGGCCATCTCCAGGATGCCGCGTTTGATCCCTTGCAGCTGGTCACCAGCACCGGCCAGGGTGAGCAGGAGGAAGGTATCGACCATCTCGGACACGGCCACTTCGTTCTGCCCGACTCCCACGGTTTCGACCAACACCACGTCGAAACCGGCCGCCTCCAGCACCAGGATCGACTCGCGGGTCGAGCGGGCCACCCCGCCAAGTTCACGCCCCGACGGACTCGGCCGCACGAAGGCCTCCTCGGATGACGACAGTCGCGCCATCCGCGTGCGGTCACCCAGAATCGACCCGCCGGTACGCCGCGAGGTCGGGTCCACGGCCACCACCGCGACCCGGAGCCCCTGCTCGACCAGGCGCACCCCGAGCGTGTCGATGAATGTCGACTTCCCCGCGCCGGGCACGCCCGAGAGCCCCACCCGCACCGACGCCCCAGTCTGGTCGGCGAGGTCAGCGAGCAGTTGGCGGGCCTGCTCGCGGTGGTCCGCCCGGGTCGACTCCAGGAGGGTGATCGCCCGGGCCACGTGCGACCGAGACCCGGACCGCACCCCGGCGACGAGGTCGGCGACGTCGGTCGAACTCACCCGAGCCGCTCATCGAGGTCGCGAACCAGGTCGAGTGCGGCGCGGCTAATCACCGTGCCCGGCGGGTAGATCGCGTGTGCTCCAGCCGCCCGCAGGGCAGCGAAGTCCTGCTCCGGGACGACTCCCCCCACGACGATGACGATGTCCGAACGGCCGTGGCCGTCGAGTGCCACTCGCAGCCCGGGAACCAGGGTCAGGTGCCCCGCGGCGAGCGAGCTGACACCGACGACGTGCACGTCGGCCTCAACCGCCTGCCGAGCGACCTCGTCGGGGGTCTGGAACAGCGGCCCGACGTCGACGTCGAACCCGAGGTCGGCGAACGCGGTCGCGATCACCTTCTGCCCCCGATCGTGGCCGTCCTGCCCCATCTTGGCGACCAGGATGCGGGGCCGACGGCCCTGGGCCTCAGCAAACTCCGCGGTGGCCCGCCGGGCCTCGCGCACCGACTCGTCCTCACCCGCCGCTGCGCCGTACACGCCGCCGATGGTACGGATCCGTGCGGCGTACCGGCCGAAGACCTCCTCCAACGCCCCCGACATCTCCCCCACCGTGGCACCGGCTCGGGCCGCGTCGACCGCGCAGGCCACCAGGTTCGTCCTCAGGGTGCCATCGGATCCGGCACGGGCGGCATCCGTCATCCGGAGCAGCGCTGCGCGACAGGCCGCCTGGTCGCGTTCGGCGCGCAACCGCTGCAGTTTGGCCAGCTGCTGCGCACGGACCGCGGCATTGTCGACCCGCAGCACCTCGACCGCGTCGTCGTCGTCGGCCACGTAGCGGTTGACCCCGAGGACCGGCTGCTGACCCGAGTCGATCCGGGCCTGGGTGCGCGCGGCAGCCTCCTCGATGCGTAACTTCGGGATGCCGGCCTCGATCGCCGCGGCCATTCCACCCGCAGCCTCGACCTCGGCAAGGTGCGCCGAGGCTCGCTCGGCGAGGTCGTGGGTGAGTCGCTCCAGGTAGGCCGATCCGCCCCACGGGTCGATGACCCGCGTGGTGCCGGACTCGAGCTGCAGCACAAGCTGGGTGTTGCGGGCGATCCGCGCGGAGAAGTCGGTGGGCAACGCGATGGCCTCGTCGAGGGCGTTGGTGTGCAGACTCTGGGTCTGCCCCTGCACGGCGGCCAACGCCTCGACACAGGTGCGGACCACGTTGGTGAACGCCCCCTGGGCAGTAAGCGACCAGCCCGACGTCTGGCAGTGGGCTCGCAGCGACAGCGACTTGGGGTTCGTGCCGCCCTGCTCGCGCACCAGCCGAGCCCAGAGCAGGCGGGCCGCCCGCAGCTTGGCGATCTCCATCGCGACGTTCATACCGACGGCCCAGAAGAACGACAACCGCGGCGCGAAGTCGTCGACGTCGAGCCCGACCGCCTGGCCGGCCCGCAGATACTCCACACCGTCAGCGAGGGTGTACGCCAGCTCGAGATCCTGGGTCGCTCCGGCCTCCTGCATGTGGTAGCCGCTGATCGAGATGGAGTTGTACCGCGGCATCCGCTGGCTCGTGAACGCGAAGATGTCACTGACGATCCGCATCGACGGTTCGGGCGGATAGATGTACGTATTGCGGACCATGAACTCTTTGAGGATGTCGTTCTGGATGGTCCCGGTGAGCTGCTCGGGCGCGACGCCCTGCTCCTCGGCCGCGACGATGTACAGCGCTAGCACCGGGATCACCGCGCCGTTCATTGTCATCGACACCGACATCTGGTCCAACGGGATGCCGTCGAAGAGCGTGCGCATGTCGAGGATGGAGTCAATGGCCACCCCAGCCATCCCGACATCACCGCTCACCCGGGGATGGTCCGAGTCGTACCCGCGGTGGGTCGCCAGATCGAAGGCCACCGACAGTCCCTTCTGCCCGGCCGCGAGGTTGCGCCGGTAGAACGCGTTGCTCTCCTCCGCGGTGGAGAACCCGGCGTACTGGCGGATGGTCCACGGCTGAGTCGTGTACATCGTCGGGTACGGGCCCCGCAGGTACGGCGGCAGGCCGGGCACGGTGTCGAGGGTGTCGAGTCCGGCGAGATCGTCCTCGGTATACACCGGACGAACCTCGATGCCCTCAGGTGTCTGCCACGAGTCTCTCGCGGCGGATGACGGGTGGCCCGCCGGGTGCCCGTCGCCGAGATCGAGGCCCGCGAAATCAGGGATCGCACTCATCGCGCACCTCCGGTCGCCGGCACACCGAGACGGTCCAGAAGGACGCCAAGGACGGCCACCATGTCGTCGCCCGCACAGACCTGAGCGTCAACGGCGTCAGCCGCGCCGCCGAGCTCGGACCGAGGGCCGACGACCAGCACCCAGGTCGCGCCCTCGCTGCGGAGCTGCGCCACGGCATCCGCGCCGTGCGCGGCATACCCCGACCGGCCGGCGGCCAGCACGGCCACCGGCGAGCCCTGCTCGACCGGTCGGATGCCGCCCACCGCGAGCAGGTTCTCGACAAACGACCGGCGCGGCCCAGCCTCCCGAGGGTCACCGGCGATCCGGACCACCACCGTAGGCGGCTCAGCGGCAGCCCTGGCCCGGTCGCGGAGCCGCTCGAACGGCTCGGCATCCCGGCGGGGCGCCAACGCCCGGTCACCAGTGGGCAACTCCGCGTGCTGCCGACACGTCGGCAGGGTCGACCCCAGGTCGGGAAACACCGACGTGCCGACGAGCGCTCGCGTCCCGGTCGCCGTCGCCCGCTCACGCGCGGTGGTCGCGGCATCGACCCACTCGTGCAGCAGGCCGGAGGCCAGCGCCCGCACAACCCCACCGGCCCGCTCGATCTCCTGGAACCGCCCCCACACTGCGCCGGCCACCTGATCGGTCAGCGACTCGAGATACCACGAGCCGCCCCCGGGGTCGGCCACCCTCCCGAGGTGGGCTTCGTCGGCGAGCAGGATCTGGGTGTTGCGCGCGAGTCGGCGCGAGAACGGCTCGGGCAACCCGTGCGCGGCGTCGAAGGGCAGCACGGTCACGGCATCCGCACCTCCGAGGACCGCGCCCACTGCGGCAACAGTGGCCCGAAGCACGTTGGCGAACGGGTCCTCGCGGGTCGTCATCCGCAGGCTGGTCACGGCATGGGTCACTGCGCCCGACGCTGGGGCCGGCACCCCGCACGCCTCCCCCACTCGGGCCCAGACCCGCCGCAACGCCCGGAGCGCGGCGGCGGTGAGGAACTGGTCGACGGTCGCGGCGATCCGCCACTCGACCTGACCGAACGCCGCCGTTGGGTCGGTGCCGGCGATCTCGAGCTGGCGCAGGTAGGCCACCCCGGTGGCCACGCCAACCGCGAGCGCGTCCACCTCAGTGGCGCCGGCGTCGTACAGGATCCGAGTGTCGATCGCGAGCGCCCGATACCGGCGCCGGCCCGCGGTGAGCGCAGCGGCGTCCGCGACCGCGTCGAGGTTCGGGGCCCCGCCGAGCCGGAATGCGGCTCCCAGCGGATCGACGCCGAGGTGGATGCCGGCGGCCGCCTGGTCGCCGACATGCTCCACCAGCACCCGTGCCGCGGCGGCTTGGTCGACGTATGCGGACAGCACCACTGGAGCGAGCTCGATACGCAGGTCAGCGAGTACCTCAGCCAGATCTGCGGCATCGACGCCGTCCGGGCCCACATGGACCCACACCGAGGTAGCCCCGTTCGTCAGGTCATCGAGCACAGCCGCACGAGAACGGGCTGGATCGGGGTCGTCGTGCCGTTGACGCACATCCCAGGGGCAGAGCGGGTTACGCAGACCGAGACCACGAGTGAACGGCGCCGCACCGGGGAGACCGATTCGCCGGCCATCTCGCGGGTACAGCGGCTCGACGCGCAGGCCGCTTTCGAGCGTCGAACGCAGCGACGCCGCTGCGGTCGGGCCGTCGAGGCGTGCGGCGCCGACCCGGGTGCGGTTCAGTACCGAGGCGGCCAGCCGCTGCCACTCCTCGTGTGTCGGAACCGGAAAGCCCGCGGCCGACCGCTCGGGTGCGCTGCGCGCCATCCGCCCTCCTCGCAATCTCCGACTGCGGCGAGCCTAGTGCGGCATCCGAGCGTCGTCAGGAGATGTCGCGCACACCTGGCCTGGCGCTCAGGAGGGCGCGATCGGTGCGAACCTGGCACCGAGGCCCCGCAACCGGGACTCCCCTCCGTCGGCCGCAGTGAGCACGCAGAGGCCCGACGAGGTCGCCGCCACGGCATGCTCCCAGTGGGCCGCGCGGGCCCCGTCGCAGGTGACGACGGTCCAGTTGTCGTCGAGCACGCGGTTGTCCTGGGCGCCGAGAGTGACCATCGGTTCGATACACACCGTGGTGCCGTCCACGACCCTCGGCCCGCGCCCGCTGACTCGATAGTTCGGCACCTGCGGGTCCATGTGCATCGAGGTGCCGATGCCGTGGCCGACGTAGTCCTCGACGATTCCGTAGGCACCTCCACGAGCCCGGCCGGCGGCGACCAGTGAGTCCTCCACCGCCGCGCCGACGTCGTACAGGCTCGCATCCACCCGGAGTGCCGCGATGCCTGCCCACAGCGCGGCCTCGGTGTCATCGATCAACTCGAGATCCTCTGGTCGGGCCGCCGCGCGGCCCCCCACCACGACCGTGCGAGCGGCGTCGCCATTCCAGCCCGCGACCTCGGCACCGCAGTCCACCGAGACGACATCACCGTCGCACAGCACCCGGCTGCCCGGGATGCCGTGCACGATCTCCTCATTCACCGAGACACACAGCGTGTGCCGGTAACCGGGGACGAGCTGGAAGTTGGGGATGCCGCCTGCGTCCCGGATGTGGGCCTCGGCGAGTGCGTCGAGTTCGCCGGTCGTGACACCCGGCCGCACCGCAGATTCGACCAGGTCCAGGGTGGCGGCAACCACCAATCCGGCAGAGCGCATCATGGCCAGTTGGTCGCGGGTGCGACCCTGGATCCGCTCACGGCCAAAGAAGCCCACTAGGCAGCGCCGCTCATGCCAGGGCGTGGATGACGCGTTGCGTCACCTCGCCGACCTCGCCGACACCGTCGATCTCGACGAGCAGCCCACGCTCGCGATAGGTGTCGGACAGCGGCGTCGTCTCGCGGTGATAGATCGCCATCCGTTCCCGGATCACGTCCTCGCCATCGTCCGTGCGGCCTTCGACCTCCGCACGCCGGAGCAGCCGGTCAACCACGACGTCGTCGTTGACCTGGAGCTCGAGGACATGTTCCAGTTCGGCGTCCCGCGCGGCGAGCATCGCGTCGAGCGCGTCGACCTGAGCCAGGGTCCGGGGGTAGCCGTCGAGGAGGAAACCGGGACCGCAGTCAGGCTTGGCCAGGCGGTCCTCGACGATCGCGTTCGTGACGTCATCGCTCACATACCCACCGCTGTCCAAGATCTCGCTGACCTTCAGCCCGAGAGGGGTGCGATCACGCACATTGGCGCGGAAGATGTCGCCGGTGGAGATCGCGGGGATGCCGAGCCGCTCCGCGATCCTGGACGCCTGGGTGCCTTTCCCAGCACCCGGCGGGCCGAGGATCAGCAGGTGCATGACGAGACCTCCGGGAACGATGCACGCACGCGATGAGCGTCGCGGAGTGCGGTCACCGAAGAAACCCTTCGTAGTGCCGCTGCTGCAGTTGAGCTTCGATCTGCTTGACCGTCTCCAGGCCTACCCCAACAACGATCAGGATGGAGGTGCCTCCGAACGGGAAGTTCTGGTTGGCATCGACGAGCACCAGCGCGATCAGCGGGATGAGGGAGACCAAGGCGAGGTAAATGGCTCCCGGGACGGTGATCCGATTCAGCACGTAACTGAGGTACTCGGCTGTCGGCCGCCCCGCCCGTATCCCCGGGATGAAGCCGCCATACTTCTTCATGTTGTCTGCGACTTCGGTCGGGTTGAATGTGATGGAGACGTAGAAGAACGTGAAGAACAGGATCAGCGCGATATAGGTGATCATGTAGATGGGACGGTCGCCACCTCGGAAGTTCGCCGTAATCCACTCGACCCAGGCCGGGCCGCCGCCAGCAGAAGTCTCGTTGAACTGGGCCACAAGCAACGGCAGCGTCAGCAGCGAACTGGCGAAGATCACCGGGATCACGCCGGCCATGTTCACCTTGAGCGGGATGTAGGTGGACGTGCCGCCGTAGACACGTCGCCCCACCATGCGTTTCGCGTACTGCACCGGAATTCGTCGCTGGCTCTGCTCGACGAACACCACGAGGGCGATCACCACCAGGCCAACCGCAATTACCAAGAGGAAGACCGGCCACCCCGAACGCTGCTGGATCGCCCACAGTGACGACGGGAACGTCGCGGCGATCGACGCGAAGATGAGCAACGACATTCCATTGCCGACGCCCTTGTCGGTGACAAGCTCGCCCAGCCACATGATCATGCCCGTGCCAGCCGTCATGGTCAGCACCATGATGAGGATGGTGACAACCGAGTCGTCGATAAGGATGTTCGTGCATCCTGGGTTACCGAACAGCGACTGGGGGTTCTGGGCGAAAGTCACCAGGGTCGAACTCTGCAGGACCGCCAGACCGATGGTCAGATAGCGGGTGTACTGCGTCATCTTCGCCTGGCCGGCCTGGCCTTCCTTCTTCAACGTCTCGAACCGAGGGATCACCACAGTCAGCAACTGCACGATGATGCTTGCGGTGATGTACGGCATGATGCCAAGCGCAAAGATCGAGAGTTGGAGCAGCGCACCGCCACTGAACAGGTTGACCAAGCCGAGCAACTGGTTGGTGTCGTCAGCACCGTCGAGGCACTGCTGGACAAGCGGATAGCTGACGCCGGGCGTCGGCACCTGAGCACCGAGGCGGTAGACCACCACGATGAACAGCGTGAACAGCAGCTTCTTGCGCAGGTCCGGCGTCTTGAACGCACGACCAAAAGCGGTGAGCACTTCGGTCCTCCAGGGTGCAGCGATGTGGGCGCCGCGTCGTCAGCGATCCGTCACAAGATACCTGCCGGGTCCGTCAGGCCGGCACCCGAACCAGGTCGCCGCCCGGAAATAGCGACGACCGCACCGGTTCGCGAGCCGGGATCAGGCACGGCGTCATCCGGTTGAGAGAAGCCCGCGGTCAGGCCGTGGTCACCGAACCGCCGGCCGCCTCGATCTTGTCCTTGGCCGATGCCGAGAACGCGTGTGCCGTGACCGTCACGGCCACCTCGATCGTGCCAGTGCCGAGCACTTTGACGGGATGCCCGTCACGAACTGCGCCATGGGCGACGAGGTCGCCGACCGTGACTACGCCACCGTCCGGGTACAGCGCGGCCAACCTATCGAGGTTGACCACCTGATACTCGGTGCGGAACGGGTTGGTGAAACCACGCAACTTCGGGAACCGCATGTGCAGAGGCGTGGTCCCACCCTGGAACCCAGCGGGAACCTGGTACCGGGCCTTGGTTCCCTTCGTTCCACGGCCGGCGGTCTTGCCACGCTTCCCGCCCTCCCCGCGACCGACGCGGATCTTGGTGCTGCGGGCACCCGGGGCAGGCCGGAGGTGGTGCACCTTCAAGGGTGCAGCGCTCTCGCTTGGTGCCTTGGTGGCCTTGGTGGTGTCGGCCATACTCACTCAACCTCCTCGACAGTGACCAGGTGGGTCACCGTTCGGACCATCCCGCGAATCTCGGGACGGTCCTCCTTGACGACGACATCGCCGATCCGTCTCAGCCCAAGCGACCGCAACGTGTCGCGCTGGTTCTGCTTTCCCCCGATCTCCGACCGGGTCTGAATCACCTTCAACCGCGCCATCACGCACCAGCCTTGCTATCGGCCAGGCCAGCCGCCTGGGCCCGCAGCATTGCCGCGGGAGCAACCTGGTCGACGGGGAGCCCCCGACGGGCGGCCACCGCCTCCGGACGCTCGAGACCTCGAAGTGCCTCGACCGTCGCGCGGACAATGTTGATTGCGTTGTCCGAGCCGAGGCTCTTGGACAGCACGTCGTGGACGCCGGCGCACTCGAGCACTGCTCGTACCGGTCCACCCGCGATGACGCCGGTACCCGGGCTGGCCGGCCGAAGCATGACCACGCCAGCAGCAGCCTCACCCTGGACGGGGTGCGGGATAGTGCCCTGGATCCGAGGCACCCGGAAGAAGGCCTTCTTCGCCTCCTCGACACCCTTGGCGATCGCCGACGGCACCTCCTTGGCCTTCCCGTATCCAACTCCCACCGTGCCATCACCGTCGCCGACGACGACCAACGCGGTGAAACTGAACCGGCGCCCGCCCTTGACGACCTTCGCGACCCGATTGATGGTCACGACGCGCTCCAGATACTGGCTCTTCTCGGCATCCCGGGCGTCACGACCGCCGCGGCGGTCGTCACGCCGGTCACGACGGTCGCCGCGCTCGGCGGTCGTCCCGGTGCCTCGACGCTGGGGTCCTGGCATCAGTGTGTCCTCATCTCAACGCTCGTGGTAACTCGGGCCCTACGGTTCACAGCGACAGCCCGCCTTCGCGAGCGCCGTCGGCAATGGCGGCAACTCGTCCGTGGTATTTGTTGCCGCCGCGGTCGAACACCACGGCTTCAACCCCGGCCGCCCTGGCACGTGCGGCCACCAATTCGCCGACCCGCTTCGCCTTGACGGTCTTGTCACCGTCAAGGGTGCGCACATCAGACTCCATTGTCGAGGCCGACGCAAGGGTGCGGCCGACGCTGTCATCGACCACCTGGACGAACACGTGGCGAGACGAGCGCGACACCACAAGCCGCGGGCGCACCGCTGTTCCAGTGACCTGCTTGCGGACCCGGGCGTGGCGCCGGCTTCGAGCCGCCGTCTTGCCCTTCGCGCGCTTGACGATCAGTGCCATGGGTCACTTACCAGCCTTTCCGACCTTGCGGCGGATCTGCTCGCCCGCGTAGCGGACGCCCTTGCCTTTGTACGGGTCGGGCTTGCGGAGCTTGCGAATGTTCGCGGCGACCTCGCCGACGAGCTGCTTGTCGATTCCCTGTACCGAGAACCTGGTCTGGTTCTCGACCGTGAAATTGATACCTGCAGGGGGCTCGACGGTGATGGAGTGCGAGTAGCCGAGGGCGAATTCGAGGTTGGACCCCTTCGCCTGCACGCGATATCCGGTGCCGTGAATCTCGAGCTTCTTTGTGTAGCCCTCGGTGACCCCGAGAACCATGTTGTTGATGAGAGTGCGAGTAAGGCCGTGGAGCGAACGCGAGGCGCGTTCGTCATCCGGCCGGCTCACCGAGACCGAGCCGTCGGCGTGATCGATCGAGATCGGCTCGGCGACCACATGGCTCAGTTCGCCCTTGGGGCCTTTGACTCGCACCGTACGACCATCGACGATGACGTCGACACCTGCCGGGACGGCGATCGGGAGTCGTCCAATTCGCGACATGACTACAGACCCCTCACCAGATGTAGGCGAGGACTTCCCCACCCACACCTTTGTTGGCGGCCTGTCGGTCAGTGAGCAGGCCGGATGACGTGGAGATGATCGCGACACCCAAGCCGCCGAGCACCTTCGGCAAACCGGTGGACTTGGCGTAGACCCGCAGGCCGGGCTTACTCACCCGACGCAGGCCAGCGATCGAGCGCTCGCGGTTTGGGCCGTATTTGAGCGTGATGGTCAGCGTCCGGCCGACCTCGGCATCCTCAACAGCCCAGGCGGCGATGTAGCCCTCGGCCTCAAGGATCTCGGCGATATGGCTCTTGAGTTTGGAGAACGGCATGGAGACAGAGTCCTTGTGCGCCGAGTTGGCGTTACGGACGCGAGTCAACATATCCGCGATCGGGTCGGTCATGGTCATTGGGCTTCATGCCCTTCCTCACCGCGGTTTCCTCCGAGCCTGGGGCCGAACGGACCTGCGATGTAGATCGTCTGGGTGGTGATGGTCTGAAGTGATGCAACCGGATGCGAGAAGCTAGTCGGCGAGAACCCGGGCGGCCCTAATCCAGAAGCGCGAACTGCCCATGAACTACCAACTGGATTTGGTCACCCCGGGGAGTTCACCCCGGTGCGCCATCTCCCGAAGGCAGATCCGGCAAAGACCGAACTTGCGATAGACCGAGTGTGGGCGGCCACAGCGCTGGCACCGCGTATACCCGCGGACCTTGAACTTCGGGGCCTTGTTCGCCTTGTTGACGAGTGCGGTCTTGGCCATGCTCAGATCTCCTTGAACGGAAAGCCGAGCGCTTTAAGCAGCGCGCGGCCCTCGTCGTCGTTAGTCGCGGTCGTCACAACCGTGATGTCCATGCCACGAACCCGGTCGATACGATCCTGGTCGATCTCATGGAACATTGACTGTTCGGTGAGGCCGAACGTGTAGTTGCCGTGGCCGTCGAACTGTCGTGGCGACAGACCACGGAAGTCACGGATCCGCGGGAGGGCAACGGTGACTAGTCGGTCCAGAAACTCCCACATACGGTCCCCGCGCAACGTCGCGTGGGTGCCAATCGGCATCCCTTCGCGCAACTTGAACTGGGCGATCGACTTGCGGGCACGGGTGACCACCGGCTTCTGCCCGGTGATCGCGGTGAGGTCACGGACCGCGCCATCGATCAGTTTGCTGTCCTTGGCGGCATCTCCGACGCCCATGTTGACGACGACCTTGAGGACGCCAGGAACCTCCATGACGTTCGGGTAGCCGAACTGGTCCTTGAGCAAGCCCTTGACTTCATCCCGATAGCGCGTCTTCAGGCGCGGAATGGTTGCGGTGTCTGCCATCTCTCTCACAGGTCCTTACCGGAGCGCACGCCCACTCGAACGCGGCTCTTCTTCGCCCGACCGTCTCGTTCGACCGTTTCGACACGAGTCTTGATCCGGGTCGGCTTCTTGTCCGAGGGGTCCACCACAGCGACGTTGCTGGCATGCACCGACGCCTCCTGAACGACCAATCCGCCGGTGCGGCTGCCGCGCCCGCTCTGGCCAGCCTTGGTGTGCCGGGTGACTCGGCCCACGCCCTCGACAGTCACACGGCCCCGCTCGCGGTCAACCGCAATAACCTTCCCGGTGCTTCCCTTGTCTTTACCGGTGAGCACCTGCACGGTGTCACCCTTCTTGATCTTCGTCGACGGCATGACTTAAAGCACCTCCGGGGCGAGGCTGATGATCTTCATGAAGCGCTTCTCCCGCAGTTCGCGTCCGACCGGGCCGAAGATTCGGGTGCCACGTGGGTCTCCGTCAGTCCTGAGGATGACCGCAGCATTCTCGTCAAACTTGATGTATGACCCGTCGGCACGCCGACGCTCCTTGGTCGTGCGGACGATGACGGCCTTGACGACGTCGCCCTTCTTGACGTTGCCGCCTGGGATCGCGTCCTTGACCGTGGCGACGATCGTGTCACCGATGCCGGCGTACCTCCGACCGGAACCACCGAGCACTCGAATGCAGAGAATTTCCTTAGCGCCGGTGTTGTCGGCGACGCGCACCCGGGACTCCTGCTGAATCACTTCACACCTCCGGTGAGGGAACGGCACAGGCCAACTGCTTCTCCGGCGAGGCACGGGGCCTGGGTCACCAGGACGGACTCGCTGCTCGGACGAACGAGGCTGACCCCGCTCGACACTCGTCCGATCACTTGGCCTTCTCCAATATCTCCACGACGCGCCAGCGCTTCGTGGCCGACAGCGGGCGAGTCTCCATGATGAGCACGCGGTCACCCACACCGGCATCGTTCTGCTCGTCGTGTGCCTTGACCTTGCTGGTCCGTCGCATGACCTTGCCGTACAGCGCGTGCTTGACTCGGTCCTCGACCTCGACAACCACCGTCTTACTCATCTTGTCGCTGACGACGTAGCCCTGGCGGGTCTTACGGTCGTTGCGGTCCGTGGCCTGCGGTACGGTCACGTTCTCGTCCTTCGTGGTCTCACTCACTGGGCCACACCTTTCACGCCGATGCCGAGCTCGCGCTCACGCATCTCGGTGTAGATGCGGGCGATGTCCTTGCGCACGGCGCGCAGCCGGCCATGGTTGTCCAACTGTCCGGTGGCCGACTGGAACCGCAGGTTAAACAGTTCCTCCTTCGCCTTGCGGAGTTCATCGACGAGACGCTCGTCGTCGAGACCCCGCAACTCCTTCGAGGTCAAGTCCTTCGAACCGACAGCCATCAGAAGTCACCACCTTCACGCCGAACGAAGCGGCACTTCATCGGCAACTTGTGCATCGCGAGCCGCAGCGCCTCACGCGCGATCTCCTCCGAGACGCCCGAGAGCTCGAACATCACTCGCCCAGGTTTGACGTTGGCGATCCACCACTCAGGCGACCCCTTGCCGGAACCCATGCGGGTCTCGGCCGGCTTCTTGGTCAGCGGGCGATCCGGATAGATGTTGATCCACACTTTGCCGCCACGTTTGATGTAACGGGTCATCGCGATACGGGCGGACTCGATCTGCCGGTTGGTCACATAGGCGGGCTCAAGAGCTTGAATTCCGTAGTCACCAAACGCTACGGCCGTGCCGCCCTTGGCTGCGCCAGAACGCCCGGGGTGGTGCTGCTTGCGATGCTTGACTCGACGGGGGATCAACATGACTCAGCCCTCCTCGGTGGCCGCTGGCGCGGCGGACTCGGCAACAGCCGGCGCGTCGGTACGCCGGGCACGAGCAGGACGGTCAGCGCCATCACGACGTGGGCCACGACCCTGGCGAGGCGCTGTGGCCTGTTGAGCGGCGAGCTCCCGAGCGGTCAGGTCGCCCTTGTAGATCCACACCTTCACACCGATGCGACCGAAAGTAGTCCTGGCCTCGTAGAAGCCGTAATCGATGTTCGCACGAAGGGTGTGAAGTGGCACCCGGCCTTCACGGTAAAACTCCGTGCGGCTCATCTCGGCGCCACCCAACCGGCCCGAAACCTGGACCCTGATGCCCTTGGCGCCAGCACGTGTGGCGGACTGCATCCCCTTACGCATTGCCCGACGGAATGACACCCGGGCAGACAACTGCTCGGCAATACCCTGAGCGACCAACTGGGCCTCTTGTTCGGGGTTCTTGACCTCGAGGATGTTGAGCTGAACCTGCTTACCAGTGAGTTTCTCCAACTCACCGCGAATGCGGTCGGCCTCCGCTCCACGACGGCCAATGACAATACCGGGCCGAGCCGTGTGGATGTCAACTCGAACCCGATCACGCGTGCGCTCGATGTCGACCCGAGCAATTCCGGCGCGATCCATGCCAGTGGACATGAGTTTCCGGATCGCGACGTCCTCCTTCACGTAGTCGCGATAGCGCTGACCGTGCTTGGTCGAGTCGGCAAACCACCGGCTCTTGTGCTCCGTCGTGATGCCCAGGCGGAAGCCGTGCGGGTTAACCTTCTGGCCCATCAGCGGGTACCTCCGTTCGTGCTGGGCTTCGGGGTGACGACCACAGTGATGTGGCTGGTGCGCTTGTTGATTCGGCTAGCTCTGCCCTGCGCACGTGGACGGAACCGCTTCATCGTCGGCCCTTCATCAACAAATGCCTCGGAAACCACGAGCTCACTCTCGTCGAACCGTTCGGCGGCTTGGTCCGCCTTAACCCGCGCATTCGCAATAGCCGACTCGAGCACCTTGCGGACCTGTTCGCTGGCGCTCTGCGGGGCGAACCGCAACACAGACACGGCGTCCCTCGCATTCTTGCCGCGAACGAGGTCGACTACCCGGCGAGCCTTCATCGGGGTGATTCGCACGTGCCGCGCGACTGCGCGGGAGCCAGTAGCAGAAATCTCGGTGGCCATTAGCGACGACGTCCCTTCTTGTCGTCCTTCACGTGGCCTCGGAAGGTGCGCGTCGGAGCGAACTCGCCGAGCTTATGGCCGACCATCGCCTCCGTGACGAACACCGGGACGTGCTTACGACCGTCGTGGACAGCGAGGGTGTGCCCGAGCATGTCGGGCGAGACGACCGAGCGCCGCGACCACGTCTTGATGACATTCTTCGTACCAGCGTCGTTCTGGACGTCCACCTTCTTTTGCAGGTGGTCGTCAATGAACGGGCCCTTCTTCAAGCTACGAGGCATGTGCCACTACTCCTGTCAACGCTTCTTGCCGGTGCGGCGACGGCGGACGATGAGCTTGTCGCTCGGCCGGCCGGGACGACGGGTGCGGCCCTCAGGCTGACCCCATGGTGAAACCGGGTGTCGACCGCCGGACGTGCGTCCCTCACCACCACCATGGGGATGGTCGACCGGGTTCATCACGACGCCACGGACCGTCGGCCGCTTGCCCTTCCAGCGCATGCGGCCAGCCTTGCCCCAGTTGATGTTCGATTGCTCAGCATTGCCGACCTCGCCAACCGTGGCGCGGCAGCGTGCATCGACGTTGCGAATCTCGCCGGACGGCATCCGCAACTGGGCGTATGGCCCGTCCTTGGCGACAAGCTGGACCCGAACCCCTGCTGAGCGGGCGATCTTCGCGCCACCTCCAGGCCGAAGTTCAACAGCGTGAACAACCGTGCCGGTGGGGATGTTGCGCAATGGAAGGCTGTTGCCGGGCTTGATATCGGCACCAGGGCCGTTCTCGATCGGCATGCCTTGCTCGAGACCTCGCGGCGCGAGGATGTACCGCTTCTCGCCGTCGGCGTAGTGCAGCAACGCAATACGTGCCGTGCGGTTGGGGTCGTACTCGATGTGTGCGACCTTCGCTGGCACACCGTCTTTGTCGTGGCGCCGGAAGTCGATGACCCGATACGCGCGCTTGTGGCCGCCACCTATGTGGCGGGTGGTGATCCGGCCGTTGTTGTTGCGGCCGCCACTCTTTGTCAGCGGACGGACCAGAGACTTCTCCGGGGTCGTTCGGGTGACTTCGACGAAGTCGGCCACACTCGACCCGCGACGCCCCGGCGTCGTTGGCTTATATTTGCGAATACCCATAGTTGTCGTTCCTCAGCTTCCTCGGACGCCAGCGCTGCCGAAGATGTCGATCGATCCTTCGCGAAGCGTGACGATCGCGCGCTTGGTGTCCTTGCGCTTGCCGGTGCCGAAGCGAGTGCGTCGGGTTTTCCCACGCCGGTTAAGTGTGTGCACCGAGTCGACCTTGACCCCAAAAACCTTCTCGACGGCGATCTTGATCTCGGTCTTGTTCGACCGGGGGTCCACAACGAATGTGTACTTACCTTCGTCGAGCAGGCCGTAACTTTTCTCGGAGACGACCGGAGCGATCAGGATGTCGCGGGGATTCTTGCCCTGGGTCATTTGGTCTCCTCCCGGTTGTCTGTGTCAGCAGTCACGACTGCGTCGTCGGAGACGAGTGCGTTGTCGGTCGACTTTTTCCTGGTTCCAGCCTTCATAAAGCCTGCGGCCTGGGCCGCAGACTCGTCCTCGAACCAAAATTCAGCCACCGTGGACTCGTACCAACGGCCACCGGGGAGGTGATAGAGGCCGGAATCGCCATTTCCCTTGACCGTGTAACCCTCGGGCGCAGAACCGTCGCGATGTGCCGCCGCCGCGCCGGCGGGAAGCTCAGCCGCGGCTCGTGGCACCTCCTCGGAACTCGGCAACTCGCCCTCGATCGGCTCCACAACGCCGTCGGTGTCCGCAACAACAGCCTGCGGGTCGGCTCCGATCAGAGTGTCGAAGGCCGCCTTGGTAAACACAATGTCGTCAGCGCACAGCACGTCGTAGGTGTTGAGTTGGTCGACCGCGAGTACGTGGACGTTCTCAATGTTGCGGACCGACTTCAAAGACACAACGTCACTACGGTCGAGCACTACGAGTACGTTCGTGCGCTCAGTGAGCGCACCGAGAAGCGCAGTTGCCTCCTTCGTGGAAGGCACCTCGCCGCCCGCGATGGACGACACCACGTGGATTCGCTCGTGACGGGCGCGATCGGATAGCGCACCACGCAACGCGGCAGCTTTCATCTTCTTCGGAGTGCGCTGGCTGTAGTCGCGCGGCTGCGGGCCGTGCACTGTCCCACCACCGACGAACTGAGGCGCCCGGGTCGAACCCTGGCGTGCCCTCCCGGTGCCTTTCTGGCGATACGGCTTACGTCCACCGCCGCGCACCTCGCCGCGAGTCTTCGTCGCGTGGGTGCCCTGGCGGGCGGCAGCCAACTGAGCGACAACCACCTGATGGATCAATGGAACATTGGTCTGAACGTCGAAGATCTCCGACGGAAAATCGACAGTGAGAGTGCTACGGGTCGCCATCCGGCTCAGACTCCCTTCGCGGCGGTACGGACGAGAACCACCGCTCCACGTGGTCCGGGAACTGCGCCCTTAATAAGCAAGAGGCCTCTGTCGAGATCGACGGCGTGGACCGTGAGGTTCTGAGTCGTCTGACGTACGCCACCCATACGACCGGCCATCCGCATGCCTTTGAACACGCGACCTGGGGTGGCGCAGCCACCAATCGAGCCGGGCTTCCGGTGGTTGCGGTGGGCGCCATGCGATGCAGAGACGCCCTTGAAGCCGTGCCGCTTCATCACCCCCGCGAACCCTTTGCCCTTGGTCCGGCCGGTGACATCGACGGCCTCGCCGACCTCAAAGGTGTCTGGGCCAAGCTCCTGTCCAAGCGTGTAGTCGGCGGCATCCGCCGTTCGCACCTCGATCATGAATCGGCGCGGGGTGACCCCCGCCTTGTCGAAGTGCCCGGCCAGAGGCTTGGTGACCTTGCGAGGGTCGATCGCTCCGTATCCGAGTTGCACAGCGGCATAGCCGTCAGCGTCGGCATCGCGCACCTGCGTGACAACGTTCGGGCCAGCCTGGATGACGGTGACCGGCACCAGCCGGTTGTTCTCGTCCCATACCTGGGTCATGCCGAGCTTGGTGCCCAGCAGACCTTTTTGGGTCTTCGTGGCAGTTGTGGTCATTGCGAGCCTCAGAGCTTGATTTCGATGTTGACGTCAGCCGGAAGATCGAGGCGCATCAGCGAGTCGACGGCCTTGGGCGTCGGGTCGATGATGTCGATGAGGCGCTTGTGAGTGCGCATCTCGAAGTGCTCACGGCTGTCTTTGTACTTGTGCGGCGACCGGATGACGCAGAACACGTTCTTCTCCGTCGGCAGCGGCACGGGCCCGACCACGGTCGCACCAGCCCGAGTCACCGTGTCGACGATCTTGCGCGCCGAACTGTCGATGACCTCGTGGTCGTACGACTTCAAGCGGATGCGGATCTTCTGTCCCGCCATCTGACGTTCCGTCTCTCTCTCGCCGTCAATTACGTCGGTGCCGGCCCGTTGTCACACCGACCCCCGAGGTCGGGCGTGTCGCCCTCGCTCCGCATCTCCTCGACACACGATCTCCCGTGTCGTCGAGAAACAAGTCTGGTGTTCCGGTGGAACCGGGGCCTGGCACTTCGCCAGCGAGCCGCCCCGCCGACGATGGCGGTTCAGTAGTCTCGCCGCGGTGGGCGCCTCCAGTCCGGAGACCAATGACGCTCGCCAAGCAACCTGGCAAGTGTGCCAGAGCCAGCCTCAGGCAACCAAATCGAGAAGCGATTCCTTCCGCTCCCCGTCTCCGCACACCTCGACACGAGGGCCCTCGGGATCGGTGTCGCGGATGCCAGCGTCCCGTCCGGCTATTCGCCGGCTGAAACGTCGAGCGCATCGGCGCGAGAGCTCGTCGCCGATGAGTGGAGGTGCACCCCGGAGGGCTCGGTGCGCCACGGCCGGCTCATCCACACGTTCGACTACCACGGCGCGCGACCCCGCATCCGGCACGTCCCCAGCGGTCCGCCGAGTGCGTGACCCGCTGCTCGCCGAGCCCGCCACCGTTCTCGGTACGGTTGCGGCGTGACGCCTCGACGACCGCCGCGAGGACGTCCGGTGCTCACGACCGCGCGTCTCGCGCTGCGGCCGCTGGTGTGGGACGATCTCGCCGAGCTCGAGGCGCTCGACGCGGACCCTGCGGTGATGCGCTACCTCGACCGGCCGCGGACCGCCGCCGACGCGCGGGATCGCACGTTCGCACGGCTCGACCCGGCGCACGACGCGATGGGCCTGGGCTACTGGGCCGGACACGAGGAGCACCGGTTCGTCGGCTGGTGGCTGCTCGTTCCCCACGGACCTGGGCTGGCCGAGATCGGCTGGCGTCTGCATCCGTGGGCATGGGGCCGCGGACTAGCCACCGAAGGTGCGCGGGCGGTGCTCGACCACGGCTTCGGCGCCGTGGGCCTCGAGCGAGTTGTCGCCGAGACGATGACGGTCAACCTCGCCAGCCGGGCGGTCATCACGAAACTCGGGTTGCGCCACACCGGGATCGAGCACCGTGAGTGGGACGAACCCCTGCCGGGAGCCGAGCAAGGCGAGTTCCTCGCCGAGCTCACGCGCGAGGAGTGGCTCGCCACCCGCGACTGAGGGGAAACCCAGCCTCCTCGGAACATCGACAGGCCCGCACCCACGAAGGGTGCGGGCCCGTCGACGTTCTCGTCGAGACAAGCGAGTCTCAGGTCACTGAGTAATCTTGGTGACCCGGCCAGCGCCGACGGTCCGGCCGCCCTCACGGATGGCGAAGCGCAGGCCCTCCTCCATGGCGATGGGCTGGATGAGCTCGACGGCCATCTCGGTGTTGTCACCGGGCATGACCATCTCGGTGCCCTCGGGCAACTTCACGACACCTGTGACGTCGGTGGTCCGGAAGTAGAACTGCGGGCGGTAGTTGTCATAGAACGGCGTGTGCCGACCGCCCTCGTCCTTGGAGAGGATGTACACGTTGGCGTCGAAGCCGGTGTGCGGGGTGATCGACCCCGGCTTGACGACGACCTGGCCACGCTCGACATCTTCGCGCTTGATGCCACGAAGAAGCAGGCCGACGTTCTCGCCCGCGCGACCCTCATCGAGGAGCTTGCGGAACATCTCGATGCCGGTCGCGGTGGTCTTGGTTGCTGGGCCGGTGTGGATGCCGACAATCTCGACCTCCTCGTTGACCTTGAGGATGCCGCGCTCGATGCGGCCGGTCACGACAGTGCCACGACCGGTGATCGTGAAGACGTCCTCGACGGGCATCAGGAACGGCTTGTCGGTTTCGCGCTCGGGCTCGGGGATGTACGTGTCGACAGCCTCCATGAGCTCTAGCACCGACTTGCCCCACTCGGCATCGCCTTCGAGTGCCTTCAGCGCCGAGACCTTCACGACCGGAAGGTCGTCGCCGGGGAACTCGTAGATGGAGAGCAGCTCACGCACCTCCATCTCGACGAGCTCGAGAATCTCCTCGTCATCAACCATGTCGGCCTTGTTGAGCGCGACAACGATGTACGGCACACCGACCTGGCGGGCGAGGAGGACATGCTCCTTGGTCTGCGGCATCGGGCCGTCAGTGGCGGCCACGACGAGAATCGCACCGTCCATCTGCGCCGCACCCGTGATCATGTTCTTCACGTAGTCAGCGTGCCCCGGGCAGTCGACGTGCGCGTAGTGACGACTTTCGGTCTGGTACTCGATATGCGCGATCGAGATGGTGATGCCGCGCTGCTTCTCCTCGGGTGCCTTGTCGATGTCATCGAACGCGAACTGGGGGTTCAGGTCCGGGTACTTGTCGTGCAGGACCTTCGAGATCGCCGCCGTCAGCGTGGTCTTGCCATGGTCAATGTGACCGATGGTGCCGATGTTGACGTGCGGCTTGGTCCGCTCGAACTTTGCCTTCGCCACTGGTGTCCTCCTCAGGACTCTTCTCTAGGTGGAACGCCGAAACGACCGGGCAGGACGTGGCGTCGGTGGGGTGTGGTTGGTCGGTTGTCGGGCCGAGACCAGCGAGCAGTCTAGCGCTCACTCGCCTCGAGTTTTCTTGATGATCTCCTCGGCCACCGACCGCGGGACCTCGGCGTAGGAATCGAACTCCATGGAGTAGTTCGCCCGGCCCTGGGTCTTCGACCTCAAGTCGCCGACATAGCCGAACATCTCGGACAGCGGCACTAGGCCACGCACCACCTTGGCGCCGCTGATGTCCTCCATGGCCTGGATGTGCCCGCGCCGGCTGTTGATGTCACCGATGACGTCGCCCATGTAGTCCTCGGGCGTGCGCACCTCGACGGCCATCATGGGCTCGAGCAACACCGGGTCGCACTTGCGCACGGCCTCCTTGAACGCCATCGACCCAGCGATCTTGAACGCCATCTCGGAGGAGTCGACGTCGTGGTATCCGCCGTCGAGCAGGGTCGCCTTGATGCCCACCAGTGGGTAGCCAGCGAGGGTGCCGTACTGCATCGCGTCCTGGATTCCGGCGTCGACCGACGGAATGTACTCGCGCGGTACCCGGCCGCCAGTGACCTTGTTCGCGAACTCGTACAGCTCGCCCTCGGTGGTGTCGAGCGGCTCAAGCGCGATCTGCACCTTGGCGAACTGGCCGGAGCCTCCGGTCTGCTTCTTGTGGGTGTAGTCGTGCCGGTCGAGTGTGCGACGAATGGTCTCGCGGTAGGCGACCTGCGGCTTGCCAACGTTTGCCTCGACCTTGAACTCACGCCGCATGCGGTCAACGAGGATATCCAGATGCAACTCGCCCATCCCGGCGATAATCGTCTGCCCGGTCTCGTCGTCAAGGGTGACTTGGAACGTGGGGTCCTCTTCAGCGAGCTTCTGGATCGCAGTGCCGAGCTTTTCCTGGTCGCCCTTGGTCTTTGGCTCGATAGCCACCTGAAGGACCGGCTCCGGGAACGTCATGGACTCGAGGACCACCGGCGCGGCGAGATCGCACAACGTGTCACCTGTAGTGGTGGTCTTCAGCCCAATCGCCGCATAGATGTGACCAGCAAGAGCCTCCTCGACGGGGTTCTCCTTGTTGGCGTGCATTTGGAAAAGCTTGCCGACTCGTTCCTTCTTCACCTTGGTGCTGTTGAGAACCTGGGTGCCGGCCGCGATGCGACCGGAGTACACGCGGATGAAGGTGAGCGTGCCGAAGAATGGATGCGATGCAACTTTGAAGGCCAGCGCGCTGAATGGTTCAGCTGCGCTTGGGGCGCGGGTGACCTTGTCGTCCTCGCTACCGGGCGCGTGCCCCTCCATTGCCGGCACGTCGATCGGCGACGGGAGGTACTCAACGACGGCGTCGAGCATCGGCTGCACGCCACGGTTCTTGAATGCCGAGCCGCACAGCACCGGGTACACCTCCGACGCAAGAGTCAGGGCGCGGATGCCGGCCCGCAACTCACCTGCCGAGACCTCGCCACCCTCGAGGTACTTCTCCATCAGCGTGTCGTCGGCTTCGGCGACTCGCTCGACGAGATGGTGCCGATACTCGGCAGCTTTCTCCGTCAACTCGGCGGGAATCTCCTGCACCTCATACTTCGCGCCCATGGTGACGTCACCCTTGGCGTCACCGGGCCAGACGAGAGCACGCATCTCGATGAGGTCGACGACCCCGATGAAGTCACTCTCGGCGCCGATCGGCAGCTGGAGCACCAGCGGCTCGGCCCCCAGTCGGTCCTTGATCGTGTCGACCGTGAAATAGAAGTCGGCACCCAGCTTGTCCATCTTGTTGACGAAACAAATGCGGGGGACGGTGTACTTGTCAGCCTGCCGCCACACCGTCTCAGACTGCGGTTCGACGCCTTCTTTCCCGTCGAACACCGCAACGGCACCATCGAGCACCCGAAGCGAACGTTCTACTTCAACAGTGAAGTCCACGTGCCCGGGAGTGTCGATGATGTTGACCTGGTGGTTGTCCCAGAAGCAGGTGACCGCAGCCGAGGTGATGGTGATCCCCCGCTCCTTCTCCTGCTCCATCCAGTCGGTGGTCGAGGCGCCGTCGTGCGTCTCGCCCATCTTCCGGTTGACTCCGGTATAGAAGAGGATGCGCTCGGTCGCAGTGGTCTTGCCGGCGTCGATGTGCGCCATGATGCCGATGTTGCGGACCTTTGTCAGGTCCGTCAGGACGTCCTGTGCCACGTTCGTGCTCTCGTCTCGGGTCGCGTAGGGGATCTGCGGGTTGCGATGTGGGCTGCGCTGGCGACCGCCCTCCCCCGGCGCCCGACCGTCATCCGGGAAGGTCAGGCGCCAGGGTACGGGTCACCAGCGGTAGTGCGCGAAGGCCTTGTTGGAATCAGCCATCTTATGGGTGTCTTCGCGGCGCTTCACTGCGGCGCCGAGGCCATTGGAGGCATCGAGGATCTCGTTCATCAGCCGCTCAGTCATGGTCTTCTCGCGCCGCTGCCGCGAGTAGCCGACGAGCCATCGCAGCGACAGCGTGGTGGCTCGGTTCGGCTTGACCTCAATCGGCACCTGGTACGTCGCGCCACCGACTCGGCGTGACTTGACCTCCAACGTCGGCTTGATGTTGTCGAGCGCACGCTTGAGCGTCTGCACTGGGTCCGTGCCGGTCTTCGCCTGACATCCTTCGAGGGCGCCGTAGACGATGTTTTCGGCGATTGACTTCTTGCCGTCGAGCAGCACCTTGTTCACCAATGCGGTGACCAGCGGCGACTGGTGAACGGGGTCGACGACGAGTGGCCGCTTAGGAGCGGGGCCCTTGCGTGGCATCAGCCCTTCACCCGCTTCGCGCCATACCGGCTCCGCGCCTGCTGTCTGTTCTTGACACCCTGCGTGTCGAGCGCGCCACGAATGATCTTGTAGCGCACGCCGGGCAGGTCCTTCACCCGTCCGCCACGCACGAGCACCATCGAGTGCTCCTGAAGATTGTGGCCGACACCGGGGATGTACGCCGTGACCTCCATGCCACTCGTCAGGCGCACGCGAGCGACCTTCCGGAGTGCGGAGTTCGGCTTCTTCGGGGTGGTCGTATAGACCCGCGTACACACGCCGCGACGCTGTGGTGAGCCCTTGAGCGCAGGGGTCTTGACCTTCACGGTCTTGTCCTGCCGGCCCTTGCGCACCAACTGGTTGATCGTAGGCAACCTGGTTCCTTTGAGTTCGTCTGGTCATCCCGGCGCCGAGGCGCGGGTCCTGGGGTTCTCCCGCACGAACATCGCTTGTCGAATGTCGTGCGGACTCCTCTTCCCTGCACTCCCCGCGCGTCGCACCTCACAACCGGAGCGACCGTGCGAGACGCCCGGCAAGAGTGGTGATGAGGCCGCTTCCGAGCCTTGGCGTTGGTCCGGACCTCAGTCTGGGCCTAGCCAGACACGTCCGATGACACTACCGCCAGTGAAGGACTCGATCCAAATCAAGGCGTCTGGAACCTCTGCCCGGGGGTACGGCGTTGCTCAGTTCGGATGCCGCCGCGCCCTGGCATCACCCCGCTGTTCGGCGCTGCCCACCAGGCCGGCGTCTCACCGATCACCGAACACCGTTCCGCCAACGGCGTCGGCCTCTCCCTGACGATAGCCCTCGGGTCGGTTGTGACGAATTGCCCGCCGTCGCACTCGCATCCGCACGACCAGGCCGATCATTTCGAGGCCGAGCGCAACCGTCTTCCCGAAATCGCCGGTCACCGACGAGACACCTACCCGTTCACGATAGTTGACCGGTACCTGAACCATTCGAGCTCGGGTGATGACGCTAATCAGCAACATCTCAAGACCATATGCGGAGCCGTCCAGCGTGGATCGGGCGAGGATCGACTCCGCCTGAGCGCGGGTCATCACCCGGAAGGTGCATCCCACATCGCTGAGGTACGAAGTGTTGTAGAGCACCTCGATGAACTTGGCCACCGCCCAGTTACCCCAGCGGATAAACCAACCCATATTCGCGCCCTGCCAGATAAAGTTTGACACGGTCCGCGAGCCGACAACGAGGTCGCACTCGGGCATAAACGCGAGCAACTTGCGCACATCCTCCGGCGCAAACGTGCCGTCGGGCTCGCAGACCGACACGAGGTCGGCTCCAGAGTCGATCGCCTCACGGATGCCGCGCTTGATGGCGGCGCCATAGCCCTGAGTGGTCTCGACGACCTCTCGCGCACCCGTGCTGGCCACCTCCTCGGAGGTGCCCGCCGCGGCGTTGTTGTTGACCACGATGACGTCGTCGACCACGTCCAGAGCCTCGAAACGTCGCACACAGTCGGCGATGCTGTCCTTCTCGTTGTAGGTGGGTAGCACGACCACCAAACGCTGACCATCGGGCATGTCAAGCACCCTTCGCCGGGTTGGCCACGACGAGCATCTGACCAGCAAGCGGCTTGATGGGCGACCGCAAATACCACGGCACCAAGAACGTGAACCGCGAGGCGCGTGACTTCACGGTCAGCGGGAGAAAGCGCGCCCGAACCGTGCCGACCGTCCAGCCCTCGGCGCTGAGGTAGTCGCTCAATGACTGGTCGGTGTAGATGGCGACATGGGTGTAGTCGTCGAAGTAGCGGCCCGGCGAGAGCCGGAAGTTCGGCTGCATCAGCACCAGACGACCGCCGGGTCGAAGCACCCGGCGCGCACCGGCCAGCAGCCTCGTCGCGTCAGCACGTTCGAGATGCTCGAGCAGGTTGGACGCGAAAATGACGTCGAAGGAATTGTCCACGAACCGGGCGAGGTCCGTGCAATCGCCGATCACTGGCACCACGTGCGACGCGGCGGCATGTTCGACAGTGGGGTCGATATCCATCGCCGTAACTCGGCCGGCCACGATATTGTTGGCGAAATCGCACCACCCCGCACCCAACTCCAGGACATCGTCATCCGGCCCCACCCACCGGGCGAAGTACCGGCACAAATGTCGCCAGATGGCTCCACGACTGGCGTGGTACGCAAGGCGCGTCTCAAAATAACCACCAGGCGACGCCAGGTGACCGTCGTGAAGGGGCGCTGCTGAGGCAGACGCCGCAGGGGTGGCACGATTCGGTTTGGACACGCGCACGCAGGCTACCAGGAGGCTCCGTCTACGCAGCGCACTCACCTATAGTGGCGGGCGCTTGGGGCTGCTGTGGACGCCAGCCGTTCCGTCCCGCAGCCGTCTGCTGACCAGTGGGAGACCCGTGAGCACCTCGGTAGTCACACCGTCGGTGGAGTCGGAGGTCCGCCGCCGGAGTCGGGGTGGACGGGCAGCGTCAGAGATCGCGACGATCTTCGGGACCATGGTCACGGCCGTTGCCTTTCTCGGCTACGCAGTTGGCACCGGCCTACCCGGTGCCGATGCCGCACGGATGACGGCCGGCGTCATCCTCACCCAGGTGCTTCCCGGGGCGCTGGTCTGGCGCACCGTGCGGCCCCGCCACGGCTGGCTTCTCGAGGACCT
Organism: Dermatophilaceae bacterium; assembly: GCA_051657745.1. Lineage (GTDB taxonomy): Bacteria > Actinomycetota > Actinomycetes > Actinomycetales > Dermatophilaceae > JBOFLG01. The sequence continues at coordinate 2,042 of JBOFLG010000103.1, read as the reverse complement.
GGTGATGGGCTTCGCGCTGGGGAGCGCTATCGCGGTTCCCAGCCAGGTGCTTGCCGGTCTCACCCATGCATGGTGGCTGTCGGCGGGCATTCCAGTCGCCCTCGGGCTCGCTCTCGTTGTCATACCCACCACGCGCGGCCGGATCCGGGCCGCCCGCCACGCGCTGCTGCCCTGGTGGTGGGGGCCGTCGGTCGGCATCACCGCCACGCCCGCCGTCCTTCAGCTGATCACCTACTTCCGCGACCACCGGCTGGTATTCCCGCCGGGCGCGTGGCGAGTCCACGAGGATGCCTACCTTCATCTCGCACTGGCGTCCCAGCTCCTGCACCGCGGCCCGACAAGTTGGCCCACAGTTCGCGGCGAAGAACTCGGTTACCACTGGTTCACCCATGCGTGGATCGCCCAGACCGCGCGGGTCTCGGGCGTCGATCTCGATTCCGTGCTTCTGCGGTACCTGCCCGCCGTGATGCCGGCGGTGTTCGTCGCAACGGTGGCCGTGGGCGCGGTTCGGCTGTCCGGACGCCCACTGGCGGGCGTCATCGCTGCTGCGCTGGCGATGGCGGGTGGCCAAGCAAACGTTTTCGGCACCCTGACGCAGGCGCTCCCGATCAACCCCCAGTCGCCAACGACAGCTCTTGCCGTACCCATTCTGGTCACGCTCGTGCTGCTGCTCTCAATGCGCTGGCGCGGGCAAGCGTTGAGCGGCGCCTGGATTCTGGTCCCGGTACTTGCGGTGGTGGCGGCCGGGATCAAAGGGTCAACCTCGCCCTTGGTGGTCGCCGGTCTCGCACTCGCCGCTGTGGCAATGCTGATCGTCAACCGCCGCCTGGTGGCGCCGGTCGTGATGGATCTCGCCGTCGTGAGCGGCGCGCTCGGGCTCACCGTGTTACTGGTGTTCCGCGGCTCCAGTGCAGGGCTCGCCTTCGGCCTGGACGACGCGGCTCGTCAGACGCCGATTCAGGTGTGGCTGGGCGACCTACCGACCGCGTCATTGCGGACAATGGCGATCACGGTGTCAGTACTCGCCGTGGTCAGTCGGGCTGCAGGCATCGGTGCACTGCCCGTCTCGCGCCGCTGGCGCGCCGACCCGACCACATGGCTGCTCCTCGGCGCAGTACTCGCCGGAGCCGGAGCCGTGGGCGTGTTCTCGCACCCGGGACGAAGCCAGTACTACTTCGCTGCGACGGCAGTCCCACTGATGGGCATCGGTGCGGCGATCGGCATCCTCGAGGTGCACCGGAGCCTCGGCGCCCGGGTAATGACCCGGATGACGCTCGTGGCCCTCGCCGGGGCGGTCGCGCTGGTCGCGGTGCCGCCGGGGATCGAGGGCACCCTGTCGCCCGGGAACTACGAACAGGTGTGGGCGCTACTTCGGTGGGGTGCGCTCATCCTGGTCGTCGTCGCCGCGCTCGGCCTCATCATCGGTCGTCCGCCAGCGGGGCAGGTGGGTACTGCGCTGTCCACACTGGCCCTGACCGTGACGCTGAGTGGCCCGCTGGTGCTCGGCCACGCTGCGCTGAACCCGGCCGACCCAACCGCGCGACCGGTCCGTACCGACACGGTCAACGCGGTGACCCAGCAACAAATCGACGCAGCACGGTGGATCCGCGACCACTCCGACATCGGCGACGTGGTGATGACCAACCGACACTGCACAACGCCACGCGAGCCACGCGACGGTTGCGACAGCCGGCGATGGGTGGTGACGGCCTTCTCCGAGCGGCAGTCGCTTGTCGAGGGATGGACGGCAACGCCACGCGCTACCCGGATCGCACCGGAGGGCCGCGATTCGATCACGGTGGACTACTGGCGGCCAGACATCCTCCGCCTGAACGACGGCTTCGTCGCGGCTCCGAGCGCCAGCGCCGCCAGCCGGCTACGCGAACTGGGGGTGCGCTGGGTGTACGTAGACAAGACCCGGCCCTCTGCGACAACCCTCGAGCCGTACGCGACACGACGCTTCGAGAACGGCGACGCCGCGGTCTACGACCTCACAGTGCGGGGATGACCACCACGGGCGAGTAGGTATCCATGACCAGCCT
>JBOFLG010000102.1:0-40359 GCA_051657745.1 Dermatophilaceae bacterium | reverse complement strand
GAGATCCAGCAGTGGCTCAATGCCCGCTACTGGCAGAAGAGCTTCGCCTTCCTCATCCCGTGCGACGGGCACTACTCGCGCGACGTGCAGAAGGCCCTGATGAAGGCGCTGCAGTCGGCGTTCGGCATCCCGGACAGCCAGGTCAACGGCAACTTTGGGCCGGGCACTCAGCAGGGGCTGCGCGACCACCCGCTGGAGCAGGGCGCGACCGGCCGGTTCGTGCAGCTGTTGTCGGCCGCGTGTGTGTTCAATGGCGCTGTGCCGGCCGGCGGTACGACTGCTCGCACGGTGTTCAAGGACACCTTCGATGCCCCGCTCGCCGAGTACCTCACCTTCTTTCAGCGGTTCAGCCTGCTCGCCGTGAACGGGCAAGCCGACTACGCCACCTGGTGCCAGCTGCTGGTGTCGATGGGCGACCCGGACCGGCCGGCGGGTGCCTCCGACACCCGATTCGCCATCACCGGCGATCTTGCTGCGGCGCTCCACGCGAGCGGGTACCAGGTGGTCGGCAGGTACCTCGACGAGGAGGTCTCGAGCACCCTCGACAAGGAGATCAAGGACGGCGAGCTCGACGCGATCTTCGACGGCGGGATGAAGGTCTTCCCGATCTGGCAGTACAACGCCCGCCAGCTCGCGGACTTCACCTACGAGAACGGATACGACCACGGTGGTCGCGCCCACGACCGGATGGCGCATTACCGGTTCAACCCGGGCGCGGTGGTCTACTTCGCCGTCGACTACGACGCCACCGACGAGGAGGTCTCGAGCAACGTCATCCCGTACTTCCGCGGGGTCCAGGCCGCGTTGTCGACGCGCGGGCGGATGTACCTCGCCGGGGTGTACGGCTCGCGCAATGTCTGCACCCGGGTGTCCGAGGAGACGCTGGTGGTCAGTTCGTTCGTCTCTGGGATGTCGTGGGGCTTCTCCGGCAACCTCGGCTTCCCGCTGCCGTTCAACTGGGCGTTCAACCAGATCAAGGAGATCGAGTTCACCGGCGGCGGCCGCACCATCGACCTCGACCGCGTCGTGCACCGCACCTCGGTCGACCCCGGTGTGGGCCGCAGCGGGGTGGGCGGCACGACGCCGTCGACCGTGGCCGCTCTGCTCACCTTCGTTGACGAGGTCTACGCCGAGGCCGTCGCGTACGGCGGGGCCGACCCGACGCTGCGGACGCTGGAGTACCTCCGCTCGCCGAGGTACACCACGTTGTATCAGGGCTGGGAGGTGCTTCTCGGGTTCTGGGACCAGGACTGGATCGACCACGCGGAGGCGAAGCTCGGCGAAGCGCGTATCCCTTGGTTCGCGGATCCCTCCTACGGTGACCGGATCAACGTCGACCATCTCGCGGCGACGGCGAACGCGGTGCTGCTCGAGGGGTCGGGGAGCGGTGCGGCTGTCACCCGCGGCGACTTCGGCGGGTGGGGTGGTGACCTCTCGTCCTTCTACGCCGACTGGCGCACCAACCGCAGCAGTTACGCCTCCGGATACGCGTTCTGCATGGACCGGCTGGCCAAGCGTGGAGTCGCCTCGTCGTGGAGCTTCACCGACCTGGTCGAGGACGTCGACGGCTACTTCCTCGGCACGGCCGCCCGCGGTGGCACGGCCTTTCCCGCCGCGCTCCGCAGCCACCTCACCGGCACTGGGCATAGGACGCGCTTTCGCGACTTTGTCGCCGGGCGGTTCGGCTCGTCGGTGGCAACCGCGACTGCCGCGGCGCGGACCATGCTCGTCGATGTCGGTACCGACGACGGGCTGGACGGTTTGCGCGACCTGGTGATCGTCGGCTCCTCCAGCCCGCTGGTCATCCTGCCGCGAGACCTGTCGATCGATGATCTCGACCCGTTTCTCACCGGGTTCGCTGAAACTCTCCAGAACCTGGCCTCCCTCGGCTGAGAGGATCGACGAGCGATGAGAGAGACGAACCAGATGTCCCGGCGACTGCTCCTGAGTGGGGTCGGTGCTGGCGCGGTGGCGCTGGTTGCCGCACCGCACGCCACCGCGACCACGGCGGCACCGCCCGGCCCGTGGGCCGGATCTGCCAGCGCGAACGGCTGGCAGATCGGCGGCCCGGGCGCTGAGCATCGCATCGAGGGCACCGACCTCACCGTGGTGCTCGCGACCGGCGCGCCGGCGGCGGTGCTGCTGCACGCCGTGCGCCGGGTCGGCTACGAACTCGGCGAGTTGCGGCCCGGCGACGTTGTCGGGCTGGTCACCGACCGGCGGGTCGCCTCGGCGGAGCGCTCGAACCTGCTGTCGGGCACCGCCATCCACCTCCGGCCGGGCTCCTTCCCCCGGGGGACCGACGGCAACCTCTTCCCACCCGAGGTCGTGGTGCTCGAGGACATCGTCGCGGAAGCCGATGGCGTGCTCGGGTGGGGTGGTCACCTCGACGTACCCGACCAGGGGCTGCTCTACGTCACGGCCCCGCCCGCGTCGGCCACGATCGGCCGACTGGCCGGCGACCTCGACCGGGTAAACCGGATGGACGCCGCCGGCGGTGCCGGGGACGTCGACGCGTTCGACCCAGCGCGGCGCACGCGTGCCCTCGCCTTCGGCAGCCAGCGGCGCCGGTGAGGTCGATGACCAGAGCGCGGTGGATTGTCGTCACGATCAGTCTGCTCCTCGTGGTCGGGTGCGAGCGCCCTGGCCTGCAGCAGAACGCGAACCGGGAGGCCGCCAAGTTCGCCGACCGTTCGCTGTTTCGCCAGGTGACAGAGGCGGCTACGGCAGCCCCGGCAGACGACCGCCTCGCCGCGGTACGACAGCGGCTGCAGACTCCCGACGAGGCGTTTCTCGACCGGGCCGCCGACTGGGCTTGGATCGTTGGGGAGAGCGCTGCCGACGAGGTGCCGGTGACGGTGTACTACAACTGGGAGAACACGTCGTTTTCGGCGGAGCAGGCGTGGGGGGTGGCCTGCCGGGTGTACCGGGTCGGCGCCACGGTGACGGTCCGGGCGGTCGAGTGCCCCGAGGGCACCGAGCCGTCACCTGGGGCGCAGGACGGCCTCGTCGGGTGGTACTACCGCTGATGGGCTCGCGCAGGGTTGTGATGCCGGTGACCAGGACGCCTCGCCTGGTGGTCGCCGTGTCCATCGTCGCGTTCCTCACGGCCGGGTGTGGGCGCCCTGGTCTGCAGCGTGACGCAGACCGGGAGGCCGCGGCGTTCGCCGACACCTCGCTGCTTCGGCAGGTGACCCAGGCGGCCGAGGCGGCGCCACCGGAGGAGCGCCCCACCGCGGCACGTCGGTGGCTCGAGAACCCCGATGAGTCGTACCTGGCAGGCACGAGTGACACAGCATGGCTCGTCCGGGGGGGCAGCACCGACGAGATACCAGTCACGATCTACTACAACTGGGAGAACACGTCGTTTTCGGCGGAGCAGGCGTGGGGGGTGGCGTGCCGGCTGTACCGGGTCGGCGCCACGGTGACGGTCCGGGCGGTCGAGTGCCCCGAGGGCACCGAGCCGTCGCCCGGGGCGCAGGACGGTCTCGTCGGGTGGTACTACCGCTGACCTGACCCCACTCTGGTTCGAGCAGACACGATGAAGGGACACCCGAATGGACGCCGTAGGGGCCGCGACCGCGCCACTCGACTATTCGTGCACCGTCGACCGGACGTTGGTGCACCGACGAAGCCTGGCGGAGGTGTTCATCACCGACCTGGCCGGGAGCGAGGGCCACACCATCCGGGCCGCGGCGCAGTGGCCGCGCCAGCACCCGTACTTCGACACCGGCGATGGCGTGTACTGCCTGCTCCTCGGCGCCGAAACGTTCCGGCAGGCCACCATCGCCGGGCTGCACCAGGCCGGGCTCGCCGCACTGGACGACCAGTTCGTGATGAAGCGGATGGGCGTCGCCTGGATCGGCGAACCACCGCGGATCGGGGACCGGCCGCTCGACCTCGTCGTCACCGTCCGGATGACGCCCACCGGGCCTCGAGGGCGGTACGACCTGCAGGTGACCGTCGCCGACGCCGGACGCGACCTGATGACCGGCTGGGGTGTGGTGGTCATGCTCCGGCCCGCGGTGTATGCCGCGTTGCGCCGGGGCCGTACTGAACCCGGCATTCGCACCGACGGCGACGCGACACTCGACCATGCCGCGGTCAGCCGTACCCGCGCTCGCGACGTCGTGCTCGCTGGGTCCGAGAACGGACCCTGGGACCTACGCGTCGACACCCGTCATCCGTCGCTGTTCGACCACCCGGCCGACCACGTTCCCGGCATGCTCTTGTTCGAAGCCGCCCGTCAGGCAGCGCTCCTCACGACCGGTGGGCAGCGGGTGGTCTCGGTCGGGGCCGACTTCGACGCCTACGTCGAGCTCGACGAGCCAGCCACTGTTGACCTCGCCCGCGCGGACGACTCTTTGGTCGTCACCGTGCGCCAGGGCGGAGCTGACGGCGTGCGTGTCGTCGTCTCGACCGCGTCGTGACCCGTCCGGTCGTCGTGGTCCTCGGGGCTGCGGGCTTTGTCGGAGCGGCCGTTCACGCTGCGGCGCTGGCCGACTCCCGGGTCGGTGAGTGCCGCGGGGTGCGGCGGCCAGGAGCCGAGACACCTGCGGGGGACGGTGCACGGTGGGCCGCGGACCCTCGGGATGCCGCGGCGCTGCACCGCGTGCTCGATGGTGCTGACATCGTGGTCAACGCTGCCCACGTCGTCGGCGGGACCGACCTCGACGTGAATGCGACCGGCCCCGGCACGGTGGCGACCGTGGCGAATCGTGGTGGCGTGCGGTGTCTCGAGGTCGGGACCGCCGCGGTGTACGGACGCGGTCCGCTGCGGGGCGGTGCCGAGGGTGCGCTCCCAGTCGCGCCCGACTCGCCGCTCAGTGTGAGCCGAGCCACGGGGGAGGCGCGGGCCCTCGCCGCGGGCGCGACCGTCATCCGGCCGATGATCGTGGTCGGCGCCGGCGACCGGTGGGCTGTTCCGGCGGCCGCCATGGCTGCGCGCGGCGCCGACCGGCCGCCCTCGGCGGACATCTCCGCGATCGGGGTCGCCGACCTCGCCCGGCTCGTCGTCGACCTCGCGGTGCTCCCGGATCTGCCGCCGGTGGTGCATGCGGCCCGGCCCGACCCGGTGCCGCTCGCCGAGGTGCTGGCCGCCGCCGGGTTCGACGCCATCGACGGTGCACCGGTGCCTGCCGCTGCCGCTGCCGCGGCCGCGGCCATGCTGCACCTGGATCGATGGGTCGAGGCTGACCTCGCCTGGGAGCTCGCTGGTCGAGGCCCGGCTGAGCCGCTGGTCGATGCTGCTGCCCGGGCCTGGTACTCGGCCGCCGCGGCCCGGTCCGCCGACTGAGCCTGACCCCGGAACCCGTCGGCCGCCCAGCGCCGGCGCGGGGCGGCGCTGGGCGGCGGGCTCAGACGGGGTTCGCTACCGTGCGCCGCCTCCGGGCCGGCGGCCGCAGGTCGACCTTGGCCACCAGTTCGGGCCGGACCACGGCCGGTACCAGGAGGCGCCAGAAGTCCTCCAGCCGCTGGGCGAGATCCTGCCGGTCGGTCAGGGCGTCACTGGTGATCTGCAAGCCGGTGACTGCCGAGGTGACGATGTAGGCGACCTCAGCCGGCTTCGTTCCGGGGGCGAGCGTGCCGGCCCGGCGGGCCCGGTCCAGCAAGGTCGTGACTCCGGTGACCCAGGACAGGTAGCCGCGCTGGGTCGACTCGCGGCTGGCCGCGCGGTCGATCGTCATCCGCACACTGGCCCGCATCAGCGGGTCGTGGAGCAGTGCCTCGGCGAACGCGTACGACAGGTCGACGATCATCTGCATCGGCGATGAGCCCTCGGTCTCCTGCCGAGCGAACCACTCGCCCTGCTCGGCGATGATCGCCTCGGCGATCGCCTCCTTCGAGGAGAAGTGGAAGTACAGCGCGCCTTTGGTGATGCCGCTCTCGGCGACCATCTCGGCGATGGTCGCGACCTTGAAGCCGCGCCGCTCGATCACGATGGCCGCGCCCCGCAGTGCGTTTCGCCGGGTGTCAATGGCGCGCTGCTGCTGTGGCAATTCTCGCTCCTTTGTGTGGGTTCGGGCGCGACCTGGACCCGTCCCCTGGTCGCCATTGTCCGCCCGGAATGCGTGGCAGACACGATACGCACTCTCGCCCGGGTTATGTCGTCTCCTGAGTCGGTCATGCGAGGCATCTCTCGGAGCGTCGGCACGGGCCGTCGCTGCGGGCAGGCTCGACGTACCGCGAAGGGAGCCTTTCTGTGACGAGTCCGACCCGTTGCCCGCATATCGCCTACCCCGCGCCCCGCGAGAACTCGCTCAACCCACCGGAGTCGCTCACCGAACTCACCGGCGGCCCCGCGAAGGCGGTGCTGTGGGATGGCTCCGACGCGTGGATCATCACGTCCCACGCGGTGATCCGGCAGCTTCTCAAGGACCGTCGACTCACCGCGAACCCGGCCGCACCGGGTTTTCCGATGATGACCCCGGCCTCGATGGTGCTCCGTGACGAGCCGCGTTCGGCGTCCTTCATCCGGATGGACGATCCGGAACACGGCCAGCTTCGCGGGATGCTGAGCCCGCGCTTCCGGCCGATCGACGCCGAGGCGATGCGCGGTGTCGTCGGGTCCCTGGTCGACGCCCGTCTTGACGGGCTCGACGGGCTCGAGGAGGTCGACCTGGTCGAGGCGCTCGCCGCGCCGCTGCCTGCCACGGTCATCGCGACCGTGCTTGGGATCGCCGAGGCGGACCGTCCGTTCTTCGAGGACCGTAGCGCCCGCCTGATCGACCGAACCCGGACCGTGGCCGAGGTGCGTGCTGCGCGGGTGGAACTCGACGAGTTCCTCGACCGAGAGGTCGACAAGCGGATCGCGGCACCCACCGACGACCTCATCTCGGCGGTCGTCCAGGAGCAGCTGGGCACTGGCGCCATCCAGCGCGAGGACGTCGTGCCGATGTGTCGCCTGCTGCTCGTCGCCGGGCACGGCACGACGGCGAGTCAGCTCTCGCTCAGCCTGATGTCGATGCTCGACGACCGAGCGGTCCGCGAGACGGTGCAGGCGGGTGGTCCAGGCCTGGTCAGGATCGTTGACGAGCTGCTTCGGTTCCACACCATCGTCCAGAACGGTCTGACCCGCGCCGCTGTCGCGGACGTCGAACTCGAGGAGTTCACGATCCGAGCGGGGGAGGGCGTCGTGCTGGCGATCGGGGCGTCCAACCGTGATGCGGAGGTGTTTGCGAACCCCGACGCCGTCGCCCCTGGCCGTGATGCCCGCCGCCATCTCGCGTTTGGTCACGGCGGGCACCAGTGCCTGGGTCAGTGGCTGGCCAAGGTCGAGATCGAGGAGTGCCTTCACCGCACGGCAGCGCGCTTTCCCGACGCCGAACTCGCCGTTCCCGTGACCGAGCTCTCGTTCCGGCACGCCGCGACCAGCTACGGACTTGACGCCCTCCCAGTTCGGCTCCGTCGTGGCTGACCCGACCAACCCCGCCGGGCCGGACTCGACCACGGACCCGACCACCCGGCGCTCCGGACGCCCCGCCGACTCCGGTGGGCAGCAGCACCGCCGGATGTCGTACAACGCTGGCCTGACTGGGCCGGTCAACCCGAGTCGCACGGAGGGCGGGGTGCTGCGCTATGTCCGCACCGATGACTTCGACTCCCTCGACTTCGGCAACACCTACTACGCCTACTCCTGGAACTTTCTGCGGCTACTGGGCCGTACCGTCACGACCTTCGCCGCGGGCCCTGGGGAGCATGGCCGTACGGTCGTCCCCGACCTGGCCGAGGGCCTCGGAGCACGGGCGGACGGCGGCCGCACCTGGACCTACCGGCTGCGCCCGGGCGTGCGCTTCGAGGACGGCTCGCCGGTGACTGCCCACGATGTCCGGTACGCCGTGGAGCGCAGCAACTACGGGCTCGACGTCCTCGGGGCGGGGCCGGTCTACCTGCGGCACCTCCTTGTCGGTGACTGGCCGGGGCCGTATGCGGACCCGGGCGGCCACGCTCCGGGGATCGAGGTTCCGGATGAGCGCACCATCGTCTTCCACCTGCGCCGGCCGTTCGCCGCGTTCGACACGGTGATGACGCTGCCGAGCTGCACGCCGGTACCGCGGGCCGCGGATACCGGTGCCGGCTACGGCATCCGACCGGTGGCCACCGGGCCGTTCCGCATCGAGCGGTACCAGCCCGGGGTGCGGCTCCAGCTTGCGCCGAATCCGCAGTGGGATCCGGAGACCGACCCGGTCCGGACCCGCACGGCGTCCCGGGTTGACGTGCGTCTCGGCCTCGACCCGCTCGAGGTCGACGAGGTGCTGCTTCATGGCGACGCGGAGATCGACCTCGCGGGGTTCGGGTTGCAGCCCGAGTCGGTGCCGCGGGTGCTGCACGACCCGAGCCGACGCAACCTGGTGGACAACCCGCTGCAGGGCTTCACCTGGATCTACTGCCTCGCGAGTTCGGTGTCCCCGATGGATGACGTGCACGTGCGGCGCGCGATCCAGTACGCGACGGACAAGGCCGCGATGCAGGAGGCGTACGGCGGGCCGATCTGCGGGGACATCGCGACCACGATCCTGCCGCCCACGATCGAGGGCTACACCGGCCGGGACCGCTACCCCGTCGGTCCCGGCGCCACGGGTGACCTCGCTGCGGCGCGTCGGGAGCTTGCCCTGGCTGGCCGGCCGGATGGTTTCGTCACCAGGATCGCCGCCCGGACCGACCGCCGCAAGGAATACCTCGCGGCCGAGGCGCTCTCCCGCGGGCTCGGTCGGGTCGGCATCCGAGCTCCAGTCGTCGGCTTTGCCTCCGGTGGCTACTTCGAGAACCAGGCGGGCAGCCCGGAGTTCCTGCGGGAGAACGGTATCGGCATCGTGATGTTCGGCTGGGGTGCTGACTTCCCCGACGGCTACGGCTTCTTCCAACAACTCGTTGATGGTCGCGCCATCAAGCGCCGGGGAAACCAGAATATGGGCGAGCTCGACGACCCGGTCGTCAACGCGCTCCTCGAGGAGGGCGCCGAGTGTGCGGATGACGGTGAGCGGCAACGCATCTGGAGCGAGGTGGACCGGGTGGTGATGGAGCATGCCGTGATCGTGCCGTACCTCTACCCGCGGTCGCTGCTCTACCGCGGCCCACGGGCGACGAACGTCTATGTGGCCGGCAGCTTCGGGATGTACGACTACATGAGCTGCGGAGCCGAACGGTAAGAACAAACCGGACAGTCGCGTCGTTATGTCCTCTTGCCCGGTCCTATACGCGCACTCGTCCAGCCATGGCCTGAGAGCTCGCGCCAGCAGAGGGTGGTGGTGACGCCGCGAGATCGACCGGTCTCACCCCATGTCGACAAGGGAGCTGCAGATGCACAAAACCGTTGCCGAGAAGGCCACGACAACCACCACCACGGCAGCCTCGGCGCTCCTGAACCGGCTGCACGAGCATGGTGTCGAGCGGGTCTTCGGAATCGTCGGCCGAGAGGCGGCCGCGATCCTGTTCGACGAGACGCCCGGGATCGATTTCGTGCTCACCCGTCACGAGTTCACCGCGGGGGTCATGGCCGATGTGGTCGCGCGGATCACGAACCGGCCGCAGGCGTGCTTCGCGACCCTCGGCCCGGGGATGACGAACCTGTCGACCGGGGTGGCGACCTCGGCGCTCGATCGCAGCCCGGTGATCGCGATGGCGGCCCAGTCCGAGTCCCACGACCTGTTCCCGAACGTCACTCACCAGTGCCTCGACTCGGTGGGCATCATGGCGCCGCTCACGAAGTGGTGCGGGCAGCTGGAGCGCGGTGACGACATCACCGACCTTGTGGACAGTGCGGTCGGTGCCGCGATGGTCGAGCCGGTCGGCCCGAGCTTCATCAGCCTCCCGGTCGACCTCCTCGCCTCCGCCGTCTCGACCCGTCCCTCCGAGGCTCCGGTCACCGGCGGCGTCCGTGGCCTGCAGGACCCGGACTGGGCCGTGGAGGCGGATGCCGCGTTGAGCCTGCTCCGTGACGCGACCCACCCGGTGCTCGTGGTGGGAACTGCCACGATCCGAGCCGAGGCAGTCGAGTTGCTCCGCACGTTCGTCGAGCAGCACCAGATCCCGGTCATCACCACCTACGTCGCCAAAGGGATTCTGCCGCAGGACCATCCGATGAACTATGGGGCGGTCAGCGGCTACATGGACGGCATCCTGGACTTCCCGGCCCTGGACACGCTCTTCGGCCCGGCCGACCTGGTGATCGCGCTCGGCTACGACTACGCCGAAGACCTGCGCCCGTCGATGTGGGATCACGGCAACCCTGCCAAGGTCGTGCGGGTCAGCCCGACGGTGAACCCCATCCCCCGAGTACTCACCCCGGATGTCGACATCATCGTCGACCCGCGTTCGTTCCTCCAGTACGCGCTGGACAACGCCGGCGAACTGCAGAACACCCCGCACGATGTCGAGCCGCTCCGAGCTCGGGTCCGTGAGTTCCTCTCCGACCCGACCGAGTATGCCGACGGCATGCGAGTTCATCAGGTCATGGACACGATGAACAGCGTGCTTCAGGGGGAGGGCACGGTCGTCAGCGACATCGGCTACTTCCGGCACTACGGCGTCCTGTTCGCCAGGGCCGACCAGCCGTACGGCTTTCTCACCAGCGCCGGCTGCTCGAGCTTCGGGTACGGCCTGCCGGCCGCGATGGGTGCCCAGATCGCCCGACCCGACGAGTCGGTGTTCCTGATCGCCGGCGATGGAGGGTTCCACTCGAACAGCGCCGACCTGGAGACGGTCGCCCGGCTGGGCCTGCCCATCGTGATGGTCGTGGTCAACAACAACTGCAACGGGCTCATCGAGCTCTACCAGAACCTCGGTCACGGCCGGTCGCACGACCCGGCCGTCGGTTTCGGCTCGGTCGACTTCGTCGCCCTGGCCCGGGCGAACGGCATCGCGGGCGAGCACGTGACGAGTCGGGCGGAGTTGGCCGCGGCGCTGCGCACGGCCAAGGACTCCCGTCAGCCCTATCTCGTGGAGGTACCGATCGCCTACGACTTCGCCGCCGGCGGCGACTTCGACGCACTCGACGTGTGAGTGCCGATGACCAGCAGCACGATCCCGGCGGCCGTGGCGTGCCACGTGACCACGCGTGGCGCGGGGGCGATCCGGCTCAGCGCCGCCCAGGTGCCGCAGGACTGGGTGCGGCTCAGCGACACGGGCCAGTGGCGGGTCGACGCCACGGTGTTCGGATCGGCCCCCCAGGACGCAGTGGCCCGGTCCGGGGACGCCACCTTGCTGCTGGTCGGCGAGGTCGAGGATGACGGTGGCCCGCAGGCCCTCCTTCGGCGTTACCACGACCTGGGTCCGTGGGTTTTCGGCGAGGTGTCGGGGCGTTTTGCGGCCGTGGTGGTCCATGGCTCTGGTGAGCGGATGACGATCAGCGTCGATCATGCCGGGACCGTTCCGCTCCATGTGGTCCACACCTGGGATGGCGATGTCGAGGTGGCTACCGAGGCCAAGGTCCTCGCTCGGTTGAGCGAGCGAGGCCGGGTCCTTCCCGGTACCGACGATGTGGCGGGGCTGCTGGGGGTCCGCCGGATCCGGGCCGGAACATGCCTGACACTTCAGGTGGCGGGGGGCGCCCAAGCGCGGCGCACCTGGGTCGTCCCCGCCCACCGGGAGCGGGTCGACCCGGATGACGCGGTCGCCCAGGTGCGTGCGGTCGTTGAGCGCGCGGTCGGCTGGCAGGCGCGCGAGGGGATGACGACCGTGCTCTCCGGCGGCATCGACTCCAGCGCGCTGGCGGCGACGGCCCACGCCCGGTCCGGGTCGGTGTCCACGGTGACGATGGGGACCGACCGGTCGGATGAGTTCGGCCCGGCGGCCCGGGTGGCGACCCACCTCGGGTCCCGGCACGCCGAGGTCTCGACCACGGTGGACTCGGTGCTCGCCGAGTTGCCGTGGGTCGTCGCGCTCACCGAGTGCGCCGACCCAGCCGTCGCCGAGTACCTCCTTCCGCTGTCCCGCCTCTACCGCGAGCTGCCCGCAGGGTCGCGGGTCATGACTGGCTACGGTGCCGACATCCCGTTGGGTGGGATGCACCGGGGGCGGGCCGACCACGCGCTCGAGAACCTCATCGTCGATGACCTGGCCAACTTCGACGGGTTGAACGAGCTGAGCCCGAACCTCGGCAGCCACCTCGGCCTCTGGACCACGCACCCGTATTGGGACCGCACCGTGCTGCAGCGGTTGACCACCCTCGCCGCCGGGCTGAAGCGTCGCGACGGGGTCGACAAGTGGGTGCTCCGTCAGGCGTTCGCCGACCTGCTGCCGGCCGAGACGGTCCGTCGGCCCAAGCTCGGCATCCACGAGGGGTCTGGCACGACGAGTTACTGGTCGGAGGTACTTCTCGGCCACGGCGTCGACCCGGGCCGGGTGCCGGCGGTGAAGTCCCGGATCGCCCGGGCGGTCTACGACCTGGTCGTGGTCGATGGTCAGGCCCCCGCCGATATCGACCTCGACACCCTGACCGCCGCGGCTGTTACCCGCGAGGAGTTGAGCGCATGAGTCCCGCAGCCCTGGCCGACTACTCCGCCCTTGCGGGTCGATCGATCGCCGTCGTCGAGCACATGCTCCACCATCCATACGTGCTCGGGGTTCGGGACGCCCAGGAAGCCGGCGCCCGGGTCACCTTGCTGATGGCGGACGAAGACTGGTACTCGCACGGTCGGCCCTGGGCGGAGGCCCCGCTCGCGCTCGTCGATGACGTCATCCAGGTCGACACTCGGGATGTCGATGCCGTGCGTGCTGCCGTCACCGACGCCTCCGGCCGCGCCCGGTTCGACGCCGTCACCTCGTTCTCCGACTATCACACCGAGGTCGCGGCGGCGGTGGCCCAGCAACTCGGGCTGCCCGGGCCGAGCCCGGTGGCGCTGCATCAGGCGAACCACAAGCACCTCCTCCGGGAGGCGTTCGGGGCTGACCCGGGCAATCTGCGTCATGCGCTGGTCGGCACCCTCGACCAGGCCCTGAAGGCAGCCGCCGACCTCGGCTACCCGGTGATCGCGAAGCCGCCCGCGGAAGCGATCAGTTACGGAGTCCGGCGCTGCGACAACGACGACGACCTCCGATCCGGGTTTGCCGATCTCGCCACCTACACCCGCAGCCTGCGCGGTCAGCCCCGCACCGGCGAGGTGCTGCTCGAGGAGTACGTCGAGGGGGTCGAGGTGAGCGTGGAGTCGATGTCGTTCGGCGGCGAGACCCACATCTACGGGGTGACCTCCAAGGACCTCTTTGGCGACCCGTACTACATCGAGTGCGGGCACACGTTCCCGGTCGCGCTCTCCGACGACTCCCGGGCCGAACTGTACGGCGTGGTGCGTCGAGCGCTCTCGAGCATCGGCTACGACTACGGCCCGTGTCACACCGAGGCCCGGCTCACCGGCAGCGGGTGGCGCCTGATCGAGGCCAACCCACGGACCCCGTCGTCGTGCATGACGATGCTCGTCACCGACGTCACCGGGCGCAGCCCCATTCTTGACGCCTGGCTGCTCGCAGTCGGTGAGCGGCCGGCTGTGGAACCGCTCACCTGGACCGGTGGCGCAGCGGTGCGGATGCTGTACCCGCAGACCACCGGGACCCTGCAGCGGGTCGAGGGGATCCAGGACGCGGCCGCGGACCCGAATGTCCGCGTCCTGCTCCACGTCCACGAGGGTGAGCCGCTGATGGCCCGGATGGACAACTCGTCGTGTGTCGGGTTCACCTATGCGACCGCGGCAGACGTTGACAGTGCCCGCCGAATCGCGGACGCCGCCGCGGCCAAGCTCACCTTCGTGGGGGGCTGAGCGATGTACGCCCGCGAGCAGACCACGTCATCCCCCCGCTATGCGCAGGTGGCGACGTTCATGCGGCTGCCCCTGGAGTTGTCACCGGTGGATCGGGACGTGGTCGTCGTGGGTGCGCCGTACGACGGTGGCACGAGCTACCGGCCGGGGGCGCGGCTCGGGCCCCGCGCCATCCGCCACGAGTCGTGCCTGCTGCACGGAGTGGGCATCGACCGGGGTCCCGGCGTGTTCGACCTCGTCGATGCCGTCGACGGTGGCGACATCGACCTCAGCCCGTTCTCCATGGAGCTCGCGATCGCCGAGGCCACTCGCGCGCTCACCGACCTCGTGGCCCGCAACGGTGCCGTGCTGCTGCTGGGTGGGGACCACTCGCTGACCCTCCCGGGGATGCGGGCGGCGGCGGCCAGGCACGGACCGCTCGCGGTCCTGCACCTCGACGCGCACTCGGACACCAACGAGCCCGTGTATGGCGGGCTGCACCACCACGGCACCCCATTTCGGTGGGGTCTCGAGGAGGGTGTCATCGCGCCCGACGCCCTGGTCCAGGTCGGCATCCGCGGCCACAACCCGGCGCCGGACTCGCTCGACTGGGTCCGTGCCCGCGGGGGCCGGGTGGTGCGCGCCGACGAGGTCGAGGGCCGCGCCGAGGTCGATGCGCTGGCCGTGGAGATCGCCGCACAACTCGCCGGCCGGCCCCTGTACGTGTCGGTCGATATCGACGTGCTCGACCCGGCGTTCGCACCGGGCACCGGCACGCCGGCTCCGGGCGGGCTGACCAGCCGGGAGGTGCTCCGGCTGCTGCGCGTGGTCGGTGACCTGGACCCGGTTGGCCTCGACGTCATGGAGGTGTGTCCTCCGTTCGACGTCGGGGGCGTGACCTCGCTCGCCGCCGCGGAGATCGGCGCCGAACTGCTCTACCAGTACGCGCGGTCCCGACCCGGGTCCGTGCCCGACGCCGCCCGCACCTCAGGAGGAGACCGATGAAAACATCCCTGACCGAACCGCACGTCGTCGACCTCACCGACGACACGGCCACCTTGCGCACGCTCCGGGCAGCGCTGCCCGGTGTGCCCCGGGCCGATCTCCACGGCTACCTCGCCACTGCCATCGTGCGCGCCGGGCAGTTGCCCGACGAGCTCGCCCAGCAACTCGACGACTTCCGTGAGCACGGCAACCAGGAGGGCTACCTGCTGCTCACCGGGCTGCCGACGGACGCGCACCTGCCGACCACTCCGACCAGCACGCCCGCGCCCCTGGATCGCGACCTGATCGCTGGCGAGGCCTGGCTTGCGCTCGTCGGCGGGCGGCTCGGCCTGGCGACGGGTTACCAGGAGCTGCGCGACGGAACGGTTTACCACGACGTGTACCCCTCGCCGGATGCCCACTATCTGTCGTCGGAGACCTCCGAGACGCTGCTCGAGTTCCACACCGAGATGGCGTACCACCGGCTCCAGCCGCGCTTCGTCATGCTCGCCTGTTCCCGCGCGGACCACGAGGGTAAGGCGGCCACGCTGGTGGCCTCGATCCGCAATGCGCTGCCGCTGATCTCGGACGAGGCGGTCGAGGTGCTCTACGACCGGCCGATGCCGTGCAACCTCGACGTCGCGTTCCGTGGTGGGGTCGAGCCCAGCCCACAGGCCCAGGTCACGGTGCTCTACGGAACCCGAGCCGACCCGTTCCTCGGCTACGACCGTGAACTTCTCGCACCAGCCGACGGGTCCCAGGCGCGGGCGGTCCAGGAACTCTCGGATGCGCTCGACCGGGTGACCAAGGCCGTCCACCTCACCCCCGGCCAGTTGATCATCATCGACAACTACCGCACGACGCACGCACGGACGCCGTTCACCCCGCGGTGGGACGGCGCGGACCGGTGGCTGCATCGCATGTACATCCGGACCCCCGATCTCGTCCCGGCCGAGGCGCGCTCCGGCGACGTCGTCACCTTCGTCCCGCGGTGACGTGCGGATGCAGGTCGAGGAGGTCTCGGTCGACGAGGCCGCGGCGGCGGGATGGGCCTCTCTCCTCCGCCCGGATGACGGGTTCCAGCAGGTCCGGTGGCTTCGGATGCAGGAGCGACTGCTTGGCGACCGGCTCCATGTCACCTGCCTGTGGGACAGTGCCGGGCTCGCCGCTGGCCTGGTCAGTGTCGACACGGATGCCGCCAGCCCGTGGACGATGGCCCGGCCGGACCTCCTCCTCGGGGTCGGTGCGGAGCAGGCGCTGCCTGCGTTGACGTGTGGCGGCCGACATCTGGGGAACACCCGTGCGTTGCTGCGCGACCCGGCGGATGCCGCGTTGCTGCGTCCGCTTCTCGACGAGGCGGCGGCGCGGGCGGGGGCGCGGGCCGACCGGTGCGTGTACTTTCCGCACGTCCGCGATGATGACCCGCTCGCCGCGCACCTCGAGGTTGCCGGGTTTCACCGGTCCGGTGTCGACCCGTACTGCGTGCTCCCCATCGACGGGACGTTCGAGGACTATCTCGGCCGGGTCAGCCAGTCCCGGCGGCGCGGCATCCGCCGGGACCGTCGCGAGGTGCGCGAGGCGGGTTTCGTCTGCGAGCTGCTTCCGCTCGCTGACTGCGACCTCGACCGGCTCGCCCAGCTGGATGCCGCGCTTCTCGCCAAGCACGGCAGTGCGGCGACCGAGGCCGCCAGCCGGGCGGTGCTCCAGGGGCTGCTCGACGGGCCGGACGTGCTGGTGACAACCGCATCGCAGGACGGCGTGGTCGCGGCGTTCGGCGCCATGGTGGAGCACCACTGCGACGGGGCTCGGCACTGGTTCGGCAACCGGTCCGGCTTCGACTATGCAATGCAGGGGGAGGTTCCGCTGTACTTCGAGGTGCTCATCTATGCGCCGTACGAATGGGCGGTTGAGCGCGAGGTCGACGCCATCCATGTGGGCATGGGGAGCACCGCGGCGAAGACGAGCCGCGGTGCTCTCGCCCACCCACAGTCCTGTTGGGTCCGCTGGGCCGGTGCGGCATGAGCCGCAATGGGGCCGGTGCGGCATGAGCCGCGATGGCGGCGTCGGCTCGGTGCACCGGCCCTGGGGCCGGTGCGGCGGGGTCGCTCGGATGGGCACTGCGGCCGGGGTGGACTCGCTGGACCCGGCGCGCACCTATTACGTGTGGGTCAGCCTGCTGCAGCGGATGCTGAGCCGGACCCCGATGGCGTACCCGAGCCATCCGGACCCGGATGCTCGGTCTCCGGTCCCGGACCTGCTCGCCGAGCCACCGCACACCCAGGACCGCCGGGTCTGGACCCTGCGGCTGCGGCCCGGTATCGCCTACCACGACGGGTCGCCGGTGCGGGCCGCCGATCTCCGCCATGCGGTCGAGCGCACGTTCGCGCCCGGCGTCACCGGCGGGCTGCGCACCATCCACACCCTGCTCCCCGGCGTTGACGGGTACCGGGGCCCCTTCGACGGACAGCACCTCGAGTGCCTCCGGCTGCTGGACGACCGCACCCTGGTCGTCGAGCTCGCCGCGCCGTTCGCCGACTTCCCACACGTGCTCGCCCAGCCGGCCCTCGCGCCGGTGCCCGTGGCTCGGAGTTCCGGGGCCGAGTATCAGGACGACCCGGCGTGGACCGGGCCGTACCGGGTCGTCGACCACGCGCCGGGCGAGCGGCTGACGATCCGGCGAAACCCGGTGTGGGACGCGCGTCACGACCGACTCCGACCGGCTCTGCTCGACGGCATCGACATCGTCATGGGGCTCGAGCACCATGCCGTCGACGAGGCGGTGCTGCGCGGCGACCTCGACCTCAGTGCGGAGGGCCGCGGAGTCCAGCTCGCCACCCAGCAGCGGATCGCTGACGACGACGCGCTGCTCGGACTGGTCGACAACCCGCCTACCGGCTTCCTCCAGTTCGTGACGATCCATCCGTTCGTCGAGCCGTTCGACTGTCTGCACGTGCGCCGCGCGGTGCACCATGCCGTTGACCGGCTCGACCTGCAGCGGGCCCGCGGTGGGTCGCAGCTCGGCGGTGACGTGGCGACCCAGCTCTTCCCGCCCGGCTTCGCCGCATACCGCGAGTGGGCCCGATATGGCACCGGTCCGGATCAGCGCGGTGACCTTGACGCGGCCCGGCGTGAGTTGGCGCGGAGCCGGCACACCGGGCCACTGCGCGGGCGGATCGCGGCCCAGCGAGGGAAGTTCCACGACGTCGCGGCGTCGGTCGCGGCCGCGGTGGCCCGGGTCGGGATCGACCTCGAGGTGGTCGACCTGGATATCGCCACGTACTTCTCTCACGGGGTCGGGCATCCCGCGACCCTGCGGGGGCGGGGAGTGGGGCTGGCGGTCACCGACTGGGGCGCGGACTATCCCACTGAGCACGGCTTCCTCACGCCGTTGGTCGACGGGCGGATGATCCGGCGCGACGGTGGCAACTGGAACCTGTCGGAATTGGCCGACCCCGAGATCCACCGGCTCATCGACCGCGCGGTCGCCACCGACGGTACGGATGCCGTGCGCGCCTGGCGGGCGGCCGAGGAGCGGGTCATGGAGCACGCGGTGTTGCTCCCGGTGGTTCACGATCGGACTGTTCATGTCCGTGGCCCGCGGCTGACCAATGTGTACGTGCATCCGGCGTTCGGGCTGTACGACATCCACGCCCTCGGTCTGGAGGAGCGATGACGGCGCCGGTCGCGGGGCGGGTGCAGGTGCGGCGCCTCGCCCCGGGGTCACCCGAGGTTGGCGATTGGGTCCGGATGCGTGCGCTCGCGCATGTCGTCGACGGCCGGCCTGGCCCACCGGTGTGCGGGTTGGACGCGGTCGGCTCTCTCGTCGCCGACCCGCCGGGCGCCCGGGCGAGCGACTACGTGGCCACGGTCGATGGGATGGCGGTGGGCTGGCTGCGAATGGTCCTGCCCGATCCCGCATCGACTCCAGCGGTGGTCGAGTCCCTGGTCGTCCATCCCGGGTGGCGCGGCCGGGGAGTTGGCCGCCGGCTGGTCGACGAGGCGCACCGGGTCGGCCGGGCGGCCGGGCGCACCGCGGCCACGATGGCAGTCCCCGAGGAGCGGCTCGCCGTGGCTGGGGCGTGGGGCGCGGTAGCCGGCCCTGGGTCGCGTCAGGTCTTCCAGGTTCTCGACATCGGCCCGGTGGCCGAGGACGTGCCGGTGCCCGCCGGGGTCGAGGTCGTCACCTGGGCTGCGGCGTGTCCGGATGCGGTGGCCGCCGAGGTGTGCCGGCTCGACGGGCATGCCGACGTGGGGGTGCTGCGGGCCCTGGAGACGATGCGCCGCACTCGAGGCCGGACGGCGCGGCATACCGCGCTGCTGGCCCGTGGCGGCGGCCTGCTTGGGTACACCAGCATCTCGTTCCCGGCCTCGTCGCCGCACGACCCGGAACAGGGGATGACGGTCGTCGACCCCCGCGCTCGCGGCCGTTCCTACGGTGCGCTCCTGAAACGGCTCAACACGGCCGGGCTGCTGCGCGAGCGGCCGTGGGCCCAGCGAATCTGGACGGCGAACGACGAGGAGAATAGGCCGATGGCATCGTTGAACGAGCGCCTCGGCTTCCGGCCGTGGCAGTACCGCCGCGTCCACGAATGGAGCCTCTAGAGATGCCCGTCGACACCGACTTCCTCGTGTATACCGGCGCCGCGGGGGTGGTCGATGACGGGCGCGACGACCTCACCGTCATCCTCGGTCCGCCCGGCACCACGAGCGCCCTGATGACCACGCGGTCCCGAACCGCCGGGCCGTGTGTGGTGCTCAGTCGGCAGGCCCGAGCCGGTGCCTCCCGGGGGGTGGTCGTGCTGGCCCGCAATGCCAACGTGGCGACCGGACGGCCTGGCTACGACGACGCGGTCGAGGTCCAGGGCCGAGTGGCGGCGATCGTCGGTGCGGAGCCCGACGAGGTGGTCATCTGCTCGACCGGGGTCATCGGCCGCCGGTATCCGATGCCGTCGGTGCGCTCCCACCTGGAGCAGCTCAGGTGGCCACCCTCGGGGTCGATCGCCGATGCGGCCCACGCGATTATGACGACCGACACCCGAGCCAAGCACCGGATGACGCGCGGCCCCGGGTTCGAGGTCCAGGGCATCGCCAAGGGCGTCGGCATGCTCGAGCCGGATTTGGCCACGATGCTCTCGTTCGTCGTGACCGACGCCGCGGTCGACGCCGCCGCGCTCGATGCGGTGTGGCGCAGGGTCGTCGAGCGCACGTACAATTCGGTGTCGATCGATACCGACACCTCCACGAGTGATACCGCGCTCGTCCTTGCCAGCGGGTCGGCCGGCCCGGTCGACGTTGTCGCCCTGGAGGCGGCGCTGCTCGAGGTGTGCACCGGCTTGGTCCGTGACATCGCCTCCGATGGTGAGGGTGCCGGCCGCCTCATCACCTGCACGGTGACCGGCGCGGCCTCGGCCGCCCAGGCCAGAGTGGTCGGGAAGGCAGTGGTCAACTCCCCGTTGGTGAAGACGATGGTCCACGGGGCCGACCCGAACTGGGGCCGGGTGGTGATGGCGGTCGGCAAGTGTGTCGACGAGCCGGACATCAGCATCGACCGCTTGATGGTCTCCTTTGGTGGCCGGGAGGTCTACCCCGCGGCGCCGGACGACGCGGCGCTCGCCGCGGTCGGCGCGCACCTGCGTGGTAGCGAGGTACGAATCGGGGTCGATCTCGGGCTGGGCGAGAACGCCTGGACGGTGTACGGATGCGACCTCACCGAGGGGTATGTGCGCACGAACGCCGACTACACCACGTGAGCCGGGCTGCGCTCTCACGGACTGGCGGCAAGCACGGGCAGGCCCGCGGCAACGTGCTCCTGGAAGCGTGTCACCGCAGCGTTGACGCGGGTGACGAGTGCTGCCGCGTCGGGGGTGAGGCTGGAACCGGTCGCCGTCCGGATGACGAGGTGGATGCCGACCCGGTCCTCGAGTTTGCGCAGCCGTCGGGTGAGTGCGGGTTGGGTCAAGCACAGTTCGGCCGCAGCCCGGTTCAGGCTGCCGTGCCGGTCGATGGCCTGCAGCGCCTCAATGTCGGGGAGGTCCAGAGCAGGTGGCGAGGTGCGTACCGGGAGGCACGGTTGGGCCGCGTGGCGGGGCGGGATCGGCGACATCCGTCGGCCGTGGTCACGGAAGGCCGCGTGCACGTCCGCGAGTCGGGCGCTGGTGAATCCGCGGGGGTCGGAGTACAGGATCGCCGATCGGGTGAGGCCCCGCGGGTGGGAGCGGACCAGGTCGAATCCGTCAAACGCCGAGAGCTGGGAGGACGGCACCAGGCCGCTGGCGCGGCCGGACAGAACGAGGATGCGGTGCGCCTGCTGGCTCTCGACGACTCGGACGCTGGGATGGTCGGCCCGATGACCGAGGGCGGACTCGAGAAGGTGTGCCTGGCTCGCAGTGGTGACCCAGGGCAGGGCGCCAGCAAGGTCCTCGAGCCGTTCGATGCTCTCGGGGACATTCCGTCCGACCGCCCACAGGTCCTCGTCGAACAGCGGCACTACGGTGGCGTCGCGGGCCGGGCGAGGGGCTTCTGGCAGATCCCAGAGCGCGACCGCGTCGGCGTAGCCCCCGTCGAAGAGTTCGACGGCGAGGGCTGGGTCGGCCTCGGTGACATCAGCCACCAGGGGCGGTTCCAGCCGTGCCAGCGGGGTGACGTCGAGCGGCCCCGGCACGCTCGAGGCAATGCGCGCGGTGTGCTCGGTGTGTTCCTCGCCGACGAGTGGCTCACTGAGCGACTCGTGCAGGTCCAGCGAGGCCCGCAGCAGGATCCGTCCGCGCGGAGTGAGGCCCCGGGCGCCGGTCTCGTCGCGGACCAGTCGGGTGCGATTCTTCATTTCGAGCCGGCGAATGAGGCGGGCAGCAACGGCTCGGGTCATTCCGGCTCTGGATGCCGCCGCGCGAAGACTGCGCTGCCGCAACACTCCTGACAACAACGAGCACTCGGTAATGGTCAATGCTTCCATTGGCCCCCCGTTCGAGGAAAAAAACCGTGCGGTTGGTCGGTTGTTGATAGTGTAAAAGTCAATAGCCGAGTCCGCGAGTTGAAGGGAAGCAACGGTGGTGGACCAGTCGAAGTCGGCGGCTGACGGTCGGGTGGGTCGTCGCGGGTCGCGGGTCGCGTCCGGGCTGGTCGTCGCCCTGGTCGTCGCTGCCGCGGGTGGCGCCGCCTGGTGGTGGCGAGAACGAGAGCACGCCGCGGAACGTGCCGCGCGCGCGTATGGAACGTCGGTCGCGAGCGCCCTTGCCGCAGGCACGTTGCCCCCGGACCTTGACGTCGAGGACCGAGCCGCGGCCCAGCAGGGTCTCGACCGCATCATGGATGGGATGGGCGACCTCGAGCACCGGGTGACCGTGGGCCGGGTCGACCTGGGCGATGACGACACCGCCGGGCGGGTGTATCTCGACCACACCTGGCGCATCCACGCGGACAAGGAGCCGTGGGCATACCGCACCACCTTGCCCGTGAAGCGGATCGGGTCGGCCTGGCGTGGCGAGTGGTCCGCCCAGGTCGCCGTCGCCGGGCTCGGCGAGGGCGAGCGGGTCCGGGCGGTTCGCCTCAACCCGAAGCGTGGCGACATCCGTGGCGACGGTGACACGGTGCTGGTTCAGCTGCGAGAGGTCGTTCGGCTCGGCATCGACCGAAACCAGGTCCCTGACCCCGATGCCGCCCAGCGCAGCGCACGTCGCCTGGCCAGCCTCGTCGATATTGACGAGGCGGAGTACGTCGCGCGGGTGTCGACGTCGGGGCCGTCGGCATTCGTCGAGGCCATCACCTATCGCGTCGGCGCCGTGGAGTTGCGTGCCGCTGCGGCCGCGCTCGCCGATATCCCCGGCGCCACGACGGTCACCGACGAGGCTCCGCTCGCCCCGACATCCGGGTTCGCCCGCCCGATCCTCGGTACCTCGGGAGCCGCGACGGCGGAGGCCGTCGACAGGTCAGGGGGGCGGGTGCGGCCTGGTGACCTGGTCGGGCTCAGTGGGCTTCAGGCCACCCACGACGAGACCCTCGCGGGGACGGCTGGGTACACCGTTGAGGCCGTCGATCTGGGCACGGAGAAGCCGCGTCGGTTGCATCAGGTTCCCGCACGAGACGGCGCTGCGCTGCGGACCACGCTGAGCGAACGGCATCAGGTCGCGGCGGAGGCCGCGCTGGAGAGCCTCGTGCCGGCCAGTTCGATCGTCGCCATCCGGCCGTCCGACGGGCACCTGTTGGCCGTCGCGAGTGGCCCGGGAAGTAAGGGGTATTCCACCGCCACGCTCGGCCAGTACGCCCCGGGCTCGACGTTCAAGGCGGTGTCGTCGTTGGCGCTGCTGCGTGCCGGGCTCCGGGCGACCAGCGTGGTGGATTGCCCGGCGACCACCACCGTTGATGGGCGGACGTTCAAGAATTTTGACGACTATCCGCCCGCCCGGCTCGGCCGCATCTCGTTGCGTACGGTCGTGGCGAACTCGTGCAACACCGGCCTGATGCAGCAGCGGGGCCGGTTGACCCCGCGGTCGCTTCCGGATGCCGCGGCGTCGCTCGGTCTGACGGCGGAGCCGAGGCTTGGCGTGCCGGCAGAACTCGGCAGCGTCCCCGAGCCCAGCACCGATGTCGAGATGGCCGCATCGATGATCGGCCAGGGCAAGGTCCTCTCGACTCCGCTCGGGATGGCGACGGTTGCGGCGAGCCTGGCCACGGGCACGGCGGTGTCCCCGGTGCTGGTGCCCGGCGATGGCGTCCCGGCGCGGCCGGCGACAGCGACCCTCAGCGACGCCGAGCACACCCAGATGCTCGACATGCTGCGGGCGGTCGTGACCGAGGGCGGGGCCACATCGTTGCGTGACGTGCCGGGTGAGCAGGTACGGGCAAAGACCGGCACAGCCGAGTATGGCGAGGCCGGCGCCGACGGCACGCTCGCCACGCACGCCTGGATGATCGGAATGCAGGGGAATCTCGCCGTCGCGGTGTTTGTCGAACGCGGACGCGGCGGCAGTAGCGTCGCGGGCCCAGTGCTCGAGGACTTTCTTCGGCGAGTCGGCAGAAAATAGAGCCCATAGGGCTCGCCGAGCAGTGCCGACACCTTCAGGTGACAGAGTCGGGGTGACAGGATTTGAACCTGCGACCTCGTCGTCCCGAACGACGCGCGCTACCAAGCTGCGCCACACCCCGTGGCAGGCGCCACTCCAGGGGAGCGGTGCGTCCCGAGGATAGCCGACGCGTGTCCGGCATCTGAAATCGGCCGGGGTGGTCCCGGCCGCGCCCCGCGCGTTCACCTCAGGCGTCGCGTGCCACCAACGTGAGCAGGGTCGCCTCCGGCCGGCAGGCAAAGCGCACCGGGGCGTACGGCGAGGTGCCCAGGCCGGCCGACACGTGCAGCCATGCCGCATGCCCCGGAGCGGCGGATGACGGCGCCGCGCCACCGTTCCGCCCGGCCCGCCCCGCTCCGGGCCACCACCGCGACACACCCTTGGCGCGGCCAGTGTCGAGGTCGCTGTTGGTGACGAGCGCACCCCAGAACGGCACGGCCAACTGGCCGCCGTGGGTGTGTCCCGCCAGCACTAACGACGCGCCGTCGGCCACCATCGCGTCGAGCACGCGCTGGTACGGCGCATGGGTAAGCCCAACCGTCAGCGCGGCATCGGTACACGCCGGGCCGGCGACCTCGGCGTACCGGTCGAACTCGATGTGCGGGTCGTTGACCCCGACCAACTCGACGTGATGGCCGCCCATCGTGACGAGCGACCGGGCGTTGTTCAGGTCGGCCCACCCACCGGCCTGCAGGCCGTCGATGAGCTGGGCGACGGGTAAGTCGATGCGCCGGGGTGGCGGATCGGCGTGCCGCCTGGTGAGATACCGCGCCGGGTTCTTCAGCACCGGGCCGAAGTAGTCGTTGGAGCCGAGCACGAAGGCACCCGGTCGTTCGAGAAGTGGTTCCATCGCCCGAAGTAGTGGCGGCACCGCATCGACGTGAGCGAGGTTGTCGCCGGAGTTGACGACGAAGTCCGGCTCAAGGTCGGCGAGCGCTCGCACCCAGGCGATCTTTCCGGCCTGGCCGGGCGTCAGGTGCAGGTCTGAGATCTGCAACACCCGGACCGGCGCAGACCCTGGTGGCAGTACCGGAACGGCGAACCGGCGAAGGGCGAACCAGGTGCGCTCCACCGCCGCCGCATAGGCAACGCCGACGGCACCAGCGACGGCAAGCCCACCCACCGCGCGGACTACCGTTCGTGCGACACCCTCCATCGGGCCATCCTTTCAAATCCGCCGACGGTATCTCGCAGCGCCGGTGCCACACTGGCGGCATGACCGACTCGCTCAAGATCCGGCTTCAGCGCGACCTTCACGACGCAATGCGGGCTCGTGACTCGGTGCGCTCGGGCACGCTGCGGATGGTCCTCACTGCGGTGACCACGGCGGAGGTCGCCGGGGACAAGGCGCGCGCGCTCAGTGATGACGAGGTGCTGCAGGTCATCGGCAAGGAGGCGAAGAAGCGCACGGAGGCGTCGCGTGCCTATCGGGATGCCGCGCGTGCCGAGCTGGCCGACCGCGAGGATGCCGAGCTGACCGTGCTCGAGGGCTACCTGCCGGCCCAACTCACCGATGACGAACTGCTCGTGGTCGTTGACCGTGCCGTCGCCGCGATCGGTGCGACCGGGATGCCGCAGATGGGGCAGGTGATGAAAGCGGCGCAGGCCGAGGTGGCCGGCCGGGCCGATGGCGGGCGGGTCGCGGCGATCGTGCGCAGGGTGCTTTCCGCGCGATGACCACGTGACCGCGGCAAGAGCACCCTGCTACCTCTGCCGGATGCAGCCCGCCGGGTTGGTCCCGATGCGCGCGCAGCGACGTGGGGCTCAAGCCACCCACGTCATCCGCGGTCGCGCGGCCGGTCCTCCGGTTTGTTGTCTGGTCTGCGTGGCTTGTCTGGTGTGCCGGGTTGGTTGGCGGGTGCGCCGGGCTGGTTGGCGGGTGTGCCCGTCCCGTATGGGCCGGGCGGGATCTGGGCGGGCGGTGGCTGTTGCGCTGGCACCTGGCCGGTCGAGATGTAGAGCCCGACGTCGGTGCCCTTGAGCGCCGAGCCAGCCGGACTGGTGAAGACCACCGTGCCACTCGGCTGGGCTGAGTCGACCCGGCTCTCGATATGGCTTGCGAAACCCGCCCGCGACAAAATTCCTGCCGCGTCCCGACTTCCTCGGCCGATCACGTTCGGCAGCGGGTCGAGGTTGCCGCGCCGGATCGTATCCGACGGGCCGGAGAACTGCTTCACCGGCATGCCGACGGTGACCTTCTTGAAGATCGAACTCCACATCGGCGCGGCCACCGTGGAGCCGAAGATCCGGCTGGGGCAGCCATAGGTGCCGAAACACTTTCCACGGAGCGACTGGAGTTTGCTGTTCTTACTTGCCTCAAGGTTGCCGACCCAGACGACCATTGCGAACTGTGGGGTGTACCCCGAGAACCACAACTGGTTCTGGTTGTCGGTGGTGCCGGTTTTGCCGGCGACTGGCCGAGAGCCGCTGTTCAGCACCCGTTTGACCGGACCATCCCGAACTACGCTCTGCAGGAGGTTGGTAACCCCGGCAGCGACGTCAGGCGAAATCACCTGCTTGCACTGTGGGCCGGGGATCCTGATCTCCTTGCGGTCCGCGGTCGTGATCGAGACGACCGGGTTGGGTTCGCAGTACTTGCCGCTGGCGGCAAGGGTGGCGACTGAACTCGCCACACTCAGCGGCGTGGACTCTCCCGCGCCGAGGGCGATACCGGACAGGCTGTCGGAAATGGGCTTGCCGTCGGCGCGGTGGAGGCCCATCTTGAACATGGTGTCGCGCACGGAGCAGGCGCCAAGCTGGAGGTTGAGCTTGACGAAATATGGGTTGGACGAGTCGGTAATCGCCTTCCGGAAGGTCAGTGTGCCGCCGGTCTGATAGTCGTTAGTCACCTTGTATTCACGCTCACCGAAGCCGCACCTGTCGCGGATCTGGTTTTGGGTGAACACCATCGGCGTTTCCTGGGTTACCTGCGGAATCGTGAGCGTGGACTCGAGCGGCATCCCGCGCTCCAGGGCCTCGGTAAGGGCCCAGATTTTCGCGGTCGAACCAATCTGGTAACCGAACGGGCCGCCGCCGTACTTCTGGTCAACACTGAGATTGGTTTGGTACTTCTGGAAGTCGTTGGCTTGGGCCATCGCGAGAACCTTGCCGGTGCCTGGCTCGACGATCGACACGGCGCCACCAAGGTTCTGCTTGTTTCCAATGGTGACCCCCTTGATCAACTCCTGCTGGGCCGCCTTCTGCATCGACGGCTTGAGGGTGGTGCGGATGGTGAGCCCACCCTGGTTGATCAGCTTGAGTCGTTCGGCCGGTGTTTTGCCCAGTGCGGCCATCTGTGGCGACTTCTGTGCCCATTCCATGACGTAGGCGCAGAAGTACGGCTGCGGCGAGCGGAAGCAGGTGCCCTTCACCGGCTTCTTCTTGATCATCGCCGTGACTGGAATCTTCTTGGCTGCGGCCACCTGCTCGGCGGTCGCGAAGCCGAGCGCCTGCATCCTGTTCAGCACCTGGTCGCGCCGCCGTTGGGAGTCCTCGGGATTGATTGCCGGGTTGTATTGCGTGGGCAACTGCACGATGCCGGCGAGTAGCGCTGACTGGTTAATGTCGAGCTTTTGTGCGCTGACGCCGAAGTAGTTAAGCGCGGCAGCCTCGACCCCGTAGGCCTGGTCGCCGTAGTAGACCAAGTTGAGGTAGCCCTCGAGGATCTGCTCCTTCGTGTAGTTCTCCTCGACCTTGACTGCGTACTTCAACTCCTGCAACTTACGAGCGATGCTCTCTTCGGTGGCAGCCTTGATGGCTGCGTCGTCGCCGCGTCGGTTGGCCTCGTCGACCTGGGTCACTTTGACGTATTGCTGCGTGATCGTCGATGCCCCTTGGGTATCGCCACCCTGGAAGTTGGAGAGGATTGCCCGGGTGAAGCCGCGCGGGTCGAGCCCACTGTGGTTGTAGAACCGCGAGTCTTCGATGGCGATCTGTGCGTTCTGCATGTTCTTCGAAATCTTGGCCAACGGCACGATGATGCGATTCTCGTCGTACGGGTTGGCGATGACCTTGCCGTCGGCATCCAGGATGCGGGACTGCTGGGCCAGCGGCGACAATGCGAGGTCGCTGGGAAGGTTGTCGAAGAACCCGACCCCACCCTTGGCGGCTTCCCCCGCCGCACCCACGGCCGGGATGGCCAGACCAGCCATCAGCAGGCCAGCGACGGCGCTGAGCACCACGAAGCCGAGTAGCAGACGGAGCACAGCAGCCACGTTCTGGGGGTGACCCTTCATCGCACCAGCGTAACGCCTGATGGGGGGCACTCCGACGCTGAGGCAGCCCGACTGACGCGTCCATGAAGGCCTTTCCCGCGGCTGTGCATCGTCCGTTCGTCCATAGAACTGACTCGGCCGTTCGGCCCTGGGCTCGACCGGTTCGGACGATGGCCCGGCCCCACCCGGAATCCCTACGGTTTTCGCAGGTCGAAGGCTCAGGGGACTTCGAGCGAGACGACCGCGAACAACGAAAGATGGTGACGGGATGACGATCGCTGCCGAGACTGGCGACGCGGAGTCGATCTGGGTCGGTGACTGGGCGAACCAGGGCCGATGTGCGGGTGCCGACCCCGATGCGCTCTTCGTGCAGGGCAAGGCCCAGCGCAGCGCCAAACTCATTTGCCGAGGCTGTCCAGTGGTGGCCGAGTGCCTTGCTGATGCCCTCGACAACCGCACCGAGTTCGGCGTGTGGGGCGGGATGACTGAGCGCGAGCGTCGCGCTCTGCTCCGGCGCCGCCCCGATGTTGTTTCCTGGGCCGCAGTGCTGGCCTCGGCGAAGACCGGTTCGGCACGGAGCGCTATCGCCTGACCTCAGGACCACCCTCGGTGGGGCCGAACTCTGCACACGTCTCGTGGCACCCCCTGCAGCCACGAGATGCGCCGGCCCCACCGAGGGCTGTCCTCGCTGCGGGGGTTGGCCCTTGCGCGGTCACACCTGGCACCCTCGGCAGCCTCACGGGCGAATCGGCCGGGGGTGTGGTGGGTCGGCGAAGGTTACGAGGTGAGCGCGGTCCCAATGGTGCGAAGACCGCCGAGGTCGTGGATATCGGTGGCAGCCGCTGGCACCATCGACATCGAGATTCCGGGGTGGCTGGCCGCGAACCGTCGCACGTACCCGTCGTGCCGGGCGGCGGCGGCGGCCAGGTCGGCGTGCAGGCGGAGCAGCGCTGCGGTCTGTCCGGGAGAGCCGGCGGGGCGCAGGGGTGGCTCCTGGCCCGAAGCGCCAGACGGACGGCGACGGATGCGGGTTCCACGCCGCGCGCCGGTCGACGGCTCGGACTCGGTGAGTTGCTCGGCGGCCGCGGCGGCGCGTGCGCCGCTCAGGGCCGGCGCGGCAAGGGTCTGTACCCGGTTGACGACGACGCCGGCCAGCGGCATCCGTTCACTCGTCAGGCGCTCGACGAAATAGGCCGCCTCGCGCATTGCGTCGCGCTCGGGGGTGGCCACCACGACGAACGACGTGGTCGGGTCTTGGAGCAGGGCATAGGTGACGTCGGCGCGTTCGCGGAACCCGCCGAACATCGTGTCGAGCGCTGCGATGAAGGTTTGCACGTCAGTGAGCAGTTGGGTGCCGAGCACCCGCGACACCGTCGTGGCGGCCAGGCTGGCGCCGAACGAGAAGACCCGCAGCCCGGCTCGGCCGCCGGCGCGTGCCGGAGCCATGAGGAGCCGGATGAAGCGGCCATCGAGGAAGGACCCCAGCCGTGTCGGTGCGTCGAGGAAGTCCAGCGCCGACCGCGAGGGCGGAGTGTCGACAACGATGAGATCCCAGGACCCGTCGTGTTCGGCCTGCGCGCGCAGCTGCCCGAGCTTCTCCATTGCCATGTACTCCTGGGTGCCGGCGAAGCTGCTCGACACGACTTGGTAGAACGGGTTAGCCAGGATCTGTTCGGCCTTGTCGGGTGTGGAGTGCGCGAGCACCACCTCGTCGAAGGTGCGCTTCATGTCGAGCATCATCGCGTCCAGGCTGCCTCCGGTCTCGGCGCCGATACCAGGGACGGGCCGAGGAGTGTTGTCGAGTTCGGTGAGGCCCAGGCTCTGGGCCAGCCGACGGGCGGGGTCGATCGTGAGCACGACCACCCGCCGCCCGGACTCGGCCGCTCGGAGTGCGAGTGCCGCGGCGGTGGTGGTCTTGCCCACGCCACCGGCACCGCAGCAGACGAGGATTCCGGTGTTCGGGTCGGCGAGCAGGCCGTCGATATCCACCGGTCGTGGAGCGGATGACCCCCGCCCGTCGGCCGGGGTCATTGCAGACCCTGCTCGGCGAACTCACCGGCGAGCACCGCGATTCCGCCCTGCTCCACACCGTCGGCGAGCGCCGGGAGATCTACCCGGGGCAACCCGAGCGCCGCGACATCACCGCCGAGGTCGCGTTCGAGCGCCACCCTGGCGACGTGGGCTCGCGCCTGGTCGAGGAGTCCGGTGATCGTGCGGGTCGAGGCACGCACGCCCGCCGCGGCGAGGTCGGAGCGGACCCGAGCGGCCACGGCATCCTCGTCTGCAGTTGCCGCGGCGAGGATTCCTTCGTCGCTGAACGGCTCGCGCACCTGGTTGACGATGGCGGCGCCAAGGTGGATGCCGGCTGCGGCGAGTTCGGCCACGGCATCCGCGGTCTCCTGAACCGGCATCTCTTCGAGCAGCGTGACCACGTGCACCACGCTGCGGCCGTCGGTCAACATCCGGGTGATCGCCTGGGCCTGAGTATGAATCGGGCCGACTCGCGCGAGGCCGGCCACCTCGCTGTTGACGTTGAGGAAGCGGGTGACTCGACCGGTGGGTGGCGCGTCGAGCACCACGGCATCCCAGACCAACTCGCCCTTTCCCCGGCGTCGACCGGAGGTGCGGGTGACCGCCTCGTACACCTTGCCGGTGATCAACACGTCCCGAACACCGGGCGCGATGGTGGTGGCGAAGTCCACGACACCGAACCGTTCCAGCGCACCGCCGGCCCGGCCGAGCTTGTAGAACGTCTGCAGGTACTCCAACAGCGCCGCCTTCGCGTCGACCGAGAGCCCCCACAACTCGCCGCCAGAGTCGTCGCTCACCAAGCGCACCTCGGCGATGCCCAGCGGCGGCACATCGAAGAGTTGACTGACGCCCTGGCGGTTCTCAACCTCGATCAGCAGCACCCGTCGGCCCCGGCGGGTGAGGGCGAGCGCCAGGGCACCGGCCACCGTGGTCTTGCCGACTCCGCCCTTGCCGGTGACGACGTGCAGGCGCACGCCATCGACGGCGCGGGAAAGGGGGGTCATCGTCATCCGACCAGGGTAGGTGCGGTGCGGTCAGTGCGTGCGGAGGGTGAGTTCTTCGACCTCGGCGAGGAGGAGTAAGTAGGCGCTGCGCGCCGGGTCGACGAGATCCAGGTGGCCGGCGCCCCGCGCGACCGCAGTGTGCAGCGGTTCGGCCGCGCCCCGGCTCGCGAGGTACTTCTCGACCACCGATGCGGGCAGCACCGTGTCGGCATCCCCGGTGAGGATGACGGTCGGCACCTCCAGGCGCTGGCGGGCCGGGTCGGCATCGGCCCAGGCCTGCGGTGCGTCGTCGGGCGCGGCTCCGAGGAGCGCACGCGCAGCCCCGTCGCTCAGGCCGAGCCGGTCGACCTCGCCGAGGTCGGCAGCGGGGGCGAGCGCAAGCACCCCGGTAAGCCACGGCGCGCGCCCGGCAGAGGCCAGCCAGAGCGCGAGGTGCCCGCCGGCCGAGTGGCCGACCACCACGACGCGGCCGGGCAGGTCGGGGTCGACATGCACAGACTCGGCCCGGGCCAGCACCGCCGCTCCGGTGCCCGGCCAGCC
Source organism: Dermatophilaceae bacterium (assembly GCA_051657745.1). Taxonomy (GTDB): domain Bacteria; phylum Actinomycetota; class Actinomycetes; order Actinomycetales; family Dermatophilaceae; genus JBOFLG01. The sequence goes on along the minus strand of JBOFLG010000102.1, from coordinate 8,797 downwards.
ACCACCCGGCATCCGGACGCGGGGGTATTCGAGGTTCGCCACGTGGAAGCCGTCGCGGGCCAGAGCCTGGGCGAGCGGGCTCAGGGAGGCGCGGTCGTGCTGCTCGCGCCAGAACCCGCCGTGCACCAGGGCGACCGTGATGCCGCGGGCTCGGGCTGGCGCCGGCTCCCACACGTCGTACACGTCGGTGGCCAGCGGGCCGGTGACCTCGATGCGGTCGGGCGGTCGGGTAGGGCGCGCCACGCTGCCGGGTACGTCATCCACTCCCGGCACGCTATCCGGCCGGAGGACTCCTCTAGGCTGACCGCTATGGCCCAGTACGAGTACGCCACGGTCCCGCTGATCGTGCACGCCACTAAGCAGATCCTCGACCAGTGGGGTGACGACGGCTGGGAACTCGTGCAGGTGCTCACCATGCCCGAGGGCAACCTCGTGGCGTACCTCAAGCGCGCAAAGGCCTGAGCCGTGCCCACCGTCGCCGAGCGGCTGGCGAGCCTCGGCCTCGCCGTGCCGCCGCTCGTGCCGCCAGTGGCGGCGTACCTGCCCGCAGTGCTCGACGGGTCGCGGGTGTACGTGTCCGGGCAGGTGCCGATGGCCGATGGGGTCATGCTCGAGACCGGTCCGGTCGGGGAGGGCGCCGGGCTGGTTGCCCCGGAACGGGCTGCCGAGCTCGCCCGGGTGTGTGCACTTGGCGTGCTTGCCGCAGTGGCGTCGGTGGTGTCGCTGGAACAGGTCGAGCGGGTGGTCAAGGTTGTCGGCTTCGTCGCCTCGGCGCCCGGGTTCACCGGTCAGCCACTGGTGGTCAACGGGGCCAGCGAACTGTTTGCCGAGGTGTTCGGGGACGCTGGCCGACATGCCCGGTCGGCGGTTGGGGTCACCGCGCTCCCGCTCGGCGCACCGGTCGAGATCGAGGCGATTCTGCACGTACGTGACTGACCGCGTCGTCGACGTGCCGCTGACCGGCCCGCAGCGTGCCCTCGCAGAGGAATGGCGGGTGTCGGGGCGGCCCGCTGCGGTGCCCCGAGCTGCGGCCACCGTGATGCTCGTGCGTGACGTGCCGCTCCAGCCGGCTCACGGTACGGGCGGCGTCGAGGTGTTTGTGCAGCGGCGGGTGCCGACCATGGCGTTCGCTCCCGCGACCTATGTCTTCCCCGGCGGTGCGGTCGATGATGTCGACGCCCGGCTGCCGCACCAGACGCCGGGCCTCGCCGCCCTCGCCGCCGCCATGGGGGTGCCCATCGACCAGGCTGCTCCGCGAGCGGCCGCCGCAGTGCGCGAGGTCGCCGAAGAGTGCGGGGTCATGGTGGCAGTGGCTGATCTCCGGGTCCGGGGGCGTTGGGTCACCCCGGAGTTCGAGCCGCGCCGGTTCGACACCTGGATCCTCGCGGCGCGGATGCCGCCCGGTCAGGTCGCGCACACCGCGAGTGGGGAGTCCGACGCGAGCGAGTGGGTACGACCCGGCCACCTGCTGGCACGGCATGCGGCCGGCAGCGCGCCGATGCTGCCACCGACCGTGGATGCGGTGGAGCAGCTTGCCGCATTCGACGAGGTGGCAGCGTTCCTCGAAGGCCGGCCGCGCGTCATCCGGATCGAGCCACGTCTGGTGATCGGGGATGACGGCACGCCGGCCCTTCGCACCGCGTTCGCCTGAGCCCGCGCCATCCGACCGACGACCAGGCACGAACGCCGCGCCGACTGACAGTGAGCGACCGGTGGGCAGGTCCTGTTCGTCGGCTCGAGCGGGCCCGCGGCGCGGCGGCGGCATACTCGACCAGGTGAGTAGTGAGCCGCCGGAGTCGAGCCGAGGGCCATGGGCCGGCGGGTCAGCCACGGTGCGTGCCCACTGCATCCTCGCGCCCAATCCGGGGCCGATGACGCTCGACGGCACCAACACCTGGGTGCTGCTCGAGCCGGGTTCGACCGAGGCGGTGGTTGTCGACCCCGGACCGTTGGATGAGCGCCACCTCGCCGCCGTCCTCGACCACGTTGCCGCCCGGGGCGCCCGCGTGGCGATCACCGTGCTGACCCACGGACACCACGACCACGCCGAGTCCGCCGACCGGTTCGCCGAGCTGACCGGCGCGCCGACCCGCGCGGTGGGAGCCGGACACGACGACCTCGGCGACGGCGACGTCATCCGCACCGGCGGGTGTGAGGTGCGGGTGGTCGCGACGCCCGGTCACACCGCCGACTCAGTCTCGTTCGCCATTCCCGCGGATGCCGCGCTGCTCACCGGCGACACTGTGCTCGGCCGCGGCACCACCGTGGTCGCTCACCCGGACGGCGAACTCGACGCCTACCTCCGTTCCCTGCACCGGATCTCGGCGCTTACCGGCGCGGGCGACGTGACCGCCATCCTTCCCGGGCACGGGCCGGTGGTGCCGGATGCCGCGGCGATGGTCGAGTACTACCGCACCCACCGCGCCGAGCGGCTCGAGCAGGTGCGGCAGGCGCTCGCCGACGGAGCGTCGGCCGAGACCGACCCGGTCGAGGGCGTGCTGCACCGGGTCTATGCCACTGTGCCGCAGGAGGTGTGGCCGGCCGCGCGACTCTCGATCCGCGCCCAGGTGGACTATCTCAGCGCGCGCTGACCCGCGAGGTCAGCGGGCTCGGCGCCGGAGCCGCTCGAGGTCGAGGAGGAGCACAGCTCGGGCCTCGAGGCGCAGCCAGCCGCGCCCGGCGAAGTCGGCGAGTGCCTTGTTCACCGTCTCGCGGGAGGCCCCGACCAACTGGGCCAGTTCCTCCTGAGTGAGGTCGTGAGCCACCATCAGGCCCTCCTCGATCGGCCGGCCGAATCGGCTGGCGAGATCGAGCAGCGCCTTGGCGACCCGCCCGGGCACATCGGTGAAGACCAGGTCGGCGAGGACCTCGTTGGTCCGGCGCAACCGGCGGGCCAGTGCAGCGAGCAGGGTGAGGGCCACGTCGGGGTGTGCACCGAGGAACCCGCGCAGTTGGTCCTGGCCCATCGAGACCACCTGCGCCTCGGCGACCGCGGTCGCGGTCGCGGTGCGGGGGCCGGGGTCGAACAACGAGAGCTCGCCGAACATCTCACCCGGGCCGAGGATGGCCAGCAGGTTCTCCCGGCCATCGCTGCTCGAGCGGCCCAATTTGATCTTGCCCTCGCCGATCACATAGAGCCGGTCGCCCTGGTCACCCTCGTGGAAGAGGATGTCGCCTCGATCCAGGCGAGCCGGGCTCATCGACGCAATCAGGGTCTCAGCCACCTGCTCGTCGAGAGGAGCGAAGAGCGGGGCGCGGCGCACGACGTCATGGTCCACGACTGGAAGTGTGCCAGAGCGGGTGACGCCGGTGGGCCGAGCCGACGGTTCGGTGGAATGCACTGCGACAACCGCGGTCAGCGTGGGCACGTAGGCTGCCGGGCGTGTCTCTTGCCCCCTCACGCGCCGTCCGACGCCTCCGTGCGGGGGACGAGTCGCCGGTGGCGCTGACTCGCCGGGCGCGCCGCATTCATCGCGCGCTGGGTGCGAGATACCCGTACGCGCATTGCGAACTCGACTTCGCCAACCCGCTCCAGCTTCTCATTGCCACGGTACTCAGCGCGCAGACCACCGACGTCAGGGTCAACTCGGTGACCCCCACCCTGTTCGCCCGCTGGCCGGACACCGCCGCGCTGGCCTCGGCCGACCGCGCCGAGATGGAAGCGGTGCTCAAGCCCACCGGCTTCTTCCGGGCAAAGACCAACTCGGTCGTGACGCTGGCTCAGGCGCTCATCGAGCGGTTCGGCGGCGAGGTGCCGGGCCGCCTCGACGACCTGGTGACCCTTCCCGGTGTCGGCCGAAAGACCGCGAACGTCGTGCTGGGCAACGCGTTCGGGATTCCCGGAATCACCGTGGACACGCACGTCGGACGGTTGGTGCGGCGCTGGCAGTGGACCGCCGAGACCGACCCGGTCGCGGTGGAACACGCGGTCGGAGCGCTGATCCGGCGTCGTGACTGGACCATGCTCAGCCACACCGTGATCTTCCATGGCCGGCGCACGTGTCACGCCCGGCGCCCGGCCTGCGGTGCCTGCTCGGTAGCGCAGTGGTGCCCGTCGTACGGAGTGGGCGAGACTGACCCGGTCGTGGCCCGGACGCTCCTTCGGTACGAGCTCGCGCCCGGCGCCGCGCTTCCCGACCCACGCCCGGGGCCGCTTCCCGACGACGGCCCTGTGGTCTCGTGACCGCTCCGCGGCCGCGGTGGCTCGAGCGGCTCGGCGCCCGGGACGACCTGCCTGAGCACGAGTGGTTCTCGGCTTTTGCCCCGCCCGAGGGCGCCGGCCGGGAATCCGCGGTGCTGATGGTCTTCGGTCCCGACCGGTCGGGACGAGGCGAGGACGTGGTGCTCACCGAACGGGCGCATACCTTGCGATCCCACCCTGGGCAGGTCTCCTTCCCGGGTGGCGTGATCGACCCGAGCGACGCCGACCCGGTCGCTGCGGCGCTACGCGAGGCGGAGGAAGAGGTCGGCATCGACCCGGCCGGCGTCGACGTCATCCGTACCCTTCCGCCGGTGTACCTGGCACCGAGCCGCACCGCGGTGACCCCGGTGCTGGCCTGGTGCCCCGTGCCCGGGCCGGTCCGGGTGGTCGACCCGGCCGAGGTCGAGTTCGTCGCGCGGGTTCCGGTGACGGCCCTCATCGACCCCGCGAACCGATACACCGCTGTGGTCGGCGAGTACCGCGGCCTGGCCTTCGAGGTCGACAGCCTCGTCGTGTGGGGCTTCACCGCGATGCTGCTCAGCAGCGTGCTCGACCTCGCCGAGCTCAGCCGACCCTGGAACCACCGCCGCGAGCGACCGTTGCCCGACCGGGTGCTCTCGCCGTGGATGCGGCCCCCCGAGCGGGTGGGTGTCCCAGCGCTCTCCGATGCCGACCGCGATTCCCCAGGGGCCCGACCATGATGTTCTCGATCATCCTCGATCTGGCGCTCGTGGTGCTGCTCGCCGGCTATGCGTGGAGCGGCTGGCGGCAGGGGCTGATTACCGCGGCGCTCGGCCTGGTTGGTCTGGTCGGGGGCGCCGTGGTCACCGTCCGGATCGTCCCTGACCTGCTCGAGGACCACCTCGGCGTCGTCCGTGGCACGCCCTCGAGCGCCATCGTGCTGGTCGTGCTCATCATCTTCGTTGCGGTGACCGCGCAATCGGTGATGCTCCTGCTGGCCGCGCGGGTGCGGGATGCCGTGCGCTTGCCAGCCGCTCGCACGGTCGACAGTTTCCTTGGTACGACCGCAGTCCTGATCGCCTCGATCCTGGTGCTGTGGGTCGTTGCCGGAGTGGTGCGCACCAGTGGGCCGCCGGGAGCGCGCGAGGTCGTGGCCCGCTCAGGAATTCTGACTCGGGTCGATGCTCTGGTCCCGGCATCGGCCGCGAGGGTGGTTGACAACGTCACCCAGGCCCTGGATCGGCAGGGCTTCCCGCAGGTCTTCGACGGGCTCGGGCCAGAGCCGATCACCGCGATCGACGCGCCTGACGCCACGCTGGTCAATGACCCCGAGGTGCGAGCCGCCCTGCGTTCAGTGATCCGGGTACGGGCCGACTCGCGCCGGTGCGACACCGCGCGGGTCGGCAGCGGCTGGGTCGGTGCCGCCGGCTACGTCGTCACCAACGCCCACGTCGTCGCCGGTGCGCAGTCGGTACGGGTCAGCGTCGGTGGTCGCGGCCGCGAGCGGACCGCGCGGGTCGTTGCCTTCGACCCCGACCGCGACGTGGCCGTGCTAGCCGTACCGGGCCTCACCGCGGCACCCCTCAGCCGGAGCAGCGAGTTGGCTGCGGCCGACTCAGCGGTCGTCGCTGGATTCCCGGGCGACGACGGGCTCACGGTGCGCAGCGCTCGGGTGCGCAACGTCATCCGTGCCAGCGGTGCGGACATCTACGGCGAATCCGGGATCACTCGAGAGATCTACTCGCTGCGGGCCCAGGTGCGGCAGGGCGGGTCCGGGGGGCCGATGGTCGACCCCGACGGCCGGGTCGTCGGGATGGTGTTTGCCACCTCCCTCGACGACCTGGAGACCGGCTACGCGCTCACCCTCGACGAGATGGCGCCGGTGCTGCGGAGCGGCCTCACCGCCACCGGCCAGGTGTCGACCGGCCGCTGCTCCGAGCCCTGAGCGGTCAGGCGCTTGCCCGCTGATCTGTGGGCGCGGGGGAGCCTGATGACTGCCCAGCCTGCTTCAGCGCCGCAACGGTCTGGTGGGCCTGGTCGATCGCGCGTTGCGGAGCCGGCTTTGCCTTCCCGATGGCGGACCGCCCCACGAGCGCGAGCACCGCGGCCACGACGAACATGACCGCGGTCACGATGCCGTACCCCGCCCACAGCGGCAGCCAGATGTCGACCACCCGGGCCACGGTGTGGAACAGGAAGATCAGCCCGAGCAGTGCGATGAAGCCGGCCACCGCGAGCAGGCCCGCACCCTTGCCGATGCCCTTGGCGCCGCCGAGTATCTCGGCCTTGGCCAGGGCGATCTCGCCGCGGACGATGCCTTCGACGTCGTGGGTGACATCAGCCACGAGCTGCCCGATGGTGCGTTCGCTACCAGGTGTGCCTGACATCGTGTGGTCTGACCTCACTTGCGTACGGTGCCCCGGCGACCGGGCCTGACCCCCCGACCCTACCCAGTCGGTGCAGGCCCGTGCCCACGCTCGTCGTGTTGGTAGACGTCGGGAACCCCGTCGGCGTCATCGTCGCGGGTCTCGTCCTCGCAGAGTCGCCGGTGTACGGCGTTGCGTAGCCGCAGCACGATCGCCGCGAGGGTCGCCGCGATGAGCGACCCGAGCAGGACCGCGAGCTTGACATGCTGGGCGCGCTCGGACCCGTCGTCGTATGCCAGGTCGCCGATCAGCAGGGAAACGGTGAATCCGACGCCGCACAGCAGCGCGAGCCCGACGATGTCCGGCCAGTGCAGCCCATCGGCCAGGCGGGCCCGGGTGAACCGGGCGATCAGCCAGGTGGCGCCGAGAATGCCCACCAGTTTGCCGACCACCAGCGCCGCGACCACGGCACCCGCGACCGGGTCGGCCAGCGCGGCAGTGAGCCCGCCTCCGACGACGGTGACGCCGGAGGCGAAGAAGGCGAACAGCGGCACCGCGAACCCAGCGGAGAGCGGTCGCAGCCGATGCTCGAAACGGTGCGCGACGTCGGTATCCGGGGCCAGAGTGCTGACTCGGGTCACCGACGACCGGGGCCGAACCGGAACCGACAGCCCGAGCAGCACCCCGGCAACCGTGGCGTGGACCCCGGAGGCGTGCACGAGCGCCCAGGTGAGGAGGGCGAGGGGAAGCAGCAGCCACCAGTGGGTGATCCGCCGTTGGGCGAGTGCAGCGAACCCGGCGAGGGGCAGCGTGGCGAGCAGCAGCGGGACGAGGTCGAGGTCGGCGGTGTAAAAGAGCGCGATGACCGTGATCGCGATGAGGTCGTCCACGACCGCGAGGGTCAGCAGGAACGAGCGCAGCGCCGAGGGGAGGGAGCTGCCGATCACGGCCAGCACGGCCAGCGCGAACGCGATGTCGGTGGCGGTGGGGATCGCCCAGCCGCGGGCCGCCTCGGACCCACCACCGAGCGCGGACACGACACCGAGGAAGACCAACGCCGGCGCCACCACCCCGCCGACGGCTGCGGTGACCGGAACCGCAGCCCGGGCGGGTGTGCGCAGGTCGCCGACCAGGAACTCCCGCTTGAGTTCGAGCCCGGCGACGAAGAAGAACAGCGCCAGCAGGCCGTCACCGGCCCAGTGGCCGACCGTGAGCCGGAGTTCACCCCAGGTCGTACCCAGAGAGGTGTCTCGCAGCGCCGCGTACTCCTCGCGCAGTGGACTGTTCGCCACTATGAGCGCCGCGACCGTGGCCGCCAGCAGCAGGGCGCCACCGATGGTCTCGGTGCGGAGTGCGTTGGTGACGAACTGCGCCTCGGTCCAGGAGGGCCGCTGCAGGATCCGAAGCAGCGACCGATTGGATGGCGTGGTCATCTCGGCCTTTCGGGTCGGTCGGGCAGAGGGCGGCGCCGCCGGAGCAGCGCCGTGCCGACCAGACTTCCCGGCTCGCCGCTGGCCAGCCTACCGACGCGGGTCGCGCCGAGGGTCGCAGCCCGGACACCGACCTGCACCCGGATGGCGTAGCGGACGCCGCCGATGGTGACCGCAGACGACTGACCTCCGTGTCGGAAAGTCAACGCCAGGACGAGGCGGCGTAGGCGTCATCCGGTCGCGGGATGACGGTGCGCTGCTCAGTCTGCGTTGGCAGCTGCTGACTCCAGGCCCTCGGTAATCAGCGTCATCACCGAGGAATCGGCGAGGGTGGTGACGTCGCCGACGTCGCGATGCTCGGCGACATCGCGCAGCAGCCGGCGCATGATCTTGCCCGATCGGGTCTTGGGCAGTTCCGGCACGACCATGATCTGCCGGGGCTTGGCGATCGGCCCGATCTGCGTCGCCACGTGGCTGCGCAACTCCTGGACGAGTGCGTCGCCCTGGTCGCCGCCCGCCGCCTCGGCGCGGAGGATGACGAAGGCGCACACCGCCTGCCCGGTGGTGTCGTCGGCGGCCCCAACGACGGCGGCCTCGGCGACCTTCGGGTGCGAGACGAGCGCCGACTCGATTTCGGCGGTCGAGAGCCGGTGGCCCGAGACGTTCATGACGTCGTCGACCCGGCCGAGCAGCCAGATGTTGCCCTTTTCGTCGTATTTGGCGCCGTCGCCGGCGAAGTAGTACCTCGGCCCGAAGCGGCTCCAGTACGTCTCTCGGTACCGCTCGGGGTCGCCCCAGATGCCGCGCAGCATCGACGGCCACGGCCTGGTGAGCACGAG
>JBOFLG010000101.1:0-2471 GCA_051657745.1 Dermatophilaceae bacterium | reverse complement strand
GAGGCCCGGGGGAGCGAGAGGAGCAGCTGGCGGATCCCGCCCGCGTCGACCGGGGTCACCACGACTCGGTAGACCGGTTCCAGCACCTCGGGCGTCAGCACCTCCTGCGGCGGGCCGGTCGCGACGACCAGACCACCGTCGAGCAGGACGAGGTCATCGCAGTACCGCGCCGCGAGGTTGAGGTCGTGCAGCACGACTACGGTGGTGAGACCGAGCTCGCGGACGAGCGCGAGCACCTCGTGCTGGTAGCGGATGTCGAGGTGGTTGGTCGGTTCGTCGAGGAGCAGGTTCGGGTTGTCCTGGGTGAGCGCCCGGGCGATGAGCACCCGCTGCCGTTCCCCGCCGGAGAGTTCGGTGACTCGGCGGTCTCCGAGGTGGTCGACACCGGTGCGCCGCATCGACTCCCTGGCGCGGGCCCGATCGTCGGCGGACCAGGCCGCCCAGCCTGGGCGATGGACGCTGCGCCCGAGGAGCACCAGTTCGCCGACGGTGAGGTCGGCGCCCAGTTCCTCCTGCTGCGAGACCAAGCCCGCGCGGCGGGCCAGCTCGGCGGTGCGCAGTCGGCGGATGTCGTCGTCATCGACGAGGAGCGCGCCGGTCGAGTCGACCGCCCGCACGAATGCCCGCAGCAGGCTGGTCTTGCCGCTGCCGTTGGGCCCGATCAGGCCGAGCACCCGGCCGGGACGGGCGTGCAGACCCACCCCGGCCAGGGCGACCGCGGATCCGTAGCGGACCTCGAGATCGTGGGCGACGAGCACGTCAGCCCGGCAGCCCGGCGACCGCCTGCTGCAGACGCTCCAGCCCGGCAACCGAGGATGACGACGCGGACGTCTCGGCGGCCGGAAGGCCGATCACTCGGCCGGCCTTCACCGCGGCGAGGTCCCGGGCACCGGGTTCGGCGAGGAAGCGCGCCCTGGCCTGCTCCCAGGTGTCGCCGTGCAGGCCGTACGCGATAACCACGACCTCGGGGTCGGACGCAAGGAGGGACTCGAGGGAGATCTCGACGTAGGTCTTCGGCTCCGTGCTGTACACGTTCGTCAGTCCGGCCTTCTCCATCACCGACTGCATGATCCCGGTGCGGCCGTAGACGCTGAGCGGCGAACTGGACGAGAAGTAGTAGACCGTGGCGGCCGAGCGGGCGGTCTTCGGCGCCTTGGTCGAGGCGGCGTCGACCCGCCCGCGCAGCGCCCGGCTGGACTCGGTGGCGGTGGCCGCAGTGTCGAAGAGTGTGCCGAACCGCTCGATGTCGCCGAGCACGGTGTCGAAGGTGACCGACTTCGGCGCGGTGCCGGCCTCGTGCCCGCACTCGCCACTGACGGTGAGCATCTGGATGCCGGCCGCTTTCAGGGCGGCGGCGTCGGCCTTGAACAAGCCGTATCCGACCACGACATCGGCTCCGCTGCCAATGATCTGCTCGGTCGTGGGGTCGGACGGGTCGACCACCGTCGCATCCTTCGGCGGGTCGGTGAGACCGGCCGGGAGGGCGGCGTCGAACTCGCCGGAACGGGCGATGATCCGGTCGGCGGCTCCGGCAGCGTCGAGCAGGGAGATCGCGTCGCTGCCGATGGTCATCACCGTGTCTGGCGCCTGGTTGATCGTGATGTTCGTGTCGCAGTCCCGGATCGTCACCGGGTAGGCAGTCTTCGCAACGCCGGCCACGGTGGCAGGAGACTCGCTCGTGGTCGAACCGGTGTCGTTCCCGCACGCGGTGGTCACGAGGGCGGCAGCGACGCCGAGCGCCGTCACCGAGCACCGACGGAGCCGGCGGTAGACACCGGTGCGATGGCCGGCGGTGCGATGGCCGGCGGCGTGGTGGACACCGGTGCCGTGGTCGGAAAACGGTTGTCGGAGTGTGCTTGTCATGGTCGTCTCCTGCGAGGTGTGGGGTGGTCGAGCGGTGGGTCCGCTCGGGGTCAGGCGCTCGTCATCCGGCGCACAAGGACGACGAGAAGGGGTGTGCCGAGCAGAGCGGTGAGCACGCCGAGTGGGAGCTCGGCGGGGGCAACCACGGTGCGGGCGAGGGTGTCGGCGGCAACGAGGACAACGCTGCCCAGGAGTGCGCAGGTAGGAAGGAGCACTCGATGGCTGCCGCCGACGAGCTGCCGGGCGAGGTGCGGGACGACCAGGCCGACGAAGCCGATCGCGCCGGCCACCGACACTGCGGTGGCGACCAGCAATGCCACGAGTAGCGCTGCGGCTGAACGAAACCGGGTTGGATGGGTGCCGAGCGAACGGGCGGTGTCGTCGCCGAGGGCCATGGCGTCGAGCCGGCGTGACCACACCCAGAACCCGGCGATCGCGACCACGGTCACGGCCCACAACAGGGGGAGCACGTCCCAGCGGCTCTGGCCGAGTGACCCGAGCATCCAGAACAGCACGGCCCGCACTCCATCGCGCGAGTTCGCCACGAAGACGAGGAGGTTGGTGAGCGCGCCGAGGGCGAACCCGACCGCGATGCCCGCGAACACCAG
>JBOFLG010000100.1:0-8405 GCA_051657745.1 Dermatophilaceae bacterium | reverse complement strand
CGATCGCCGTGGGTGGCGGGGTGCGCGGCGGCGTGCATGGTCGGTGGCTGGGCCTCGCCAAGGGCGTGCTCGACCAGGGCGACGTGCCCGGTACCAACGACTACCGCAACTTCCTCGGCGAGGTGGTGATGAGCCGCCTCGGTCTCACTGCCGGCCAGCTGGCGCCGGTGTTCCCGGGCTGGCGAGTCGACCCACTCGGCGTGATGGGCACTTCCTGAGCGCCGGATCTTCGCGGCGCGCCGGGTCGCGCGTGGTCGCCGCGCGCCGGATCGCGCCGGATCGCGGCGGACGTGGCGCCAGCGCGGCAAGTACGCCGGTCGTGCCGTTGGATGACGCAGGCTGGCTCTGCTGCCGGCCCGACCACTCGTCGGATGCCGCCCACGGCGGACGGTCGGCGAATGTGGAAGTACGTTCGGGCCGTGTGGGATCCGCACATCGGCTCGCTCCGCACCACGTGCTGCCAGGCACCCAGGTGCTCTTCCCGTCCCGGGGCAGCCCGCCGCATGCTTGGGCATATGCGCACCACGATCAACCTCCCCGACGACCTCTACGCGCGGCTGCGAGATCGAGCTCGCGAGCATGGCCGCACCGTGACGGCCGAGTTGGAGGACGCGGTGCGGGCTCGGCTCGATCTCATGGACGGGGCCGATGCCGGCGGCGACCAGGCGGACCCCCGCCGATGAAAATGCCTGACGTCACCGTGCTGGTCGGCGCCTATCGCACCGATGCCGCTCACCATCGACCGCTGACGTCCTGGCTTGCCGACGCGGTGTCGGACCTCGAGCCGGTCGGCCTCACCGACGCCGTGCTGTCGGGCTACGTACGGGTGGTGACGCACCCGCGCGTCTTCGACGTGCCGACTCCGATCGAGGAGGCGATGACGCACGTGCGAGCCCTGCTCGACGACGACGGCACCACCCGGGTGGTGCCAGGATCACTCTTTCCGCGCGAGTTCGAGAGGCTGTGTCTCGCCGTCGGGGCGCGGGGCAACCTGGTGAGTGACGCCGCGCACGCCGCCGTCGCGATCGAGGCCGGGGCGACCTGGTACTCCCGGGATCGCGACTTCGCCCGGTTCCCCGGCCTGCGCTGGCGGCTTCCCGACTGCTGACCATGCGCGGGAGCATGGCTGCTCGCCGCCCCTCGCTGGCGAGGGACAGACCGACCGCACGGTGCGGCGCACGACCGCACCGGAATTCGTCGGGCGGTGCCTCGCCGCAACGCTTGACTCTCCCCCGCAGGGAGACCCCACACTGACGACATGGCGGATCGGGACCGGGTGGCAGCGAAGGACTCGAGCCGCGACGGCCCGAGCCGTGACGGTCCGAGCCGTGACGGTCCGAGCCGTGACGACTCGGTGGCGGATGACGACCCGCTGATGCGGATCGGGATGTTCTCGACCGCGTCGCTGGTGTCGATCCCGGCGCTCCGCGCCTACCACGAACAGGGCCTGCTGGTGCCGGATGCCGTCGACCCGGTCACCGGCTACCGCTCCTATCGAGTGTCCCAACTCGTCGACGCCCAGGTGGTCACGCGGCTTCGCGATCTGAACCTTCCGCTGCGCGCGGTCGCCGAGGTCGTGCGCGCGCGCGACCCGGAGGTGACCCGCCGGGTCGTCGCTGAGCACGAACTGGTGATGCGGGCCCGGCTCGCCGACCTCACTCGCGTGGTTGATGAGTTGCATGAGGCGGTCTCCCGGCCCGCATTCCAGACGCCGGTACACGTGCGTGACGAACCCAGCCGGCACCTGCTCGCCATCCGCCGGCAGGTCGAGCAGCCCGGCCACGACGGCTACGCGGCATTCCTCGCCGGCGCGTATCCCGTTCTGCACGAGGGCAGCCGACGGCTCGGCGCCGAACTCACCGGAGCATCGGGAGCGCTGTATCCACCCAAGGTCGAGGGCGGCCCGGAGTTGGTGACCGCGTTCGTCCCGATCGCCGATCCCATCGTGCTCGACGACGATGCGATCGCCGCTGGCCTGGTCAACCAGCGCACCGCGGCAACCACCTGCGCCGTGCTTACCCATCGGGGTGCGTATCGCACCATGGGCGAGACCTACCGCCAGTTGGGGGCCTGGGTGGCGCGGCATGCACGGCCGGCCGACCAGCCGGTGTGTGAGACCTACGTCGTCAGTGTCGACGACGCAACTGGGCGGCTGTTGCCCGATGACGACCTGCGCACCGAGATCGCCTGGCCGATCGTGCGCCCGGAACGCCCGCACCATCCGCACCATCCGGATCGCTCCTGACGAAAGGGACCCACTCATGACACTCACACTGAAAGCGGCAACGTGTGACTGCTCCGACGCGCTGGTCGTGGCGCGCTTCTGGTCGGAGGTGCTTGGCCGGCCGCTGGACACCACGCCGGCGCCGCCGTCGCCGTTCTTCGCCTCGATCGGGCTCGGTGACGAGTCCGATCTGGCCCTGATGTTCATCCAGGTGCCGGAGGCCAAGACGGTGAAGAACCGGATGCATCTCGACTACGAGGCCGCGGATGTCGCCGCCGAAGTCGAGCGGGTCGTGGCCCTCGGGGCGACCCATCTCCACGACAAGGCCGAGTTCGGCATGTCGTGGACGACCCTGGCCGACCCGGAGGGCAACGAGTTCTGTATCGGCACCCCGCACCCGGTGAGTTTCGTCGACGGGTGAGAGCGCGTCCGTTCGGCCGTCATCCGGCCAACCCAGACGTCGGCGAGCCCGGCCGCCGGCCGCTGCGGCCGCGCGCCCGGCATCCCGACGTCGCGACGTCGCGACGTCGGGCACCCTGCCACCAGGCGCCGCGACGTCGCCCAGCACACAGTGCACCGAGGAATGATGGAGTGGCACAGTTCCATCGCACCCGGTCTGCGGCACAGTTGAGTCGGATGCACACCCGACCGCTCGGTGCGGTCCGTGCACGATCGAGACCACCCCAGGAAGAAGGCCCGTCATGATCTCGGTAACTGCTGCACTCGGGGTGTCGGTCATCGCGCTCGGCATGGTGCTGACCCCCGGCCCGAACATGGTCTATCTCGCCTCCCGGTCGATCTCGCAGGGCCGCGCGGCTGGGTTGGTCTCGCTGACCGGCGTCGCACTGGGGTTCGCGTGCTACCTCGCCGCAGCTGCCGCGGGGTTGTCCGTGTTGTTCACTCAGGTACCGCTTGCCTACGACGTGGTGCGGTTCGCGGGGGCCGGCTACCTGCTTTTCCTCGCCTGGGGCATGCTGCGGCCGGGCGGCCGGTCGCCATTCGAGGCCCGCGAGTTGGAGCCGCACTCGACCCGGCGGTTGTTCACCATGGGGTTGGTGACCAATGTGCTCAACCCGAAGATCGCCCTCATGTACGCCGCATTGATCCCGCAGTTCGTCCGTCCCGACGAAGGGTCGACGCTGCTGCAGTTCCTGCAACTCGGAGCGGTGCAGATCGCCATCGCGGTGACCATCAACGGTCTCATCGTGCTTGCCGCTGCCCGGGTCTCGGGCTATCTGCGGCAGCACCCCCGAGCGATGAAGATCCAACGGGGGGTCTCCGGGACGGTGCTCGGCGGCTTTGCGGTGCAGATGCTGCTGAGCCGGCGACCGGCCTGACCCGTACCTGGTGTCCGTGCGGCTGCCTGAGCGGGCTCAGGCGAGGATGCCGAGGGTGGGCTTCGGTTCGGGAATGACCCGCTCTGGGTCGACCCGGAGCACCTTCTCGGCCACCTCGGCATAGATCGACCGAAAGTCGGTGGTGGCTTGAAGGTCGCCGTCGTCGAGGTTGGTCAGCGACGGCGGTTCGCCGTGGTGGCCTCCGTTCACCCGCGCCCCGAGGGCGAGCACCACCGACGCGGTGCCGTGATCGGTGCCGTCGCTGGCATTCGCGGTCACCCGGCGCCCGAACTCGGAGTGCACGAGCACCACCACGTCGTCGCGCCGCGGGTGCCCGTCGAGAGCCGCTCGGAACTCGGTGAGCGCGCCGTCGAGCTGGCCCAGGAGGAACTTCTGCTGGTTGCGTACCTGGGTGTGGGTGTCGTACCCGGCGTGCGACACGGCGTAGGCCCGGGTGGGCACCCCGGCCCGGATGCAGCGCGCCACCAGGTCGAGTTGGGTGGCCACCGGTGAGGTGGTGCCACCGGTGGCGGTGGCCGGAGCCTCGCCCTGGTCTGGCTCGTTCCCGCCGGCCGGTGTGGTGCGCACCGTCGCGAATGCCCTCTCGCACGTCCCGAGTGCCGCCCAGGCGGATGCCGCATCCGCCACCGCGGGTGGGTCGGCCGGGTCGGCCGCGGCATACCCCAGCACCATCGAGCCGACCTGGGTGGGCCGGCGCCCCTCGCGCAGGCTGAGTGCCGCGGCCGTCGACCGGGTGCCGACGGCCAGCGGTGGCAGCGTCTCACCGAGACTCACCGCGAGCATCGGGTCGCCGTCCTCGGCGTCGAGCCAGCGGCCCAGCCACCCCTCGGTGGTCGGCGAGTCCGGGGTGGCGGTCTGCCAGATGTCCATCGAGCGGAAGTGGCTCCGGTCCGGTCGCGGGTACCCGACCCCGTGCACCACGGCGAGCTCGGTGCCCTTCCAGGCGTCGGCGAGCCCGGGCAGTGCCGGGTTGAGGCCGAACTGGTCGTCGAGCCGCAGCACCTCCCCGGCGTCGTAGGCCAGGCCCGGCCGGGCCGCCTGGTAGGCCGGGTCGGCGTACGGGACAACGGTGTTCAGGCCGTCGTTGCCGCCGTACAGCGTGACCAGTACCAGGATCGGCGTGCCGGAGGGGCCGCCGTCGGCCTGCCCGCGAGCCAGCACCTGGTGCAGCCCGACGCCGGCGCTACCGGCGAGCAGCGCGCCGGCTCCGGCGACACCCGAGGCCGTGAGCAGGGTGCGCCGGGTGAGGCCGTCCAGCGGCCTGGACGGGTGGAATGGGGCACGGGGCATCAGATCACCAGGTTCTCGGGGGCCACGAGCGCCGCCGCGACCAGTGCGCGCGGGTCGTCGACCAGGGTGGACAGGTGGCTGGACGTTCGGGGCGCGACCTCGGCGAGTCCCAGCAGCCGGAGCGCGCTCTCGACCCGGGCCGATGCCGTCACCGACGACACCGGCGTCAGGTCGCCGCGGTCGACCAGCACCCGGGCGAGTTCGGCCCGCCCGGTCAGCCCGCTGGTGCTCAGCCAGGCGCGGCCCTGCGGCCACCCGCCCACGCTCGGCGGGTGGAACGGCACCTGGCCCAGGCGGGTGAGGGCGGGCACGACGCGGCCGAGCAGGTCGGCATCCGGCGTGATCCGTAGGCACCGCATCGCCGCGACCGCCCACTCGAGCGGGCCGGTGACCAGGGTCCCTGCGGCGGCGAACGCGTCATCCGCCACCATCGCCGCGAGCATCGCCCCGGTGTCCCGGGTCGGGCCCGCCGCGGCCAGCACCCGCGCGAGCGAGGCTTCGTCGGGTGGCTCGGGGGACACCAGGCGCTGCCACCATCGGGTGGCGATGAAGGGGGCGGACTCGGGGCGGGCAAGCACCGCATCGACGACCCCGCGGGTATCCAGGGACGCGGTGTGGCCGAAGAGGGTGACCGGGGTGGCCGCGTGCCGCTCAGGGTCCCACCGCACCGAGCCGGTGCGCCGCTCGTAGGCCCAGCCGGTGAGGGCCGCGGCGGCCGCCTTGACGTCGTCCTCGGTGTAGCCGCTCCCCAGGCAGAACAGTTCCAGCAACTCGCGGGCCAGGTTCTCGTTGGGTGCCCTGCGAGTGTTGCGGATGCCGTCGAGCCACACCAGCATCGCCGGATCCCTCGCCATGGTGTGGGCCAGGTCTGCGAAGCCACCGAGCGCGTGCCGGCGGAGGCTCTCGTTCTGGCCGAGCACGAGCGACGGCCGGCGAACCTTCTGCGCCGAGGTGGCGAAGTGGTCGTGCCAGCCGACGGTGACCCGCTCGAGCACCGGATGCGGTGTCGTGACGAGCTCGGCGACCCACCACCGGGTGAGTGCGGCGACCCCCTTCTTCTGCTGCTGTCGCTGGGCGGTGCGCTGCGCGCGGGTCGGCTTCTCGGGCAACGGTTCCGGGTCCGCCAGTGTCGGGGTCGGCCGATCGGGTTCGCGGCCTCGGGCCGCAGCCAGCGCCGAGCCGGCCCATTCAGCGACACCGATCCGGACCACCTCATCGACGACGTCCGCAGACCCGCCGAGCCCGAGGGCCCGCACGGCGCGCGACGCCACGACCCGATCGTTCGACCCGCCATCACCGCTGGACATGGACACCACTGTGGCGTACCGACGTCAGGCACTGATCAGGCTCATGTTCGGGTTCGATCAGGGATGGCGCTGGGCTCGCGACGCGCGCGACCGGTCGGCTCCGCCGGGCCACGCACGGACCTGGGCTCCCGGGAGTCGGCCCGGTACGACATCCCCTGGTGGTCCGGCGCTGGGGCCGGTTGCGCGGGAGCGGTGTCAGCGGCGACTGTTGGCCCATGTCGCCCTCCGCGCACGTGCTGGTCGTCGAGGACGAGCCGGCGCTCGTCGAGTTGTTGCGGGTCCAGCTGGCCGCCGCCGGCTTCCGGGTCACCGCGGTGCCGACCGGGGAGCAGGCGCTCAGCGCGCAGGCCGGCACCCGCCACGACCTCGTCATCCTCGATATCGGCCTGTCCGGCGGTCTGAACGGGATCGACGTGTGTCGCACCTGGCGGGCCGCCGACGACTGGACTCCGGTGGTGTTCCTCACCGCCCGCGACGACGAGGTGGACCGCGTGCTCGGCCTTGAGCTCGGCGCCGACGACTATGTGACCAAGCCGTACTCCCCGCGGGTGCTGATGGCCACCGTGCGGGCGCTGCTGCGGCGGCACCGGGTGAGCAGTGCCGGCGGGAGCGCCGCCCTGCTCCGGCACGGTCCGCTCGTGGTTGACGTGCAGCGCCGCGAGGTGTTCCGGGACGAACTGCCAGTTTCCCTGACCGCCACCGAGTTCAACCTGCTCGCGCACCTGCTCGGACACCCGGCGCGGGTGCACCCGCGGGGGGATCTCCTGCACGCGGTGTGGGGCTTCCCGCCGGATGACGACAGCCGCACCGTTGATGTCCATGTCGCCCAGTTGCGCGCCAAACTCGGTGACGCCTGCCCGGTGCGCACCGTGCGAGGTGTCGGGTACGGCATCCGCCGATCGCCATGAGGCGCCGGTTCGGCGGCTTGCGGTGTCGGCTGGTGCTGCTGATGTCGGCGGTGGTCGTCGTGGCGGTGGTCGTGGCCGGGGCGGCGGCGGTGCAGCTGACCCGGTCGGTGGCCGTGGCGGACAGCCGCGCCGCGCTGAGCCGGCAGGCCGACCTCGCCGCTACCGTCGTGGCGGCCCGTCGTGGCGGGGATGTCGGCGCGACTCTGCGCCTGGTGCGGTCCCAGCGCACGCCGGTGGCGTGGACTACCCCGCGGGGTGAGGTGGCCGGTGATCGGCTCGCGCGAGACGCGTGGAGCGCGATGGGGCAGCCGACCGCGCGCCGCCAGGCGACCCTCCAGCGCGACGGTGACGACGTGCTCGTCGCGGTGCGCCCGATCGGTGACGGGCGCGTGGTGGTGATGGCGCAGCGGTTCCGCGTCGATCAGACCGATGCCGGGCAGGTGCTGCGGGGGGTCCTGGTCGCGCTGCTGGTCGGGCTGATCGTCGCGGTCGCGGTCGGGGTGTGGTTCGCCGGTCGGCTCACCCGGCCGCTGCGGGAGGCGGCTGCGGGCGCGCGGCGGCTGGCCGGTGGCGACCGCGCGGTGCGGGTCGGCCGCTCCGGAACGCGGGAGGTCGCCGAGCTCGGAGCCGCGGTGGACGCCCTCGCTGACTCACTGGCCCGCAGCGAGAACCGTGAGCGTGACTTCCTGATGTCGGTCTCTCACGAACTGCGGACGCCGCTCACCGCGGTGCTCGGGTACGGCGAGTCCCTGGCCGACGGTCTCCTCGATGGGGATGCCGCCCGCCGCGCCGGGGCGGTGCTCGTGTCCGAGGCTGGGCGGCTCGCCCGGCTCGTGGACGACCTGCTTGACCTGGCTCGACTCCGTGCGGACGGGTTTCACTTCGACCTCGTTCGCACCGATCTCCGGCCGGTCATCGAGGAGGCCGGCCAGGGGTGGGAGCGCCGTTGTGCCGCAGAGCAGATCGCCATGGTGGTCGACGTCCCAGGGGCGCCGGTACTGGCCCTGGTCGACCCCGCCCGGCTCCGCCAGGTGATCGACAACCTGGTGGAGAACGCGCTGCGGGTGACCCCGGTCGGCGGGTCCATCACGCTGCGTCTGGATGCCGGGCCGTGCGGCGTCCGTCTCGACGTGGACGACACCGGGCCTGGGCTCTCGCCTGAGGAGCGAGCGGTGGCGTTCGAGCGGGCTGCGTTGTGGGAACGATCCCGCGGGGTGCGCCAGGTTGGCACCGGTCTCGGCTTGGCGATCGTCGCCGCGCTGGTCGCCGGCATGGGCGGGCGGGCTGCCGCCGAGCCCGGTCCGGGTGCGGCCGGAAC
>JBOFLG010000099.1:0-1844 GCA_051657745.1 Dermatophilaceae bacterium | reverse complement strand
CGCGGGCCGACGCCCGCCGCGCGGCTCTCGTCGTCGGAGTCGTAGAAGACCCGCACCGGCATGATCTTCGCCTCCGGTGCCAACCCGACGACGCCGCTGCCCGTGACCTTGCGGGCGGCGATCTGGCCGGCGATGGCCGTGCCGTGACCCGAGTCGTCCTCGGTGGGGATGAGTTTCGGCACGAGGCTGCGCCCCGGGACCAGCGCGGATCGCAGGTGAGCATTGCCGGCGGTGACCCCCGAATCGACGACCGCGACCACGACACCGCGACCGGTTGCCACCGTCCAGGCGTACCGGGCATTGAGACGCCCCAGGGCGTAGGGCGTCTCGGGGGAGTACTGGACCTGCCTGGTGGTGCACTCGTCCGCTGCTGCCGCCGGCGTGGCGGCAGGCCCAATCATGATGACGGACAGCGCGAGCGATATCGCGACGGGTGCCGCGAGCGGCATCCGTCGCAGCCGTGTTCGGAGCCTCGTCATCGCGCTGCTGCCACGGCCGACTGGGCGGCCTGCACGGTCAGCTCGGGGCCAGCGCGAAACAGGCCCAACCACTGCTGGGGCACCGGTACGACATCCGTGGGTCGGTACCCCAGACGGGTGACCATCTCCGTGCTCGGGTCCGGGATGCCGTAAGCGGTTCCGGTCTGGTCGACGGCGAACACCGGGCCGCGGTTGAGGACGTTGCTCCCGATCGCTCGGACGAGCGCTCCGCCGCCGGGGGCGACCACGACGGACCGGCCGTCGGCCACCGGCGAATCGGACGCCGCGAGAACGACACTGGGGAGCCGATCGGCGGCGGCAGTGAGCACCGCGCACGGCCGACCGGTCAGGCCGCGTGGCGGAGTCTGCGGCCACTCCTTCGGGACGACCGCCGTCGAGGAGGTCCGAATCCGGCTCACCTGGGCCGGAGTGAACTCGAGGTCACCAGCACTGGATTGCCCTGAGCCGAGGAGATACAGCGCGTACGCGACCGGGGTGAGCGGGGCGAGTTCGCCCTTCGGGGTCACGACGTAGCGCCGAGCCGGCGACCCCGGTGCGGTGACCTTCAGGACCGACCCGACAGCGGCCCCGGCCGGGAGCCCCGGCCGGGGCGCACCCAGGTCGCCAATGCGCAGCGGCGTCAGCGACGGCCCTTCGGGAAACAGGCCGGTCCACGCGGCCGGCGCCGAGACCGGTGTGGTGGTGTCGAGGTCGAGGGCGCGCAGCACAGCGGACGCGTTCGCAGCCGGCACGGGCAACCGGTACCCGCCGGTGATGACGAACAGCTGGTCACCGCTGCGCATGACCGTGGCGCGCCCGGCGGCCGGTTGCGGGGGTGGCGACCCCAGCGATAGCCGGATGCCGCCGCCGGTCCCGACGCAGGCCGCCCAGCCGGAGCGGATCAGCCGGCTCCGGGGTGGGAGCGAGTCCGGGGCCCCGACGATGCCGATCGTGGCACCCCGCCGGGCGCTGGCGATCTTGTCGTCGTTGACGGTCACGACCTTGAAACTGGTGGCCGGCACGAGAAGTCGTGCGCTCGTGGTGTTGATGACGGGGTAGAGGGTCTGTTTGATGGCCACGTACCGGGCGCCGCTGTCTTTGGCGATCACCAGCGCGTTGTCGTTCCACCCGGATGGCAGGCCCGGTTTCAGGTACCCGGCGGCCAGCGCGCCGAGCACGAGGAGCGTGGCGAGGGCGATGCTGCCGGCGACCGCGCGCATCGGCCGCTGGGGCTCGACTTCACGGCCGCCGGGCGACCCGCTGACGAATGCCGTCGTGAGCCGGCGCCGGCTGAATGCCTGAGCCTCAACCAGATCTTTCTTGGTTGCCACGCTCGGGTACCTGCCTTCTCCGGGACGAGCGCGG
>JBOFLG010000098.1:0-5316 GCA_051657745.1 Dermatophilaceae bacterium | reverse complement strand
CCAGGCCGGTCTCACGGCGCCCCGTGGCCGAGATGGTCACCCCGATCTCGACGAGTCGCCTGAGTGAGGGCCACTCGCGGAGCTTGGGCCCGGCGATGTGAACGTCGGGGTGGTCGGACACGTAGGCGAGCAACTGCTCAAGCGCTCGGGGTTCCGGTGTCGAGTCGTCGTGCAGGATCCAGATCCAATCCGCCTCGGGAACCAGGTTCGCTCCGGCCCGGATCGCGACCGGGAAAGACGCGGAACTCGGGAGCTCGATCAGCGCGGGGCCACCCCACGCGGCGGTCGTGATCTCGCGGCTGTTGTCGGTGCTACCGGTATCCACCACCAGGACGCGGTCCGGCTTACGGTGCTGCGCCTCGATCCCGGTGACGACCTGCGGCAGCCACCGTGCCCCATTGTGGCTGACCACGAGCGCGACGACGACCGGTGGTGGGTACACGGCGCACCACACTAATCCCCCACGACCGACCAGCGGCAACCCCGAACCCGCCCACCCGTCCCGTAGTAGCGGCCGACCCGTCCCGTAGTAGCGAAAAGCGGGAGCGCGATCGCACTGGTGTATCCGGTGCCTGTTTGGTGCCATCGACAGGCTTCGGCGGAGGTGCTCTCAGGGTGGACTTGGAGACGCCGGCGATAGGTAGTCGTGCAACCTGCTTTGCTATCCCACCAGCCGGCGACGCCAGTCCAGTGGCGTGAGGGTAATCGCACGGTCGGGATCGCGGTTCCACACGACGGATAGGCCTGCCGCTTCGAGTGCGGCGACGACTTCCTGACCAACGGCTGCGGTGGTCTCGGCCGAGCCGTCGAACCCGCCGTAGAACAGGTCTAGCCCGTGCCCAGCGGCAGCGGATTCCGTGCACTGACTGTGGAAGTAGACGAACCCCCGCGCACCCGGCCCGGCCTCGGCACCGATCTCCGCCTGGCCGCAGGTGCGACAACAGGTGAAGTTCTCGCGGCCGGTGATCCCGCTCTCCTGCAAGGTGGCGAACGCGCGGGTGAGCCGTTCAGGATCGGTCTCGCCCTGCCACGTGCGCTGCTGCGCGATCCGTTCCAGCCACAGCCTGTCTGCCAACGCTGTCGCCTGCTCCCGTGAGACTGGCCGAACATCATCGGCGGCTAGGAACTCCTCAGCGAGTTCGGCCAGCTGCGCGCGGGAGGCGTAGCCAGCGGCCAGTTCCTCGCGGACGTGGTTCTCAAGCTGCTCACGCTCGGCGTCGGCAAGATCCAACGGTGGAGCTTCAGGAGCGGGCGGCAGGTCGAGCGGCGACCATGTCAGTCCGTTGTCCCAGCACGGTTCTTGGCGGGCCCAACCGGTGAGCGCCCCGATCACTTCCTCCGGACCGTCGGCTGTCGTGTGGAACTGCTGGTCGCCGTCGCGGCGCTCAACCCCGTAACCGCCGCCGTTCTCGTGCCAGACCTGGGCGAAGACACCGGGCAGGTCGGGCACCCGCTGGAGGACCAGGTACCGGTCGTCCACACCCCCAATGCGCAGGACTAGTTCGGCGAGGGTATCGGCGGAAGGGCGGACGTACCGTTCCTCCTCCTCAGTCTCTACAACGATCTCAAGCATGCCGAGACTCTAGTAGCTGCTGTCGCAGCCTGACGTTACGCCCGAACTGAGCTTGCCAGCTTCCACATCGCCACGGCGGCTGGTTGGCCGAACGAGCAGAATTATCTTGGCAGGATGTCCGGTTGTGGCCGTGCCGTTCGTCATCAAGGTGTCGTCGATGCGATTCTGAAGGAGCCTGCTGTGAAGTACATGATGTTCGTTTGTTCTGATTCAGAGCCTGACGACAGCGCCGCCGATCTACCCGATGTTGACGAGTGGGTCGACGAGCACGACGCTGCCGGTCGGCGCTTGCAGGGTCATGTTCTTGCGCCGGTGGATACGGCTACGACGGTGCGGGTGCGTCGCGGTGAGGTGTTGTTGTCGGATGGACCGTACGCGGAGGCTAAGGAGGTGATCTTCGGATTCGACCTGTTGGAGTGCGCAAGCCTTGATGAAGCGATCAAGGTGGCGGCGGGTCATCCGATGGCTCGCCGCGGTCGGATCGAGATGCGTCCGTTGGCCGATTTCGAACAGTGAACGTCGGCGAGATCGTTGCCGCCGAGTCGACGGCCACAGGCGCGTATCCACGCATCGTGGCCGCGATCCTCGCTCGGACCGCAGATTGGTCGCTCGCCGAGGATTGCGCACAGGAGGCGATCACGCGGGCACTCGATCGTTGGCCGAAGACCGGCGTGCCCGACAATCCTGGCGGGTGGCTGATGCGTGTCGCCCTCAACCTCGCTATCGACGCGCAGCGGCGACACAGCACGACACAAGCAGCGGTCGCAGATCTTGCGACGCTGACCCAGACGATCGCCTCGACCCCACCGGGCCATCTGGGCTTGTCCGACGATCGGCTGCGGCTCGTGTTCACTTGTTGTCATCCAGCGTTGTCGATGGAGACACGGGTTGGGCTGACGTTGCGCACGGTGTGCGGCGTCGCGACGAGTGCCATCGCCCGCGCGTTGCACGTGAAGGAGTCGACAATGACCAGGCGCCTGACTCGGGCAAAGGCGAAGATCGCTGAGGCCGGGATCCCCTACGAGGTGCCGACCGATGCGGCGCTCGGCGAGCGTCTGCCGGGAGTCTTGGCGGTCATCTACTTGTTATTCACCGACGGACACGATTCCGCGGGTCACCCACCGTTCGCTTGGGAGGCCTTGCGGCTTGCTCGTCTGGTGACCGAGCTACTCGACGATGGCGAGGCGAACGCACTGCTTGCGCTGATCCTGCTCACTCATGCCCGGCAGTCGGCACGCCGAGACGCCAACGGCGGACTGATCGGCCTGGAGGATCAAGACCGCAGACGCTGGGACCAGGTGATGATTGCCGAAGGGCTCTCTCGCGTCGCGCTCCTTGCGTCGGGCGCGCCCTACGCGATCCAGGCCAAGATCGCGGCCGAACACGCGATCGCGTCGTCGTGGGAAGTGACCGACTGGCCGACGATCGTCGGACTCTACGACGAGTTGTACGCGATTCGACCGGACCCGGTCGTCGGCCTGAACCGTGCAATCGCGACCGGACACGGCGTATCGCCAACAGCAGGTCTTGCCCTGCTGCGCCGGGTGCGAAACGACGGCCAACTCATCAACCAGCCAACGCTCGATGCAGCCGAGGGTCACCTGACGGCGTTGAGCGGCGACGTCGGCAGGGCCGTTGTCCTGTTTCGGTGTGCCGCCGCAACAGCAGACGACAACACGACACGGCTGGCGCTGACCCGCCGGGCGAACGAGCTCGAACAACTTCGCTCCGTAACTACTGAAGGCTGCAATGACCCAGAGCGATGAGGCCGGCCGTGATCGATGACGTCAACGTCTTCCTGCGATTCCACGGAGCGCTGCGCGAACAGGTGCTGACCGCGGTCGCCGGGCTTGATGACGAAGCGATGACACGTGCCGTGCTGCCATCCGGTTGGTCGTGCGCACAGTTGATCCACCACCTCGCCGTCGATGTCGAGCGAATGTGGTATCGAGCCGCGATCGCCGGTGAACACGAGGCGGTCGACAGCCTCAGCCACAACGGGTGGAACCTCCCGATCGGACTGACCGCCACAGACGTGCTCGACTTGTACATAGCGGAATCCAACCGAAGCAAACACGTCCTGACCAACGCCGAACTCGATGCACCACCAGCGTGGTGGCCAACGGACTTCCCCGCCGACTACCGATTGAACTCGACCCGCGAGGTCGTGATGCATGCCTTCATCGAGACAGCGGTCCACGTCGGACATCTCGACGCCGTTCGAGAACTGATCGACGGCCGCCAAAGGATCGTGCTCACCTGACCGAAGGCGATTACTCGCTCTCAAGCCGCACGACGTTGGTCGACTTCAGCAGCGACCACAACAGACTCAGTTCAACAAGGAGTGACATGCTGCTCGAGAACAAGACTGCCGTTCTATACGGCGGTGCCGGTCACGTTGGCTCCGCAGTTGCGAGCGTGTTCGCGCAGGAAGGGGCACATGTCTTCTTGGCTGGCCGGTCTCTTGGGCCGCTTGAAGAGTTGGCGAGCGGCATCCAAACCGTTGGCGGGCGCGTCGAGGCCGCTCGGCTGGATGCGACTGATCCAGAAGGCGTCGATGCTCACCTTGAGTCAATCATCGCCCGGACTGGCGGGGTAGACGTGTCGTTCAACTTGATCAGTCTGGCCGACATGCAAGGTCGGCCGTTGACGGAGATGGCGCTGGACGACTACCTGCGTCCGATCGATATCGGCGTTCGCGCCCACTTCATCACGGCCACCGCAGCCGCCAGACACATGACGCAACGTGGTGGCGGCGTCATCTTGGCGCTGACAGCGACCCCATCCCGTCTCGCGCTGCCACTGGTCGGTGGCTTCGGCACCGCATGCAGCGCCATCGAAGGGATGCTGCGTACTCTCGCGGCTGAAACGGGACCGAGCGGGGTGCGGGTGTGCTGGCTACGCTCAGCAGGCTCGCCCGAGACGTTCGGCCCGAACGGTCAACCTGCAGGCCTTGCCGACACCGGCTACCTGCAGACGTTGCGGGCGAGCACGTTGCTGAAGCGCTTCCCCAGGATCGCCGAGGTCGCCCAAGCCGCAGCATGGATTGCCTCAGACCGCGCCCCTGCCATCACCGGAGCAGCGATGAACATCACATGCGGACAGATCGTCGATTGATCTCGACTTTGGAGATCACGAACTACATCGCTCCAGCGGAGGCACCGCATCACGAACAGCTGCACGGCCTCTCGCCGAAGCCCGCAGCACTCGAACGCTGCATAGCGCACCCCTTCGTGCCGCATTGCCGGTATCGCGCCGTGCGGGCCAGATCAGACCGTCGAGGAGGCGAGAATCGAATCGCATTCCGACCCCGATGCCGGAGGCGAACCGCTCGATCTCGGCAGACTTTCTTGGATGAGATCACCGGTGACGTGGTCGGCCAGCGCAGCTGCGGCTCGGAGGTGGCTGGCCAGCTCGTCGAGCCGGTCGTGACATACATTGCATCGAGGTTCCACCACGAGCATCAGATGCGCAGTTTCGTCGCCGAACCACCACGCCACCTATACCCCGAAACGTTAGAGACGACGGACTACCAGTTCGACCTGGCGATGACGTCTCGCCGTGCTTTTGTGACGTCTCGGCCCGCTCTTGTGACGCCTCGGCCGGGCCGGTCGGTCGGGTCAGACGGCGCGCTTCTTGAGCTTGCGACGCTCGCGCTCGGACAGACCACCCCAGATGCCGAACCGCTCGTCGTTCATCAGAGCGGACTCCAGGCATTCGTCGCGGACCTCGCAGGTGAGGCA
>JBOFLG010000097.1:0-17702 GCA_051657745.1 Dermatophilaceae bacterium | reverse complement strand
CGGATAACCTGGCGTCGGAATCCGCCCGCCGCACCGCACTCCGGGAGACTGCGCACACCATGGCTCCGCCGCACGACCTCGTGGTCACCACCGTCCTGGGCGGCGACGCCCTCTCCGGCTTCCGTGCCGCTGGCCTCCTTGCCCGGCTGCGCGCCGTCGCGCCAGCGGTCACCGGGGTCCGGGCCCGATATGTGCACCAGGTGGCCAGCGCGGGCCCGCTCGACCCCGCCACCACCGCCACCGTGCAGCGCCTCCTCACCTATGGATCGCCGTTCGAGGCGCCCGACGAGGCACCCGACGAGGCACCCGACGAGGCGCGGGTCCCACGGTTCGCGTGGGCGGACGCCGTGCGGGTCGTCGTGGCCCCGCGCCTGGGCACGGTGTCGCCATGGGCGTCCAAGGCCACCGACATTGCCCGCAGTTGCGGTGTCGAGGTGCGCCGGGTCGAGCGCGTGACCGAGTACCTGATGGCCTGCGAGGGCGCGCTGTCTGATGCGCAGTGGTGGGAGTGCGCAGCACTCCTTCACGACCGGATGACGGAGTCGGTGCTGCGCTCGGTCGAGCAGTCGGCCGCGTTGTTCGGCCAGCGAGACGCTGAGCCGATGGCGCGGGTCGATGTGTTGGGGCGCGGTCGGGCCGCGATCAAGGATGCCGACGCCACGTTCGGGCTGGCGCTCTCCGACGACGAGATCGACTATCTCGCAACGGCATTCACCGGTCTGCGCCGCAACCCCAGCGATGTCGAGCTGATGATGTTCGCGCAGGCCAACTCCGAGCACTGCCGGCACAAGATCTTCAACGCCGACTTTGTCGTCGATGGCGAGCCGCAACCCCGCTCACTGTTCGGCATGATCCGGCACACCGAGGAGGTCGCGGGCCAGGGCACCGTCGTCGCCTACACCGACAACGCGTCGGTGATGGCGGGCGGCCCGGTCACCCGGTTCTGGCCGGAGGGGACCGACGGGCCGAGCCGGTACGCCATGCGCGCCGATCAGGTGCACGTGTTGATGAAGGTCGAGACCCATAACCACCCCACCGCCATCTCGCCGTTCCCGGGTGCCGCGACCGGTGCGGGTGGCGAGATCCGCGACGAGGGCGCCACCGGCCGTGGGTCGCAACCCACTGCCGGCCTGACCGGCTTCGCAGTCTCCCACCTGCACCTCCCTGGTGCCGAGGAGCCCTGGGAGACAATGCGGTACGGTTCTCCCGCGCACCTCGCGACGCCGCTAGACATCATGCTGGACGGGCCGATCGGTGCAGCCGCGTTCAACAACGAGTTCGGCCGGCCCGGGCTGGGCGGCTTCTTCCGGGTGTACGAGCAGACCGTCGATGGCGTGCGGCGTGGCTACCACAAGCCGGTGATGAGCGCCGGCGGCATCGGGGCGATTAGCGCCTCGCAGACCGAGAAGGTGGCCTTCCCGGCCGGCACGCTGCTCGTCCAGATCGGTGGCCCCGGCATGCGCATCGGGCTGGGCGGCGGTGCGGCATCCTCGATGGCGTCGGGCACCAACGCGGCCGAGCTCGACTTCGACTCGGTGCAGCGCGGCAACCCCGAGATTCAGCGCCGGGCCCAGGAGGTGATCAACCACTGCCTCAGTCTCGGCGCCGACAACCCGGTGCTCGCCATCCACGATGTCGGGGCCGGCGGGCTGTCGAACGCCTTCCCCGAACTGGTCGACGGCGCCGGGCTCGGGGCGCGCTTCGACCTCGCCGCGGTGCCGCTGGAAGAGACCGGCCTGGCGCCAAAAGAGGTGTGGTGCAACGAGAGTCAAGAACGGTACGTGCTCGCCATCGCCCCCGCCTCGCTCGCCGCGTTCACGGCCCTGTGCGCGCGGGAACGCTGCCCGCACTCGGTGGTCGGTGTCGCCAGGGACGACGGGCAACTCGTGCTCGCCCCCGGCCCCGAGGACGCGCCCGGGGACGACCGCCCGGTCGACCTGCCCATGGAGGTGCTGCTCGGTAAGCCACCCCGGATGACGCGCGACGTCACCCGGGTGCCCAGGGCGGTACCACCGCCGACGCTCGACGGTCTCGACCTGCGGGATGCCGCGCACGCCGTGCTGCGGCATCCGACGGTCGCCTCGAAGCGTTTCCTCGTCACCATCGCCGACCGCACCGTCGGCGGGTTCACCCACCGCGACCAGATGGTGGGGCCATGGCAGGTGCCGGTTGCCGACGTGGCGGTGACCCTCTCGGACCACCTCGGGTTTGCCGGGCAGGCGATGGCGACCGGTGAGCGGATGCCGCTCGCGGCGGTCGACGGCCCGGCGTCCGGGCGGATGGCGGTCGGCGAGGCGGTGACCAACCTGCTCGCGGCCCCGGTGCCGGCGCTGTCCGGAGTCAAACTGTCGTGCAACTGGATGGCGGCCTGCGGCGAGCCCGGAGAGGACGCCGCGTTGTACGACACCGTCCGGGCCGTTGCGATGGATCTGTGCCCGGCGCTCGGGGTGTCGGTGCCGGTCGGCAAGGACTCGCTGTCGATGCGCACCCGGTGGTCCGACCCGGAGTCCGACGAGGAGCGCTCGGTGGTGTCGCCGGTGTCGCTGGTGGTCACCGCGTTCGCGTCGCTGCCTGACGTGCGTGGCACGTGGACCCCGCAGCTCGGTGCCGACTCGGCCCTGGTGCTGGTCGACCTCGGTGGCGGGCGCGACCGGCTCGGCGGCTCGGTGCTGGCGCAGGTGCGTGACGAGTTCGGCGGCGAGGTGCCCGACCTCGACGATCCGTCGCACCTGGTGTCGCTCGCCACGGCGCTCACCGAGCTGCGCGACTGCGGTGTGGTGACCGCGTACCACGACCGCTCGGATGGCGGGCTGTGGGCCGCGGTGTGTGAGATGTCCTTCGCCGGTGGGGTCGGAGTGAGCGTCGAGGTCGATTCTGCGGCAGCGCTGTTCGCCGAAGAGCTCGGTGTGGTCCTCGGCGTTCCGGCGGGCTCCGCCGACGACGTGCTGACGGTGCTCGGCCGGCACGGGCTGGGCGAGATATCGACGGTGGTGGGCTCGGCGTCATCCGACACAGCGGGGGCCGACGATCGCCGGATACGAGTGTCGGTCGGTGGTGAGCCGGTACTCGACGAGCCGGTTCGTGGCCTCGCCCAGTCGTGGGACACCGTGTCGTGGCGCATCGCCGCGCTGCGCGACAACCCGGTCTGCGCCGACGAAGAGCACGCGGCGTTCGGCGCCGACCACGACCCTGGCCTGGTGGTGGCGCCCACCTTCGACCCCGCCGATGACATCGCCGCGCCCTACGTATCGCTTGGCATCCGGCCGAAAGTCGCGGTGCTGCGGGAGCAGGG
This sequence comes from Dermatophilaceae bacterium, assembly GCA_051657745.1. Lineage (GTDB taxonomy): Bacteria > Actinomycetota > Actinomycetes > Actinomycetales > Dermatophilaceae > JBOFLG01. The sequence continues at coordinate 14,410 of JBOFLG010000097.1, read as the reverse complement.
TGTGAACAGCCATGTCGAGACCGCGTTCATGCTGGACCGGGCCGGGTTCGACGCCTACGACGTCCACATGACCGACCTGCACGCCGGCCGTTTCAACCTCGCCGACGTGGTCGGCCTGGTGGCGGCTGGCGGGTTCTCCTACGGTGACACCCTCGGCGCCGGCGAGGGGTGGGCCCGGTCGGTGTTGTTCAATCCGCCTCTCACCGAGGCGTTCTCGGCATTTTTCGCTCGGGAGGACACTTTCGGCCTGGGTATCTGCAACGGCTGCCAGATGTTCGCCGCGCTCGCCGAGATCATCCCGGGCGCGAACGCCTGGCCGCGGTTCACCCGCAACCGGTCGGAGCAGTACGAGGCGCGGCTGACCATGGTCGAGGTGCTCGACTCGCCGTCCGTACTCACGGCCGGCATGGCTGGCAGCCGGATGCCGATCGCGGTGGCCCACGGGGAGGGGTTCGCCGACTTCTCCGCACGCGGCGATGCCGACCGGGTAACGCGGGTGGTGCGCTTCGTCGACCACCACGGCCAGCCGGCGGTGCGATACCCGTTCAACCCCAACGGATCCCCGGACGGGCTCACCGCGGTCACCACCCCTGACGGCCGGTTCACCGCGATGATGCCGCACCCCGAACGGGTCTCCCGCAACGTGCAGTTGTCCTGGACGTCAGCTCCGGTCGACCAGGACAGCCCGTGGTTGCGGATGTTCCGCAACGCCCGGGTCTGGGTGGGCTGATGACGGGCGTCGGGAGCGTGCCCGTGGTAACCGGCGACGACATCACCCGGGCGATGCACCTGATCGCCGGCCGGGTTCGCCGCACCCCGGTGCTCGACGTCACGCTGCCGGGTGGCCAGCGGGTCACCCTCAAACTCGAGTTGTTCCAGCACACCGGGTCGTTCAAGCCGCGCGGTGCGTTCACCTCGGTGCTGTCGGTGGCCGAGCCGCCGGCGCTGTTGGTTGCGGCATCCGGCGGTAACCATGGGCTGGCCGTGGCCTACGTGGGCCGCGAGCTCGGCATCCCGGTTCGGGTGTTCGTGCCCGAATCAGCCCCGCCGGTCAAGGTCGACGGAATCCGAGGCCGTGGTGCCGAGGTCGTGCAGGTGGGTGCGCGATACGCCGACGCGCTCGCGGCCAGTGCGGCGGATGCCGCCGCGCCAGGCGCGCTGGCCGTGCACGCCTACGACACCTCCGCGACGGTGGCCGGGCAGGGCACGGTCGGTCTCGAACTCGACGGCCAGGTGCGGCCCGACACGGTGCTCGTCGCGGTCGGGGGCGGTGGGCTCGTGGCCGGTATCGCCACCTGGTTCCACGGATCGGCGACCTCGGTGGTCGCGGTCGAGCCGGCGGGCTGTGCCGCATTGAATACCGCTCTGGCACAGGGCAGTCCAGCTCTCACGCACCCATCGGGTATCGCCAGTGACTCCCTCGGGGCAAGTACCGCCGGGTCGATCGGATTCGAGGTCGCATGCCGTACCGGCCTGCAGTCGGTACTTGTCGACGACCCCGCTATCGAGGCCGCCCGCCAGTGGCTCTGGCGGGAGGTGCGGGTCGCGGCTGAACCGGGCGGCGCCACCGCGCTCGCCGCGCTGCTCACCGGGACGGTCGTGCCGGATGCCGGTGAGCGGGTCTGTGTGGTGGTCTGCGGCGCCAACGCCGACCCGGCGACCCTCGCCGTGTCATAGCGTCCGTACGTACGCACAACGCCGAGACGTACGTGCTAGAGTCACCCGCATGATCGTGACAGCCTCGGCACTGCGGCAGAACGTCTACCGCATTCTCGATGAGGTGCTCGCCACCGGTGAGCCCGTCGAGATCGAGCGCCACGGACGTCGGTTGCGGATTGTGCCCGACGAGCCGACGGACCGGTTGGGCCGACTCGTCCGCCGGCCGGACATCGTCGTCGGTGACAGCGAAGACTTCGTGCACCTCGACTGGTCCGGCGAATGGCGGGCATAGCTCGGCTCGACACCCATGTGGTCGTGTGGCTGTTCACGGGGGATGTCGAACGGCTGAGCGCTGGGGCTGTGGACGTGGTCTCTCACGACGAGTTGGTGGTCTCGCCGATGGTGCGGCTCGAACTCACCTACCTGCATGAGATCGGCCGACTGAGCGTGGGTGGAGCCGAGATCATCGGGGACCTCATGACCCGTCTGCCGCTCACCATCTCGGACCAGTCCTTCGACGCGGTCGTGAGCGCGGCGGCGGGTGTGACCTGGACGCGTGACCCATTCGACCGGTTGATCGTCGCCGACTGCCTCGCCGCGAACAGTCGACTGGTGACGAAGGACGAGACCATCGCCGGCCACATCGACCTGGCCGTCTGGTAGCGCGCTACTGGTTCCTACCCGGCGGCGGTGAGCCGGTCGTCATCCTCGTCGCTCAGCGAGAGCTCGGACGCGGCGACGTTCTCCTCGAGATGGGCGAGGGAGGAGGTGCCAGGGATCGGCAGGACGACGGGGGAGCGGCGCAGCAGCCAGGCCAGCGCCAACTGGGCTGGCGTTGCCCCGTCATGGTGCGACAGCACCTCGTCGAGCGGTCCGCCGGGGCGCGCAAGGTCGCCGGCGGCGACCGGGAACCACGGGATGAACGCGATGCCGTGCTCGGTGCAGTAGTCGAGCACTGCCTCGGACTGCCGGTTGGTCAGGTTGTAGAGGTTCTGCACGCTGGCGATGGTGAGCCCGGCCGCGCGCGCTGCCTCGATCTCCTCGACGGTGACCTCGGACAGGCCCACGTGGGCGGCCAGGCCCTCGTCCACGAACTCCTGCAGCACGCCGAACTGCTCCTCCCGCGGCACGCTCGGGTCGATCCGATGCAGCTGCCACAGCGGGATCTGCTCCAGACCCAGCCGGCGCAGCGACATCAGCAGGCACTGGCGCAGGTACTCGGGCCGGCCGACCGGCATCCAGACCCCCGGGCCGTGCCGGGTCAGCCCGCCCTTGGTCGCGACCACGACGTCGCCGTACCCGGAGCCGTCGTGCAGTGCCTCGCGGATCAGGTCCTCACTGATGTACGGCCCGTAGGAGTCGGCGGTGTCGATGAACGTCACGCCGAGTTCGCGGGCCCGCCGGAGCACTCGAATCGCCTCATCGTGGTCCGGTGGTGGCCCCCACACCCCCGGTCCGGTGACGCGCATCGCGCCGTAGCCAAGCCGGTTGACCGTGAGGTCGCTGCCGAGGGTGACCGTTGATGTCACGAAAGTTCCTCTCGCTGAGTTCAGGAGGCCGTGCAGTCGGCAACCAGCGAGGTCGGACCGCCATTCCCTCGGTGCGGTCGCACCCTAGTCCGTGGTGGCTCAGCGGCGGCGAGCCGGTGTGGCCAGCGGGCTCGGTTTCGCTCAGCGCGAGCCCGATTCAGTGCGGTGACTCAGCGGCGGCGAGCAGGTTCGGTTGCGCTCAGCGGCGGCGCCAGGAGTCGCGTGCCGGCGGGTCTGGTGACTGCGCGCGGTCGTCATCCGCAGCGGTGAACGGGCGGATGCCGGGGTGCCGGCGGTCGAGATCCGGCGAGGACAGCACGCCGGTTGGCAGCACCGCGCTGGCTGCGGCTCGGCGTAGCCGGTACAGGTCGAGCGGGCCGGCGGAGGCTACGAGGACGACGTTGCCGAACCGTCTGTTCTTGAGCACCTCGTGCAGCCCGACCAGCGCGACGTGCCCCAGCACCGCACGGGCGCTGGCCGCGACCCGCGCCGTGTAGCGCAGCCCTGGCTGGTCGGCGAGGTTGGCGAGCGCCAGACCACCCGGCGCCATTACCCGGCGAACCTGGGCGAACCACTCCACCGTGGTCAACTCGGCGGGCACTCGGCCACCGGAGTACGCATCGACAACGATGAGGTCGGCCGACCCGTCGTTCAGGTCGCGGATGCCGGTCTCGCCCGACACTGCGCGGACCCGGATGCGATGCCGGCGCGGGAGGGGAAGCTCAGCGCGCACGAACTCGGTGAGTGCGGCATCCGGCTCGAGGACCACCTGCGGCGACCCGGGCCGCGTATGGGCGACCCACCGGGCCAGCGTCAGCCCGGCGCCGCCGACGTGGGTGACCCGGATGACGCCCGGTGGCGTGAGTGCGTCGATGCACATCGCGAGGTGCTGCACGTACTCGAAGTCGAGCCGCTGCGGGTCGGTGAGGTCGACCGCTGACTGCGGCTGGCCATCGACAACGACGGTCACCAGCGAACCATCACGCTCGAACACGATGTCTGGTTCAGATGTCATGAGTCCAGCGCGAGACGCGTCAGCCACGACGAAATCCCCCACCGGGCGTGGCTGCCCGAGTGGGGGATTCGTTGTGGTGCTGGGGTCACAGCGGGGTACTGCGGGTCACCAGTTCTGCTCGAGAGCCCACTTGAGGGTGCCAGTGATGGTGTCTGCGGGCTGCCCGTTGACCGTCTCGGGAACGGCGGGGTACTTGCCCTCGTAGTTGATGATCATCACGACGTCGTTCTCCCGCCACAGGCCCTCGGCGCGCAGTGCGTTGTAGGACTCCTGGAAGTTCTTGAGGAACCCGGAACCGCTATCGGCAGCATCCGCCGGTGCGGTGAACCAAATGAATGGTTTGTTGGCGTCGCGGTTGATCTTGATTGCCTTACGGAGTTCGTCGCCGAGGCCGGTTCCAGGCGCGCAGTGGTCGTTGTTGCATTCCACGAACATGCCGTCGGCCTGGGAGATTGCCGCATTTGATTCAGGCGTCATGGCCGGCTTGTTAGGGCCAAAGTTCTGCGTGTTCCACCCGGTGTAGACGGCGTCATAGCGCTCGAGAGGGTTCTTCGGGTTTGTGATGTACTTCTGTTTCGCCTCGGCAATGGAGCGCCCGCTCCACCGGGCGGGGTCATCGGTGTAGAAAGCGATCCCCTGGCGGTTGATCTTCGAACCGATGCCCTCCTCGAGCCAGCCATAATCACCGGTCGCACCCCAGTCTCCCGCCACGTTGACCGTGCCGGGCTCACCGAGCCCGACCTCGGTGATGACATTCCGGGTGGTGACCTTTTTGAAGAGTTGGATCTGCTCGTCCCGGCTCAACCCGGTGGCGTTGCCCCAGATACCGTCGAGGTTCTCCCGGACGAACGTCCACTGCGAGTCGAGCCCACTGTCGGCGGCGAGTTGGTTCGCGCCGTGGGGGGCCATGAATACCCGTGGCGCTCCTGGCGCGCCCGCGCCGGTGATCGGGCCCGCTGGACCCGCTGCGGCCGGCGGGGCCGCTGGAGCCATCGGTGCGGCTGGTGCTGGCGGCTCCATCTGCGCGGCCGCCTTCGGTGCCGTCACCGGGGCAGCGGCTTTCGGCGCGGTCGGAACTGACGACTCGCTGGACGACGCGCTTGGCTCGGGAGTGGCGACTGCTTCGGGTGACATCGACACCGATGGACTGGCGGAAGGCTCCTGGCTCATCGACACCGTGATCGGGCCGGTTGGCTGGCACCCGGAAAGGGCGACCAGCATGCCAGCAGCGGCAAGAACGGTTGCTATGCGAGAGGGCATGTCGACAGAGTCAACAGCAGCGCGCCAAGGCCGTCAACCCTTCCCGCATCCCAATCAGTTCTCACGTCCACCCGCAGATCCAATCTTCGCACTGCGTGCCGCGGCAGCGAGGGACTTCTCACGCTATTGAGGTGGCGAGTCAATACGGCATATTTCGAACAATGGTGGTGCTTGCACCACCATTGTTTCTTCTCCGGTGTGGTGTGAACACCACACCGAAGATTCTCGCTCATAGCAGCTGTCGTAGATCGTGGTGAAACGCACGCGGCGGGCGCGCCACGGCCCAGCTGCCGTCGGCCGGCGGGGCTCACTACGCTCGGGGTATGCCGCCACGCCGCCGCACCGAACCCGATCTCGGTCGAGCCGCTCTGGACGCATGGCGCGCCGACCCGGCATCCGCCGACCGCACCACCACGGCCACCGCCGTGCGCCACACCCTGGCTGAGCTTGCCGACCGCGCGCCCGGCCGCAGCGTCGAGGTCCGGGTCCCGCCGTTCGGTGCGGTGCAGTGCCTCGCCGGGCCCACTCACACCCGCGGTACGCCCCCGAACGTCGTCGAGACCGACCCGCACACCTGGCTCGCACTCGTGACCGGCGCCACCACCTGGGCCGACGCGGTGGTCAGTGGCGGCCTCCGCACCAGCGGGGTCCGCGCGGACCTCTCCGCGCTGATCCCGCTGACCGCCCCCGAGAACACCGCCGGATGACGCACTCGGGTGGGCCGGGCCACCGCCTGCTCGGCGCGCACGCCGAGGCCCTCGTGCGTGTGGCGGCTCAACTCCTCGCTGGGCTCAGTCCACGGTGACGACAATGCGGTGCCAGCCGGTGGCGCCGGATGGGAATGGGTCGGTGCGCCGTTCGGGTTGGGTCGCCCCGGTGGCGTCGGTGGCCCGCACTGTCAACTCGTGCTGACCGGGCACGGCATCCCACGGTAGGTACCACTGCCGCCAGTAGTCGATGCCGGCATCGGGTCCGAGCCGGGCCTCCTGCCAGCGCCCACCATCAACCCGCACCTCGACCCGGGCAACGCCACGCTGCTGTGCCCAGGCCACGCCGCCGATGACCACTCGGCCGGCCCCGCGCCGACTGTTGCCCTGCGGGGTGTCGATGCGGGACTGAGTGAGCACCGGTGCGTCGGTGGCCCAGTTGCGCTTGGTCCAGTAGGCGCGGTCGGCGGCGTACGTGGTGGCCGTCATCCGAGTCAGCCACTTCGTCGCTCCGGTGAACCCGTACAGCCCCGGCGTGACCAGGCGCGCGGGGAAGCCGTGCCGTGGGGGCAGCGGCGCGCCGTTCATCGCCACCGCCACCAGCGCATTGCGGTCGTCGGTGAGTGCTTGGATCGGCGTCGAGATCGTCATCCCGTCGGTCGAGCGGCTCAGCACCTGGTCGGCAGCGGGCCGCACGCCGGCCCGCTCGAGGAGGTCGCGAGTGCGCACGCCTAGCCAGCGGGCGGCCCCCACGTACGGGCCGCCGACCTCGTTGCTCACACAGGCGAGAGTGATGTCGGCCTCGACCATCGGCAGCGCCAGCAACTGCTCGAAGGTCAGCGTGTACGGCGCCTCGACATCGCCGTCGATGGTCAGTGACCAGTCGTCGGTGGAGACCCGAGGGATGACCAGTGCGGTGTCGATGCGGTAGAAGTCGACGGCCGGGGTGCGGAACGGCGAGACTCCGCGCACCGCAGCGTCAACGCCCGGGGGGAGCGGGCCGAGCGCCTCGGCAGGTGCCGGCAGTACCACGGTGGTCGAGGCCGTGGACCGCGAAAGCACCTGCCCCAGGGTCCCGCCGGTGGCTGCGACCGCCCCGAGCCCGGCGGCCGCGGTGAGCACCTGTCGACGCTGCGCGCCGCCGCGGCCCTCGGCTCCTCGGCCGGGGCTGGCACCCGAGGTCGGGTCGGATGCCGCCCGCCCCCATCGGTCGAGCAACCCGAAAAACCACGACGCAAGTCCTACCCCGGCGACCGCGGTGAGTGCCCCCGGAATGACGTCGACCGACGTGCTCGCCGGTCGGAGCGCGCTGGCCAGGCAGGTGAGAAGCGCCAGCGCCGCCAGCAGGCTCAGACCGAGGGTGCGGCGGCGCCGGGCACACACACCGACCGCCCCGGCGCCGGCCAGGGCCACCACCAGGACCGACCCGAGGAGGATCGGCTTGTCGGCGGTCCCGAACGTCGAGATGGCCCATTCCTTGAGCGCGGCTGGCGCGATGTCGATGATGGTGGACCCGACGGCTGGCACCGGCGAGGCCTCGGGTGACACGGCCGCGGCCACCAGGTGCCCAACGCCGGCCGCTCCGGCCGCGGCCAGCACGCCGCCGACCGCGTACCAGCGGCGGCGCGGCGGCAGCGCCACCGGCGCGATGGCCGACCCGGGTGTCGCGGTCGTCATGGGCGCGGTGTGGAGCGACGGACGACCCCGGAGTGACTGCGCTGCGGCATGGTTCCCAGTGTGCGCGGTCCCAAGAATCGCGCCACCATTCGTGTCCCGTACCGTAAGGACCGTGACAGCACCTCGTCGGCCGCGCTTCGTGCCGATCATCCTTACCGGTGCTGTGCTGGGGTTCGCGCTCGGTTCGGGAGTGGGAGCGTTCGACTGGTTCGCCCCGGAGGTGGTGTCGTCTGCCCAGGGCGAGTACAGCGGCACCTCCGCGGTCGGCTACCTCGGCTTTCTCGGTGCTGGGGTGTTCGCGCTCCTCGCCGGCCTCGTGGCGCTTGCGCTTGACCGCCGCGCTGATCGTCGGCGGTAGCGCCGGGCCTGCGACTGGGCACGCCGAGCCACGCGTCGCCGGGGCGATCGGTCATGGCACTTGGCGAATCTGGCGGCATCCGCGTGCTGTGCAAGGATGACGCACGTGCCACGCGGTGACGGACGCTTGAACCACGACCTCCTCCCCGGCGAGAACGTCCCGCAAGACGCCTGCGGGGTCTTCGGTGTCTGGGCTCCCGGTGAGGATGTCGCCAAACTCACCTACTACGGCTTGTATGCGCTGCAGCACCGCGGCCAGGAGTCGGCTGGTATCGCCACGTCCGACGGGCACCGGCTGCTGGTGTACAAAGACATGGGCCTGGTGTCCCAAGTGTTCGACGAGCGGTCGCTCGCCTCGCTCCGGGGCCATCTCGCGGTGGGGCACTGCCGGTACTCCACCACCGGCGGGTCCACCTGGGAGAACGCCCAGCCCACGCTCGGCGGGCACTCCGGGGGCACCGTTGCACTTGCGCACAACGGAAACATCGTCAACTCCGCTGAGCTCCGCGACCTCGTGGTCACCCGGCGCAGTGCGGGCCGGCCGGACCACGACGGCCGGTTGAACGGTGACGGCGACCTCACCGAGCTGGCCCGCGGCAACACCACCGACACCGCGCTGGTCACCGCGCTCCTCGCCGAGGATCCGGATCGCACCGTCGAGGCCGCAGCGCTCGAGGTGTTGCCGATCTTGCGGGGCGCGTTCTGCTTCGTCTTTGTCGATGAGCACACCTTGTACGCCGCCCGCGACCCCCACGGTTTCCGCCCGCTGGTGATCGGCAGGCTGGAACGCGGGTGGGTGGTGGCGTCAGAGACGGCTGCGCTTGACATCGTCGGTGCGTCGTTCGTCCGCGAGGTCGAGCCCGGTGAACTGGTGGCGATCGACGAAGACGGCCTGCGCTCACAGCGTTTCGCCGAGGCGCGGCCGAGTGGGTGCGTGTTCGAGTATGTCTACCTGGCCCGGCCGGACACCACGATCTCGGGTCGGGTGGTGCACGAGGCCCGGGTCGAGATGGGCCGCACCCTGGCGCGCGAGCATCCGGTCGAGGCCGACATGGTGATGCCGACGCCGGAGTCCGGCACGCCGGCCGCCATCGGCTACGCGCAGGAGTCGGGCATTCCGTACGGCCAGGGGCTGGTGAAGAACTCGTACGTCGGACGCACCTTCATCGCGCCGTCGCAGACCATCCGCCAGCTCGGCATCCGGCTCAAGCTCAACCCGCTCCGCGAGGTGATCCGTGGAAAGCGGCTCATCGTTGTCGATGACACCATCGTGCGCGGCAACACCCAACGGGCGCTGGTGCGCATGCTTCGCGAGGCGGGCGCGGCCGAGGTCCACGTCCGCATTTCGGCGCCGCCGGTGCAGTGGCCGTGCTTCTACGGCATCGATTTCCCGACCCGGGCTGAGTTGATCGCCACCGGCCTTGGCGTTGAGGAGGTCTGCAACTCCATCGGCGCCGACACCCTCGGCTACATTTCCGAGGAGGGGATGGTCGCGGCTACCGGGCAGCGGCGCGAGCACTTGTGCACCGCATGCTTCAGCGGCACCTACCCCGTGTCGTTGCCCGAGGACGGACGCTTCGGCAAAGGGGTGCTCGAACTCGAACTGCCGCTCGACACCGGCTTTGGCGACGGCCCGCGAGCAGTGGGCGAGCGGCATCCGCCGCCACGAGCCCCCATGGTCGATGTGCCGCTCGGCGAGCCCGCGCTCGACGTCGATGGCGTCTCGCCTGCTGCCGGTGGCGGCGCCACCGAGGCGCTACTGCGTCCGTGACGCGGCTCGTCCACACCGCTGCTGACTGCGCTCGTCCGAACTGGTGACTGCGGCAGCGGCGTCCGGTGCGCCTCGCTGCTGTCAGGTGACGGACCTGCGCCTCGCCATCAAGTGCCGGGCTGGATTCGAGTCATCGCTGGGTGCGGCTGCGGATCGGGGACTCAGTCGCGTCGGGGCGCTCCTGTCCAGCGCGGATGACGGGAATCTCCCCGGTGTCTGGGTCCTCGGTGCGGGAAACGCCACCGATGGTGGAGTTGCGATACCACGCTTCCGGCTGCGCCGATGGCTTCTTTCGCGGGTGGCCTCGACCGGACATCCTGATCGGGCTCGCCGGAAGCGACCGTCGTGAACCCGACCCGACCGTTTCGGCTTCGCGCTCGGTGTCGGTTCGGCTGCCTGTTCCGTCATCGAAATCGGAATGGTCGCCAGCCGTGGTGCGGGGGCCCGACCCCGTCGGGTCGATGTCGTCGTCGGAGCCGGCGTCCGCGTCGGGCGAGTCGCCAGTGTCTGCTGGGTCGGAACCGAAGAGTTTGGTGCAGATCGCGCGGTAGTGACGGTCGGCATCCGGGACATGTTCGATGACCGAGAGCGCCTGCGTCTGCCCTGCCGACTCAAGCACGAACCTGCCGTACCCGACGATCCGCCCAAGGACGGTGCGGTCGTAGGTCATGTCAGTGACCCGCAGGAGCGGGAGCATCGCGACCTTGCGGCGGATGAAGCCGTAGAAGAGGAGGAACCGCTTGTCGGTGACGACGAACCAGTCGTGCCGCCAGTTGAGTAGCGCCCAGAGGAACCACGCCAGCGATACCCAGAACAGCGCGAGGGTGATGTTGCGGAGGACCGGGCCACTGCCGCCGTCACTGGTTGACAGGTCCGCCCAGAGCGCGAGCGCCGTAGCGCCCGCGACCAGGAGGATCTCCTTGATCAGGTGAAACCAGTGACGACGTGCAGCGACAACGACGGTCTCGCCGTAGACGAGGTAGCGCGCAAGCTCGCGGTCGATGCGCGGCTGGCGCGCCATCTCACTGACCCGCGAGCAGGTCGTTGAAGAACTCGGCGACGTTCCCGATTCCGTTGGTGATCAGATCCCAGGCCGACTGGAAGATGTCGGCGGCGTCGCTCGGTGAGGTGATGATGGAGTAGGCGATGAAGATGACCAAAAGCCAGAGCACGATCTTCTTGATTGGGGGCATGCGACAGGTCCTCCTACCTGAAGGGCGCGCCCCATGCGCACGCCACAGTTGATATTCGCAGATGTGACGGGTGTGGTGGGTGTTCTGTGCGGCGTGTCGGACTACGGCCAGGCAGCCGCGTCAACGTTCGGCGACTGCACCGATCTGTTAACTGTGTTGACATGCTAGCCGATGACTGCTCAGACCTCTCGGTCAGCGACGTCGGCCGCGTCTACTGTGCCAAACCGTAGAGGCGGTCACCGGCGTCGCCGAGCCCGGGCACGATGTAGCCCACCTCGTTGAGCCGCTCGTCGATCGCCCCAGTGACCAGGGTGATCAGCGGCGCGACGTCGGCAAGTTCGCGCTCAAGATGTGCGATGCCCTCCGGTGCGCTCAGGAGCGTGACCGCAGTGATGTCGGCCGCGCCGCGCTCCACCAAAAACCGAATCGCGTCGGTCATCGACCCGCCGGTCGCCAGCATCGGGTCCAGCACGTAGACCTGGCGACCAAAAAGGTTGTCCGGCAGGCGGTTGGCGTAGGTGATTGCTTCCAGGGTCTCTTCGTCGCGCTGCATCCCGAGAAAGCCGACCTCGGCACTTGGGAGCAGCCGGACCATGCCCTCGAGCATGCCGAGGCCCGCGCGCAGGATCGGCACGACCAGCGGCTTGGGATTGCTCAGCTTGATGCCGGTCGTCGAGGCGAGAGGGGTGTCGATCGCAAACCGCTCGACCCGTACGTCGCGGGTGGCCTCGTAGGCGAGCAACGTCATCAGTTCCTCGGCGAGCCGACGGAACGTGGGTGAGTCGGTGCGCTTGTCCCGGAGGTAGGTGAGCTTATGGGCGATCAGGCGGTGGTCCGGATTGATGACGCGCATGCGCGAAACTTAACGCGTGCCAGTTCCGGTGGAGCCATCCGACGAGGCCTGGATGCGGCATGCGCTCGCCCTCGCCGCGCGCGCAGCGGTCTCGGGTGACGTCCCGGTGGGCGCGCTGGTTGTGGCACCCGATGGCGCCCTGCTCGGTGCCGGGGCGAACCTTCGTGAGGCCGAGGGCGATCCGACGGCGCATGCCGAGGTCGTGGCGGTTCGTGCCGCTGCGGCCAGGCTCGGGTCCTGGCGCCTTGAGGGGTGCACACTGTTCGTGACCATGGAGCCGTGCCCGATGTGCGCCGGGGCCGTCATCCTCTCGAGAGTGGCACGGGTGGTGTTCGGAGCCTGGGACCCCAAACTCGGAGCCTGCGGGTCGGTATGGGACGTGCTGCGTGACCGCCGGGTGACGCACCGTGCCGAGGTAGTCGGTGGGGTACTCGACGCGGAGTGCGGTGACGTGGTGCGCCGCTTTTTCGTCACCCATCGGTCCGCCGACTCACGGTACCCGGGCGGGGCTTCGGAGTCCGGATGACGTGATGTCGCGTCGGGTGGCCGGGTCGCCCGAGCCTGCGCCAACCATGCTGTCCCAGGCCCGGCTCGAGGGTCTTGTGGTGGATGGCCGGTGGTTGACAGGTGTTTTGGGGGCGCTGCCAGCGCTCCGGTAACCTCTCCCACGGTGGCGTGTCCGAGCGGCCTAAGGAGCACGCCTCGAAAGCGTGTGACGGGGCAACCCGTCCGTGGGTTCAAATCCCACCGCCACCGCCAACCTGAGCACGAAACGAGCCCCTCCCCGACCACCTCGGGGAGGGGCTCGGTTCGTCCTAGTCTCAGTTCTAGTCGGTCAAGCCCGGTGGGGTGGTGTGCGCGCGAGTTGCCGACAACCCCGTCCGCGTCGGGCGCCGATGTGGGCCAGCCGGAGATGTCCGCGCCGGGCGTCGAACGAACCTCCTGCAATATTGACCAATTGGGCGACTCTGCCGGCCGCGCGGCTGGCACGGGCCGCTATCGAGACGGTCGCAGAGTGAACCGGCCTCCGGTCAGGGGCCGCAACACGCTGAAGTGGCGTCGATCGAGCGTGAGCACGTCCCGCGTCCGGTAGGCGTCGGCCAGGATGACGATGGAGGCGTCCGCGATCCCGATCGCCTGGTCCCGGTAGCGCTCGACGACCTCGTGTGCGGCCAGCAGCTCGGCCGCACCGAAGGCCGGCAGGTGGTAGTCGCCGGTCGCCAGTTCGTTCAGCACCTTCAGCTCTGCCTGAACCCCTACTCGGGTGGCGACGAGATAGTCCAACTCGGCGACGACGTAGGGCGAGACGACGAGTGGCTGGTTGGTTCTGCTGACAACTCGGGCCACTCGTTCGTGCTCTGGTTCGGCGCGGTTGAACAGGGCGAGCAAACCGCTGGTGTCGGCGACGATCACCGCTCGCCGAATCCGGTGAGCAACTCGTCGACGCGCCCAGCGATCGGTTCGTCCGACTCGAACAAGCCGGCCTGCGGCCGAGGCCGGCGCACGACCTGCTCGATCGCGGACCGGATGACCTCGGCCTCGGCGACCTCGCGACGACGCGCCTCGCGCTGGACGGCGGCCCGGAGGTCGTCCGGCAGGTAGATCGTCGTCTTGTGCATGAGACGTATGGTACTACCGCTGGCAGCGTCGGCCGGAGTGGTTTCCTACCCGCCGATTACCCCCGACGAGGTGCAGCAGCACGACGGCCGCGACCCGTGCAGCCACCCTCGCGGCGGCGACAGTGGCGGAGGGGGCGGCGGCGGGCACCGGGAGCGTCGACCCGGTTTACTGGCCGGCATGTCTCGACCGTCGCGCACTGTTATCCCGTTCGAGGCCGGAGTGGAGACCACCCGTACCGGTGACCTGTGGGTCTTCCGCGGTGGCACGATGGCCGACCGCGTCATCCAGGCGGCAAGTAACGCCCCGGTCAATCACGTGGGGATGGCGGTGGTGCTTGACGACCTGCCTCCGCTGATGTGGCATGCCGAGCTCGGCCGCTCGATGCGCGACCACTGGACCGGCGGCCACCATCGGGGCGTGCAGCTCCACGATCTGCGCGAGGCGGTGACCACCTGGCAGGTGCGCTACGGGCAGCAATCCTGGCTGCGGCAACTCACTCCCGAGGTCGGGCCAGACCAGGAGGATGCGCTGCTGCGCACCATCGCGAGGCTTGACGGGGTGTCCTTTCCCTCGCATGTCGCGCTGGCATGGCGCTGGCTGCGCGGTCGCGACGCACACCTGTCACGGCGCCGAGCGGCCCGGCGTGAGGCCCGCCCGGAGGACGCCTATTGCGCCGAGGTGGTGGCCACCACGCTCACCGCGATGGGGGTGCTCACCGACGAAGCACCGAGCAACTGGTACGACCCGGGCCGGTTCTGGAGCGGTGACC
>JBOFLG010000096.1:0-13413 GCA_051657745.1 Dermatophilaceae bacterium | reverse complement strand
CACCCCGAGTACCTCGCGGCCGGTCTGCCCGCCGTGGCCACGTCGTTACCGCTCACGCCGGAGCCGGTCGTCATCCGCGGGGGAGGGGTGCCGCCGTACTTCGCTGGACTCCTCCCTGAAGGCAGGCGGCTGAGCGGCTTGAAGCGCGCAGTCAAGACCTCGGCCGATGACGAACTCGGTCTCCTCCTCGCGGTCGGGCGAGACCCGGTGGGCGACGTCCAGGTCGCCCCGGCCGGGATGCGGCCGGAGGTCGGCGACCCACTCGTCACCGTCGAGCGTCACTTCTCGGAGGTCACCTTCGGCGACCTCCTCACCGAGGCCGGCGTGATCGACCCGACCGCGCTGGCCGGGGTGCAGGACAAAGCATCGGCGCGGATGATCTCGGTGCCGGTCGGGATGGGGTCGGGCCGGTTCGTGCTCAAGGTGGACCCGCCGGAGTATCCGCACGTCGTGGCCAACGAGGCGTACTTCATCGGGGTGGCGTCCCGTGGCGGCATCCCCACGGTGCGCGCTCGCACGGTCCACGACCGCGTCGGGCGGGCCGGGTTGCTCGTCGACCGGTTCGATCGGGTCGGCGGGGCGGATGGCGGCATCGCCGCGCTCGCTGTCGAGGACGGGACGCAGGTGCTCGGCTTGTACCCGGCGGACAAGTACCACGTCACCACTGAGGAACTCCTGACCGCACTGGCCGACCGGTGCGCGGCGCGGCCAATCGCGGCGCGCGACATCTTTCGCCAGGTGGTGTTCGCCTGGGTCACCGGCAACGGCGATGTGCATGCCAAGAACGTGTCGATCCTGGCGAGCCCGACCGGGGAGTGGCGGGTCGCACCCGCGTACGACCTGCCCTCCACGCTCCCGTACCGCGACCACACCATGGCGCTGAGCGTCGGCGGTCGGCGCGAGGGGTTGTCGCGACGGTCGCTCATCGCCTTCGCGGAGTCGGTCGGCCTGACCCCGCGGGCGGCGCAGCGGACCCTGGATGACGTGCTCGGGGCAACCGCCGGGATCGTCGCCGACATCGACGCCGGGGTCGTGCCGTTTCCGGGCCAGGTGCTGCGGACCTGGGCCCGTGCGCTGCGCAACCGCCGAACCAGCCTGATGCCGTAGCGCCGACTCGGGTCCGTGATGCCGCTGGGGCTCGTCGCCCAGCCATGGGGGGTGTGAATCCACAGTTGCGGGATGCAGCGGTGCCGAGGCTGTGCCGACATCGGGCCGCGCCGAGCCCAACCAGGGAAAAACCTACAAATAGAAACCGTGCGCTCGACTCTCGACTATAATCCGCGACCGTTTTATAGTGAGACCTATGTCGATCACGCCCCGGTTATGCACCTGTCACACCCCTGGCGGAACTCTTGCTCGGCGCTCAGTCCTGGCCGGGGCGGCGGCCCTGGCCGCCACAGCCGCCACGTCACCGGCGGTCAGCGCCGCACCGGTCGCCGTGAGCGCTCCTTCGGCGGTGGACCCGGCCGGGGGCGCCCGCGCCACCGTGACGGAGTGGTTCGACCAGACCGCGAATCTGAGCGCCCCCAGTTACGTCTGGGCGATCGGGTGGGGCGCCGCGTCGGACGCCATCAACCGGGCACCGGCAGGGCTGACCGGGCTCGACCGCGACATCTATGCCCAGGCCGCGCTCGCTGCTGCCGTTCACGAGGTCCTCACGCAGGTATTTCCCAACAGCCGTGCAGCGCTGGACGCACTCCTCGCGGTCTCCTTCGGACGGCTGCCGGATGGCGAGGCCGCGCGCGCCGGGCAGGCCGAGGGGGTGGCGTCCGCGACCGCCGAACTGGCCGACCGGAGAGCGCGGGGGTACAACAGCGAGTCGCTGGGTGAGCCGTTCCCGACCCCGGCGCCAGGGCTGGGGGTCTGGCAGCCGACGCCCCCGGATCTCGCCCCGGCCTCGGGGTTCGGCTTCACGAAGGCCGCGCCGTTCCTCATCGACGACGTTGCGCGGCGTCGGTTCGGCCTGCCTCGGCCGCCGGGTGTGGGCTCGGCCGAGACGATTGCCGACCTGACGGAGTTGGTGGCTGTCGGTTCGGTGGACTCCACGGCTCGCACCCCCGGGCAGTTCGAGGTCGCGCAGTTCTGGTTCACCCCCTCTGCCGGATTCCAGTGGAACCAGGTGCTCCGTTCGGAGGTGGTGAGTTCGACCCTCCCGATCGGCGACCTGGTCGGACGGGTTGCGACCTATTACCGAATCGCGGCCGACACCACGGTGTCGATCCTGGCCCAGAAGTACCGGTACCTCTGGTGGCGACCGGTCACCGCGCTCCGCGTCGACGACGGGAATCCGCGAACCCCGCTGGTGCCAGACTTCCTGCCCACCTTCGAGAGCACGCCGTCCACCCCGGAGTACCCGTCCGGGCATGTCGCGTTCTCGGCGTCCGCGGAAGTGACGGTCGCCGCGCTGTTCCGACCTCGACCGGTGACGCCGGTCTCGATCACCGTCGCCGGCGTCACCCGCACCTACACGAGGTGGTCGCAGGTGACTCAGGAGAACATCGACGCGCGGGTCTGGGCCGGGGTTCACTTCCGCGGCACGGATACCCGCAGCGCCGAGTACGGCCGGGCCATTGGGCGCGCTGGTCTGCGCGCCGCACGGTTCTCGCTCGGCGCGCCGTCGTAATCAGTGATGGCCGCGGTACCGCTTCGCGGCCATCACTGATCGGCCACATCGGGGGCCATCCGTCGATCTCGGCTCACGGCATCCCTCGAAAAGTTGACGGCGCGGATGCAGCGCCGACCCGGCATCCTCGGGGGGTCGTGACTACTCGCGGACCTCGCCGGACGCGATGCGGGCCCCCTCGACGAGGGCGCGGAACTTTTCCCAGACGATCGAGTCGGGAATGTCGGGCGTAAACGATGCCCGGGACGAGAACCCGCAGTCGGTGCCCGCGATCACCCGCTCGACCCCGAGGATCGACACGTAGCGCCCCAACTGGTCGGCCACCAGCCGCGGGTGCTCGACATAGGGTGAGGCGTGGCCGACCAGGCCGGGCACCAGCACCTTGTCGTCGGGGAGTTCGATCTCCTCCCAGATGCGCCACTCGTGGGCATGCCGGGGGCTGGCCGCCTCGAATGAGTACGCGCCGGCGTTGACCCGCAGCAGGTACGGCGCGACCACGGCGAGGTCGAGGTCGTGCACCCGCGGCCCGGCATCGAGTCCGAAACAGGCATGCAGCCGGACCCGCTCGGTCGGGATGCCGCGCAGCGAGTGGTTGACAATCTCGATGTGCTCCTCGGCTTCCCGGTCGCGCTCGTCGGGGTCCGAATCCGGTGCGCCGGTGAGGATTTCGATCAACCACGGGTCGTCCACCTGGAGCAGCAGACCGCTGTCGACAATGGCCAGGTACTCCTCGCGCAGGGCCTCGGCCACCGCTTCGTGGTAGTCGCGGCCGGTGGCGTAGTAGCGGTTTGCCCCGAACCCACACGGGCTGGTGGAGGGCAGAAACGCCTCGATGCTGTCCAGCCCGGGGAGCGCGCTCGTCATCCGCGTGATGTCCGCGGCGACCTGGTCGTGGCCGCGATAGGTCACCGGGCCGGTGCACGCCATCGCCCGCATCGGCACGACGCTCTCTTCGTCCGTACCGACAGGGCGCTGGTAGAAGTCGGGGAACGCCTCGGTCTCGCGCCGCCACGACGGTGGTCGCGGCGGCTCCCCCTCGTCGGCCGAGAAGCCGTCCAGCCGATCGACGAGGGAGGTGATGGCACTGGACCTCCCCATCTCGCCGTCGGTGACGACATCCAGCCCCACCTGGGACTGTTGGATGACGATGTCGCGCACCGCCGCATCGACTGCACGCTCGAACGTCGCTGTGTCGTAGGGCCGCCCGTGCTCCTTCTCGCGCATGATCTCGAGCAGGGCCCGCGGCCGAGCCAGGCTTCCGCAGTGCGTGGTCAGGATGCGGGTGGCGCTACTGCGTTCCACGTGGTCTCCTCGTCGAGGCCGGTCAGCTGCCGCAGTGTAGCCACGGCGGTGCCGGGCCCGCAGAGGTCGGGGTCGACGTCGAGGTCGACCCGCCGGATCTCACCGCGCAGCATCGGTAACCCCGTCGGCAGAGGGCTGCCCTCAGGCGCCGGCATCCCCGGAGGCTGCCCACTCGTCCTAGGCTGCGGCGTACGCGTCATCAGGCTCGGACTGGGTGAGTTGGCGGATGGCGCGCTGGATCCCCGCTGACCGACTCGTGATCCCGGCGGGCCGCAGGTAACGGTCCACAGCGGCCGCGTCCTCGGGCGGAATCAGCGCCGCGCTCGTGACCAACCGGGATGCCGCGCAGCAGGTTTCGCAGTTCCCCTCTGCGCGGGCCAGCGCGGCGGGCCACGGCATCCGGCCCACGGAGCGGGTCAGGCGCTCTGCAGCGGACTGATCTGGTCGAGGGCGCTGCCGAGGCGATCTTTCTCGACCTCCAGGCCGTGGCGGGTCTGCAGGTTCAGCCAGAACCGGTCAGTGGTGCCGAAGTAGCGGGCCAGGCGCAGCGCGGTGTCGGCAGTGATCCGGCGCTTGCCGTGGACGATCTCATTGATCCGCCGTGGCGGGACTCCGATCGAGACGGCCAGGTGGCTTTGGCTGACCTTGAGCGGGGTGAGGAAGTCCTCGAGGAGGACTTCGCCAGGGTGGATCGGTGCGATGGTCGTCATCAGCGTGGCTCCTTCAGGCTAGTGGTAGATCGACGATCTCGACATTCTCGGCGCCGGCCGGTGTCCACGTGAAGCAGACCCGCCACTGCTGGTTGATGCGGGTGCTGTACTGCCCGGAGCGGCTGGACTGCGAATCGCTCTGCCTCACCGACATTCCTGACGTTGCCGGCCGGGTGGCCGATGGTCACCTCGGGTGACTGATCGTCAGGCGACGGGTTGGAGAGGACGCACCTTCGGAGTTCCAGCGGCGCGTTCGGCGGCGAGGTCATAGGCCGCCTGCATGGCCAGCCAGGCACGCGCCGTACTCGCCCCGACCTCCTCGAGGCGAACCGCCAGGTTGGAGCTGATCCGGGCGTGTCCGTGCAGCACGCGGCTCAGCGCCACCCGTGAGATGCCGAGCCGCGAGGCGGCCTCGCTCACGCTGAGGCCGATCTCGCCGAGGACGTCCTCGCGGAGGATCTCGCCCGGATGGACGGGGGTCTTCATCATGGGTGTGTTTCCTTCCTGCTCAGTGGTAGTCCCGATAGTCGACCAGTTCGACATCGGCTTCGATGAACCGGAATGTGACCCGCCAGTTCCCGTCCACAGATCGAGTGCTGGCCGGAGAGGTCGCCCGTGAACTGGCGGGTTCGAAATGACGGGATCGCCAGGTCGTCCGGGTGCTGGGCGACATCCAACGCCGAGAGAGTCCGGAGCAGTGTGGGGACATGATCAGCTCGCACGCCCGTTTTCGTGCCGTCGCGGTACAGCTTCTCGAGGCCCTTGTGCCGGAAGCTCACGATCACCGTGACGCCGTATTGCAACGCGATACAAGTGCAGTGGCGCCACTGTCGCGAGGCGGGGCGATGCGGGCGGGCGGGCGACGGGTCAGTCGCGCTGGGTGGCGTACTCCGCGACGCGAGCCAGCACGGCGTCATCCGCAGCGCTCGGGTGGCCGGTGTCGAACGGCGGCTGCGGGTCGTACTCGATGGATACCTGCGCCGCGCGGGCCGCGACGTCGTCGACGAGCAGTTCGACCAGCCGCAACGCCATATCGATGCCGGCCGACACTCCGGCCGCGGTGATGACCCGCCGGTCGAGGTGCTCGACGTAGCGCGCCGTCACCGGCGCGGCGCCGAACCGCTCCAGCACATCCAACGCGCCCCAGAATGTGGTGGCGGTGAGCCCGTCGAGCAGCCCGGCGGCGCCGAGCAGCAGCGATCCGCTGCACACCGATGTCGTGTACCGCGTCCTGGGGTGGACGGCTCGAATCCACTGCAGCAGTGAGCCGTCCGCGAGCAGGATGTCGCGGCTGCCGATGCCGCCCGGCACGACCACGACATCCGGCGATGGCACCTCGTCGAACACCGCATCGACGGTGAGTCCGAGGAACCCGTTCTCGGTGCGCACCTCGCCGCGCCGCTCGCCGACAAACACCACATCGATTGTCGGGATGCGCTGGAGCACCTCGTACGGGCCGATCGCATCGAGCGCGGTAAGCCGCGGGTAGATCGGGATGGCAACCTGCATAACGAACTCCGTTCTTCGAGAGGGAAATCAGTGGCACGTGCGCGTCGGTCTGGCCGGTTGGGGTAGCGGCATCGGCACCTGGTGCGCGGCCCGCGGCCTGACCAGGTCAGGTGGTGGCGAACCGTCGGCGGTAGTCGTCCGGAGGGATGCCGAGCCGGCGCACGAAGGCTCGCCGCATGGTCTCCGCGGTGCCGAACCCGCTGCGGGAGGCGGCAACTGACACCAGTACCGGCTCGGACTCGAGCAGGCGGCGCGCGGCATCCACCCGTACCCGCTCGACGTAGTCGCCCGGTGATGCGCCGAGCGCCCGGGTGAACTCGCGGCTGAAGTGCCGCTCGCTCATGCCGACCCGTGCCGCCAGCACCGGCACCCGCAGGTCGGCCGCCGGGTCGGCGTGGATGAGGTCCTGGGCGGCGCGGATCGACGGCACCCGGGCCGGCTCCTCCCACACTGGCCCGGCGAACTGGCTTTGCCCACCGGGCCGCCGCAGGAACATCACCAACTCGCGGGCCACGGTCTGTGCGACGTCGGCGTCGTGGTCGGCCTCGATGAGCGCGAGTGCGAGGTCGAGACCGGCGGTAACCCCGGCCGAGGTCCACACCCGACCCTGCCGCAGGTGAATGGCGTCGGCGTCCACCTGCACGGCCGGATGCCGCCGCGCCAGTTCGGCCGCGTGCCGCCAGTGGGTGGTGGCGCGGATGCCGTCGAGGCCCCCGACCGCGGCCAGCGCGAACGCGCCGGTACACACCGAGGCCACCCGGTCGGCTCGTGCCACGGCGCGCCCCAGCCAGGTCAGGTACGCGTCATCCGGGCTCATCCGCCGCACGCCGTGACCACCGGGAATCACCAGCGTGCCGATTGGGCCCCGATGCGGCAGAGCGGCATCCGCGACGACGCCGAGTCCGCTCTCGGTACGGACCGGGCCTGGGTGCTCGGCCACCACGGTGACCTCGTATCCGGTTCTCGCACCGAGGTGGTCGAGCAGCCGGTCGCACCCGGCGAACACCTCGAACGGCCCGGTGAGGTCGAGTGCCTGGACCCCGGGGTACGCGGCGATGACCACGCGGTGGGGTGATCGGGGTGCCGGCATGGGTCCCACCGTGGTGCCCTGGCATGCTGGCGTCAATGACAGGTGTCCCACCTATTCGGCCAGAGTGGTTCGGAGCCGGCGCGACGCTACCGCGGCACGAGGTCAGCGACATCCGGTGCGGCTGCGACCAGGCCGCGGTCGAAGGTGGCGATCCGCCCGTGCCGGGACCTCGCGAGCTGGGCGAGGTAGGCGTCGGTCACCTGTCGGTGTCCGTACGCGTGCGACAGGTCGACCTCTGGGTACGTCAGGTCGTCCAGCCACTGCTCGTGCCGGGGGTCGGCGACAACGACGCCGAGCACCTCCCGCGCCCGCACGATGGTGGTGCCCTGCCGGACCAGCATCCGCAGCAGGGTTCCCTGCACGGTTGGACAGGTACTGAAGGAGTCGACCGTGCGGACCCACGCGTTCGCGGACTCGTGGTACACGTGCTCCGGCATGACCAGCGACACCAGCACATTGCCGTCGAGCAGGTGGGTACTCACTCAGTCATCCTCGAGACGAGCCACGTCCTTGTCGGTGATGCGGCGGCCCACCCGCACCAGGGGGAAGCCGGTGTCCGGATGGACCTCGATCGGTTCTCGCGGCCCGGACCGGTCGCCCTGGAGCGCCGACCGGACGAGGTCACTCACCGTCCGACTCAGGCTCTGCTCACGGTCGCGGGCGATGAGCACCGCGGCGCGGTGCAGGTCGTCGGGGAGATCAATCGTCGTCCGCATCACAGCATTACACGGTGCATCGCCGTGGTCGGCCGTCAACCACAGGCCGCTGAACCTGCCGCGCAGTGGCGTCCGAGGACCGGCCGGGCGAGCCGCCACATGGTCGCCGTCGAGCCAGAGGTTCAGGCGGTCTCCAGGCCGGATGCCGAGCCGCCCGGGTCACCTGCGCCGTCCGCCGGTTCCGCTACCCGCGCCGTCCGCACTCATCCGCGTCGGGTGCGCCGAGCCGCGAACGGAGCCCATCGAACTCGTCGCGCAGCGCCGGGGGCAGGGTGTCGCCGAACCGCGCGAACCACTCCTCGATCAACGGCAGCTCGGCACGCCATTCGTCGGTGTCGACCCGCACCGCAGCCGCCACCTGCTCGCCGGTGCGCTCCAGGCCGGTGGTGTCGAGCGCTTCGGGTGCCGGCACCAGACCGACCGGGGTGTGCACGGCATCCGCCGTGCCGTCGAGCCGGCCGACGACCCAGGCGAGCACCCGGGAGTTGTCGCCGAACCCCGGCCACAGGAAGCCGCCGTGGTCGTCTCGCCGGAACCAGTTGACCTGGTAGATCCGCGGCAGCGCAGCGGCATCCGCCCGGGCACCGATCTGGAGCCAGTGCGCGAGGTAGGTACCCGCGGCGTAGCCGATGAAGGGGAGCATCGCCATCGGGTCGCGGCGCACGACCCCGACCGCGCCGGTCGCCGCGGCGGTGGACTCCGAGGACAGGGTCGCGCCCATGAAGACACCGTGCGTCCAGTCCCGCGACTCGACCACGAGCGGCGCCGTGGTTGCACGTCGGCCACCGAAGAGGATGGCGTCGATCGGCACGCCGTTCGGTTCGCCGTACTCGGGGGCGAGCATGGGGCACTGGGCGATCGGTGCGGTGAACCGGCTGTTCGGGTGGCTCGACGGCACCCCGGCCGACGGCGTCCAGTCGTGGCCCGTCCAGTCGGTGAGGTGGGCCGGCGGCTGCTCCGTCATCCCCTCCCACCACACGCCGTGGTCGTCGGTGAGCGCGACATTGGTGAAGATGGCGTTGCCCTGCTCGAGGGTGCGCATCGCGTTCGGGTTGGTCCGTTCCCCGGTGCCGGGGGCGACGCCGAACAGCCCGTACTCGGGGTTGACCGCCCAGAGCCGGCCGTCGGGCCCGAACCGCAGCCAGGCGATGTCGTCGCCGACCATCTCGGCGGTCCAGCCGCTGAGCACCGGGTCGACCATGGCGAGGTTGGTCTTGCCGCACTGGCTCGGGAACGCTGCGGCGAGGTAGTGCACGCGGCCCTGCGGCGAGGTGAGCTTGAGGATAAGCATGTGCTCGGCGAGCCACCCCTCGTCGCGGGCCATCACCGACGCGATGCGCAGCGCGTAACACTTCTTGCCGAGCAATGCGTTGCCGCCGTAGCCGGAGCCGAACGACCAGATCTCCCGGGTCTGCGGGAAGTGCGCGATGTACTTCGTGTCCGAGCACGGCCAGGGCACGTCCGGCCGGCCGTCGGTGAGCGGGTACCCCACCGAGTGCAGGCCGCGCACGAACGGGGCGTTGTGCTGCTCCATGGCGTGCAGCACCGCGGAACCGATCCGGGCCATGATCCGCATCGAGACCACCACGTAGGCGCTGTCGGTGATCTCGACTCCGTACCTCGGGTCGTCGGCCTCAAGATGGCCCATGACGAACGGGATGACGTACATCGTGCGGCCGGTCATGCACCCGTCGTAGAGCGGGCGCATGGTGGCCCGCATGTCGTCGGGTGCCATCCAGTTGTTCGTGAAGCCGGCGTCCTCCTCCCGCTCGGAGCAGATGACGGTGCAGTCCTCGACCCGGGCCACATCAGAGGGGTCGGAGACTGCGCGGAACGAGTTCGGCTCGTGCACCGGGTTGAGGCGTACGAACGTGCCCGCATCGACGAGTAGCGAGGTGAGCCGCTGCCACTCGTCCTCGGACCCGTCACACCACACGACCTGGTCGGGCTGGGTCACCACGGCAACCTCCTCGACCCAGGAGCGCAGCCCGGCGTGCGTGGTGCCCCCGGCATGCTCGGTGTCAGCGGGCGGGTGGGCGTCGGTGCGGTGCTGGCCGGTGGTCGTCATGGTGCGTCCTTCCGTGGGGTCGTACCGGTGGCGTGGCTGTCGTGGCCGGGCAGGATGGGGGTGCCGGCGGTCGGGCCGGCCTGCAGGAGGTGGATGTCGTGCTGGTCCGGGAGTTGATGACGCAGGAGGTACTCACCGTCGTGCCGCACATGGCCGTCGATGACCTTGTGCGCACCATGGCGGAGCGCCGCATCACCGCGCTCCCCGTGGTCGACCGCTCGGGCTGTGTGGTCGGGGTGGTCAGCGAGGCCGACCTGCTGCGGCGGCTCGCCGTGCCCGACCCGCGCGCCCACCTGCGCCCCGCGTCGTCGACCCCGCCGCTGCCGCGCTTCGTCGAGGAGGTGATGATCCGCGAGGTGGGCACCACGGTGGAGACCGCGGACGTCATCGACGTCGCCGCCGAGATGGCGAGGCACGGCTGGAAGTCGGTGCCGGTGGTCGACGACGCCGGACGTCTCGTCGGGGTACTCAGTCGCAGCGAGGTGCTCGCCGCCTTCACGACACCGGACGACGTCATCCGCGCCGGGCTCGAGCGCGAGGTGGCCGAGATCGGCCACCCGGAGTGGGGCGTCGTCGTCGAGGAGGGGGTCGTCACCGTGTACGGGGTCACCGGGCCGGATGACGCCGTCCGGGGGGCTCCGCCCCCCCCGGATCCCCCCGAACGACCGCCGCCTGGCCCGCGATGTCGCGGCCACCGCGCGCGGGGTGCGCGGCGTCGTCATCCGAGCGTCCGCCCCGTGACGGACAGCGGCCGTACCCGGATCCAGGTCGTCTCGTCGGCCGAACCGGGGAGCCACCACGGTGGCGCGATCTCCTCGAGTCGGCGCACCGCGAGCGGCTCCGAGACGACCTCGGCGGTGCCCTGCACGAGCACGCTCCAGCCGGACCAGCGCTCCGCGTGGTAGGAGTCGGCCTCGAACGCGACCCGGTCCTGGTTGACGGCGGCGGTGAGCTTGGAGGCGCCGGCGGTGCGGAAGCAGATAGTGATCCCGTCGACGACGTGCACCACCGGGAGCACGCACAGTTCGCCGTGCAGGTCGAAGGCGAAGCGGCCCAGCGGCACCGACCGCAGCAGCCGATAGCACTCCCCGGTCTCGACGACGCGCAGCCCGCTGTGGTCGGTCGGTGGCACCGCGTCCCCGCTCATCGCGACTCCGTCCCGGGACGGACGACCATCACCGGGCACGAGGTGTGCCGAATCAGCCCCTGGCTGACCGAGCCGAGCAGCAACCCGCTCACCTCGCCGCGGCCATGACTGCCGACGATGACGACCTCGGCGCCACTCGACGCCTCGGTGAGTACTCGCACCGGGTCCCCGTTGACCACCTCCTGCTGCACTGTGACGCCCGGGTATCGGGACGCGACGGCTGCCACGGTGTCGGCGACGAGCGCACGTTCCTGCTCGCGGAGGCGGCGGCGTTCGGCATCCACGTCGGGCGGAAGAAGGCCCGGCCCGACGTAGTCCAGATACCAGGCGTGGACCACGGTGACCGGGAGGCCCAGCCGGTCGGCCCGGCGGAACGCCTCCTCGATCGCCGGCCGGCTCGCGTCCGAGCCGTCCGCGCCCACGACGACACCTCGGCTCACGGTCGTGACCGGCCGGTCGGCGCGGACCACGACCACGGGGCTGAGCGCGCGGGCGGCGACGTCGACCGCGGTGGAGCCGAGCACCGCGCTGCCAACCGCGCCATGGTGCGGTGCGCCCACGACCACCATCGACGCCTCGGCGGACGCCTCCACCAGGAACGCCGACCCGCTGCCCCAGGTGCTGGTGGCGACGACCCCATGGTGGTCGGCGAGGTCGCCTGCCGTGGCGACGGCATCGACGAGCACGGTGTCCTCGCGGGGTGGTGGCGGTGCCGACATCACCCCGTAGTGGTCGGGCCACTGCGCCTGGACCGGATGGGCATGCACGACATGTAACGGTCGGCCTGCGGACGCGGCCTCCTGGATCGCCCAGGCGAGCGCGGCCCGGCTCGCGGTGCTCCCGTCCACTCCGACCACCACCGGGCGGCTGGTGCTGGTCATCGGGACGGTCTGTTCGGTGACGGACGTCGTCGACATCGAAGGCCTCCTTGGTCGCCTGCCGGGCCTGGGTGGCTCGGCATCCGTTCCCAGCGTCGGTCGCGGTGGCGCGAGTGCCCAGGGACTTTCGGCCCTGAACTCCCGGGCCCGATGCCACTGAACTGGGTCGATGAGGGTGATCGGCCTGGGCCAGCTTGAGCGTCGGTTCGCGGCGCTGCCTGGCGTGCCGCGGATCGTGGTCAGCGGCAACGCGGCTACCCCATGGCCGGTGGTGGAGGTGGTCGACCGGGCGCTCGCGGCCTATCGGATCTGGATGCTCAACGCCGCTGCAGGAGTGCCGGATCGGGCCGGGGTGGTGGCGGAGACCCCGTTCGTGGGGTCGGGGATGCGGCGTCATCCGGGCCTGGCCTACCACCCGGCCCGGCTGTCGACCGTGCCGCTCCTGTTCGCCGGCGCCACCCCTCCGGACGTGGTCGTCGCGCACTGCGCCCCGCCGGAACGCGGCCACCTGAGCCTGGGTATCGAGGTTGATGTGCTGCCGGCGGCGATCGAGGCCTGCCGGGCTCGCGGCGGGCTGGTCGTGGCGGTCGTGAACTCGCGGATGCCGCATACCTACGGCGATGCGCAGGTGCCCGTCGAACTGGTCGACCTCGCGGTCGAGCTCGACGCGCCGCTCCCGGCACCGGCGACGCTGGCCGCTGATGAAGCGAGTCTGGCTGTGGCCGAACGGGTTACGGCGCTCGTTGTCGATGGAGCGACGATTCAGACCGGCATCGGCGCGATCCCCGACGCCGCCGTGGGCGGCCTCACCGGGCATCGCAGCCTGGGGCTGTGGACCGAGATGTTCTCCGACGGGTTGCTCGTGCTCGAGCGAGCCGGCGCCCTCGACCTGGACCGGCCGGTGACGTCATCGTTCTGTGTGGGTTCACCGGAGCTGTACGCGCACGTGCACCACAACCCGCGGATCCGGATGCTGCGCACCGAGAAGGTCAACGACCCGGCGCTCATCGCGGCCAACCCGGCGATGACGAGCCTCAACACCGCGCTCGAGGTCGACCTCTACGGCCAGGCCAACGCGTCCCGGGTCGGCGGCCGCGTGTACTCCGGCTACGGCGGGCAGACCGACTTCATCGTCGGGGCGCTGCACTCGCGCGGCGGGCGCGCGCTGCTCGCGCTGCGCAGTTGGCACCCGCGGGCCGATGTCTCGACGGTGGTGCCGGTGCTCGACGAGCCGGTCACGTCGTTCCAGCCCAGCGCCGTGGTGACCGAGAACGGTGTGGCGCACCTGTTCGGCGCGGACCAGGCGGCCCAGGCCGCAGCGCTGGTCGACCGGGCCGCCCACCCGCGAGCGCGCGCGGCGTTGTGGGATG
>JBOFLG010000095.1:0-3552 GCA_051657745.1 Dermatophilaceae bacterium | reverse complement strand
CCGGCGCCGCCGCTGGCCACGACCGGCACAGCCACCTCGGCGCGCACGACCCGGATCAACTCGAGATCGAAGCCGTTCTCGGTGCCATCGGCATCCATCGAGTTGAGCAGGATCTCGCCAGCGCCAAGCCGCTCGGCCCGGGCGCACCACTCGACCGCATCGAGGCCACTGCCACTGCGCCCGCCGTGCGTCGTCACCTCGAACCCGCCTGTCGCGCAACCGTTCTCGTCGCGGCGGCGACGCACGTCGGCGGACAGCACCAGCACCTGGGCGCCGAACCGGTCGGCGATCTCGGCAATCAACTGCGGGCGGGCGATCGCCGCGGTGTTGACCCCGACCTTGTCGGCCCCGGCTCGCAGCAGCCGGTCGACGTCATCGACGGTGCGCACTCCCCCGCCGACGGTGAGCGGGATGAAGACCTGCTCGGCAGTGCGCGCGACGATGTCGTACGTGGTGGCGCGGTCGGCGGAACTAGCCGTGACGTCAAGGAATGTCAGCTCGTCGGCGCCCTGCTCGCCGTAGCGCCTGGCCAACTCGACCGGATCACCGGCATCCCGAAGATTTGCGAAGTTGACCCCTTTGACCACCCGACCCGCATCGACATCCAGGCAGGGGATCACGCGCACCGACACCGCCACGGCCACAATGGTACCCAGCCACCCGTGCTGACCCGCACTCCATGTGCTGGCCGGACGGTCCGCGACACTGGGCTGATGCGACCTCCCGAGAGCAGCCGTGCTGGAGCCGACCTCCGGCGCGGTGGGTGGCTACGCTCGCGCCCATGCTGCCCGGGGATCGCCGTGTCACCGACCCCAGCCAGGTCGACGCCGTGGTGCGCGCCGCCCGCGCAGCGCCGCCCGGTCCGGGCGGGGTGCTGGTGGTCGCGGTCGACGGGCGCAGCGGTTCGGGCAAGTCCTCACTCGCCACCGCGATCGCGCGGCATCTCGGCGCACAGGTGGTCCGGATGGATGCGCTCTACCCGGGCTGGGACGGGCTCGCTGCTGGGGTCGAGTTGCTGCTCACCTCCGTGCTCGAACCGCTGTGGCGCGGCGAGCAGGCCGCGGTGCCGACCTGGAGCTGGGTGCGCGGCCGGCCGGGCCCGGTGCGCCCGCTCCCGGCCTGCGGAATGGTCGTCGTCGAGGGCGTCGGTGCGTTGCACGGGCGGGCCGGCGAGCTGGCCCAGGTGCGGGTGTGGCTCGAGGCGCCGGACGCCATCCGCAAAGACCGCGCGCTGGCTCGTGACGGCGCGACGTACGCTCCGCACTGGGAGCGCTGGGCCGCTCAGGAGGCGGCGCTGCTCGCCCGGTTCGACGCCCGCGGCGCCGCTGACCTCGTGCTCGAAACGGGCGGATGACGACCGTCGTCGCCCAGGTGGCGGCGCACGGGTGCCGCGGGTGCACCTGCACTCGATACTGAACGACCTGCGGCACGGCCCGACGGCGACCGCGCCCGCGATGAGGCGCCTCAGCTCGCCCCCGGGTCGGACCTGCCCTCGTGGCGGTCCTGGTGGTGGTGCGCACCACTGCGGGCGGCGACCAGCGCGGCGAGGCGGCGGGCCTCGGCGCGCCCGTACTCGCCGTCGGCTCGCTGCACCGCCATGACGGCGACCACGTCGGTATCGGCAAGTTCGACGCTCACCCACGGATCGCCATCCGGGAACAGCACCGCCACGATGTCGGGCCACCGCACGGTGCGGGTGAGGAACAGGTTGCGTACGACGAGCCCGGCCTCGGTCGGTACTGCCCGGATCACCGCGTACCGCAGGAGGAACCCCGTGATCAGGGCTCCGAACGCCAGCATCGCCACCAGGTCGGTGGGGCCCCACGCTCCCGCACGCACCATGCCAGCACCCACACCGGCGCAGATCAGCGTCGCCGCTCCGGCAGCCGCCAGCGGGACTGACCGGCCACGTCGTGGACGGAACGGTCGGCCGTCGGTGTCGCTCACAGCCGGCAGGCGGCGATGTCGGTGACCAGGATGGCGCGGGCACCAAGCTCGTAGAGTTCGTCCATCACCGCGTTGGTCGACACGCGCGGCACCATGGCCCGTACCGCCATCCACTCGGCGTTCTGCAGCGGTGAGACAGTGGGTGATTCGAGCCCAGGGGTGATCGCGCAGGCGGAGTCGACCAGGGCCGCAGGGACGTCGTAGTCGAGCATCACGTAGTGCCGCGCGGTGATGACGCCGAGCAGCCGGCGCCGCAGCACCTCGATACCGGCGGTCTCCTCGCTGCCCTCCCGGCGCACCAGCACGGCCTCGCTGCGCAGAATCGGGTCACCGAACACCGTCAGCCCCTGCGAGCGCAACGTGCTGCCGGTCTCGACGACGTCGGCCACCGCATCGGCCACCCCCAGGGTGATCGCGGTCTCGACCGCGCCGTCGAGCCGGACCACCTCGGCCACCACCCCGTGGCTGGCGAGGTGCTTCTCGACCAGGCCGGCGTAACTGGTGGCGACCCGGCGTCCGGCGAGGTCGGCCACGGCGGATGCCGTGCCGGCCCGGGCCGCGAACCGGAACGTCGACTCGCCGAACCCGAGCTGCATCATTTCCACGGCGGCCGAGCCGGAGTCGAGGAGCAGGTCGCGGCCGGTGACGCCGCAGTCGATGATCCCCGAGCCGACGTAGACCGCGATGTCCCGCGGGCGCAGGTAGAACAGCTCGACGCCGCCGACCGGGTCGGCCACGACGAGTTCCTTGGCGTCGCGCCGGGTCCGGTAGCCGGCCTCGCGCAACATGGCAGCCGCCGGTTCGGCGAGCGAGCCCTTGTTCGGGACGGCAATGCGGAGCACGGTGATGATTCCTCGCGGGGTGTCGGTGCGGTGTCGACGACGTCTGGCCGCCGGGCTACAGGTGCCGGTAGATGTCGTCCGGGGTGAGGTCGGTGGCAAGCATCAGCACCTGCAGGTGGTAGAGCAACTGCGAGATCTCCTCGGCGGTGCGCTCGCGACCTTCGTGCTCGGCCGCCATCCAGACCTCGGCGGCTTCCTCGACCACCTTCTTGCCGATCTGGTGCACGCCGGCGTCGAGTGCGGCGACGGTACCCGACCCGGCCGGGCGGGTTCGGGCACGGTCGGCCAGTTCGGCAAAGAGGCCGTCGAACGTCTTCACGAGAGACCAGGGTACGGGGCGGGCCGCGGCATCCGACCAGGTGCATGAGACACCGGATCCTGGAGCCAGTGACCGCGACATTCAGGGTGCCTCGCCCCAGGTTTCGGCATGGGGCGGGACAGCGGAGGTGGCGAGTGGCGCCACCTGGCCGAGCGTCACTGCGGTGGCGACCGCGGCGGTGGCCGCTTCGTGGCCCTTGTCCTCCCTGGACCCGGGGAGGCCGGCCCGGTCCCGGGCCTGCTCGTCGGTGTCGCAGGTGAGCACGCCGAACCCGACCGGCACGCCGGTGCGCACCGCGACCTCGGTGAGGCCGAATGTCGCACTCTGGCAGACGTAGTCGAAGTGCGGTGTGCCGCCGCGCACCACGACCCCGAGAGCGACCAGGGCGTCGACTGCCGGCGCGAGCCGGGCACACGCCACCGCCAACTCCACGGTCCCCGGCAC
>JBOFLG010000094.1:0-4017 GCA_051657745.1 Dermatophilaceae bacterium | reverse complement strand
GCCCGGTCCGGCGAGCCACCGGCCGCTCCCGGAGTGTTCACCCCCGCGTTCGCCATCGCCTGGTCGGCCTTGGCCGCGAGGTCGGTCGCGGCCGCCTTGGCCCGTTCGAAGAAACTCATCTCTGCCTCCGTGGGTGGAGCGTCACGTCACCCCCGGTGGTCGGGTGCAACGTCATCCGTCGGTGCGGAACCGCGCCACATCCGGGTCGGCGCGAAACCGCGTCCCAAGAAACCCTAGGACCCGGATAGGCGTTGCGCCTAGCGTTGGCCACCAGCGCGGCGCAGGACCCCTGCCCACTCGGGGCGTGGGGCCGCCCGCACGACAAGGAGATACGGATGCCGATTCACGGCTCGCTGTTCCAGGACTTCACCGAGAAATCCTCTCAGGACCCGTTCACGCTGCAGAACAAGAAGATGCTGCGCATCGACATGAAGTACGGCGAGGTGTGGGCCAAGACCGGCTCGATGGTCGCCTACCAGGGGGACGTACGGTTCCAGAACAAGGGCTCCGGCGGGCTCGGCAAGATGCTCAAGGCGGCGGCCACCGGCGAGGGCGTGAAGATGATGCAGTGCGCGGGCAACGGCGAGCTGTTCGTCGCCGACTTCGCGTCCGAGATTCAGGTGATGTACCTGGAGAACGACTCGCTCTCGGTCAACGGCAATAACGTGCTCGCGTTCTCCAGCTCGATCCAGTGGGACATCCACCGCATCCAGGCTCGCGGCGGCGCGATGACCGGCGGCCTCTACAACGTGTCGCTGCGCGGTACCGGGTACGTTGCGGTGACCACCGAGGGCGAGCCGGTGGCGCTCGACGTGGCCTCGTCGCCGACGTTCGCCGATGCGCAGGCGGTGGTGCTGTGGACCTCCGGGGTCTCGATGGATATTCGGGTCGACTCTGGGGGCATCGGCTCGATGATCCGCGGCGGCACCGGCGAGATGCTGCAGATGGCGTTCGGCGGCCAGGGCTACGTGCTCGTGCAGCCGAGCGAGTCGGTGGGCGCCGGCGGCCACCAGGCCGGTGGTAGCAGCAGCCAGGGCGGTCTCGGCCAGTTCCTCAGCTGACCGCCCCCTCGGCCTCCTCGCTTGGTGCGAGAACCTTCAGCATCGCCACGGAACGGTTCCGGGACGGAGGTGAAGGTTCCCGTGCCAAGCATCAGCCCCGCACGGTCGTGCGCGGCGAAGTCGGATGACGCGCCGCACATCTGGGCCACCGGGCGCGGCGCGTCATCCGTGCGGGAGAATCGCCGCCATGACGGCATCAACGACCGGCACCGGCATCCTCGAGATCGCGCGCGAGCAGGTACTCGGCCGCGGCGTCGGGCTCACCGAGGAGCAGGTGCTCGAGGTGCTACGCACCGATGACGACACGCTGCCGCACCTGCTCGGCCTGGCTCACGAGGTGCGGATGACGTACCAGGGCCCGAGCGTCGAGGTCGAGGGAATCGTCTCGCTGAAGACTGGCGGCTGCCCCGAGGACTGCCACTTCTGTTCGCAGAGTGGGCAGTTCACGTCCCCGGTGCGGTCGGTGTGGCTCAACATCCCGGAACTGGTGCGGGCCGCGAAAGAGACCGCAGCCACCGGTGCCACCGAGTTCTGCATCGTTGCCGCAGTGCGGGGCCCCGACCAGAAACTGATGCAGCAGATGCGCGAGGGCGTCACGGCGATCCGGGCGGCGGTCGACATCCAGGTCGCCGCGTCGCTCGGGATGCTCACCCGCGAGCAGGTTGACGACCTCGTCGACATGGGCGTGCACCGGTACAACCACAACCTCGAGGCCGGGCGGTCGTACTTCCCGCAAGTGGTCACCACGCACTCCTTCGACGAACGCTGGGAGACCTGCCTGATGGTGCGCGAGTCGGGGATGCAGCTGTGCTGCGGCGGTCTGGTGGGCATGGGCGAGAGCCTGGAGCAGCGCGCCGAACTCGCCGCCCAACTCGCCGAACTCGACCCGCACGAGGTGCCGCTCAACTTCCTCAACCCACGGCCGGGTACTCCGTTCGGTGACCTCGAACCGATGTCGGCGAACGACGCGCTGCGAGCCGTGGCGGCGTTCCGGTTGGCGATGCCGCGCACCATCCTGCGGTACGCCGGCGGCCGCGAACTGACCCTTGGTGATCTCGGCACCCGCGACGGGCTGCTCGGCGGCATCAACGCGGTCATCGTCGGCAACTACCTCACCACCCTCGGTCGCGACCCCGGCGAAGATCTCGCGCTGCTCGACGAACTGTCGATGCCGGTGCGCGCCCTCGGCGAGACTTTCTGACGCGGCGCCCTCGATGGATGACGCAGGGTCCGTGGTAGCCGGCCCGGCCCGCGGGCACCCCGACTCGCCGGGCCCGTGGTGCGGCCAGTGTGGGGGGCCGACGCCATCTGCTCAGGCCGCGGATGGCGACCCGGAGCGCGATCGCGGGACCCGGGGCGTCGACCACGCGGCATGCGCGGTCCGAGCTCGCCTGGAGCCGCCGCGCTACTGCGCGCAGTGTCGCCGCCGGATGACGGTTCAGGTCACCCCAGGTGCCTGGACCGCCACCTGCTCGCGGCATGGCACCGTTGAGCAGGCCACCTGGTGCTGACGTCGAGAATGCCGAACTTCGTCGGGATCACCGAGCGGCCCGCGCGCCTCGGGCACACTCGACAGGGCGGGGGCCAGACGGGAGCAGCGCGGCTCCTCCGGCCCGGCGGGAATGGTCCTCTGGTGCATGCCGGTTCGACCGTCATCACCATCCGCCCCGCTCGCCATCCGTCCGATCCCGTCGTCCGACCAGCAGTCATCCGTCCGATCCCGTCATCCGTCCCCGCTCGTCATCCGTCCGATCCCGTCATCCGTCCCCGCTCGTCATCCGTCCGATCCCGTCATCCGTCCCCGCTCGTCACCACGCCCGATAGTCATGCCCCGCTCGCCCGCACCGTCCAACCGAGTCCTTGGAGTGTCCTGTGAACGTTCTGGCCCTTGTCGGCAGTCTCCGCGCTGCATCCACCAATCGCCAACTCGCCGAGGTGGCGCTGACCCACCTCCCCGACGGCGCCACGGCCACGGTGTTCGACGCGCTGGCCGACCTGCCGCACTACTCCGAGGACCTCGACCATGACGACCACCTGCCCGAGAGTGTGCGCGAGCTGCGCCGGGCGATCGCCGAGGCTGATGGTCTGCTGCTCGTCACGCCGGAGTACAACGGGTCGATGTCGAGCGCCGTCAAGAACGCGGTCGACTGGGCGTCTCGGCCTCGTGACGCGGCGTCGATTGCCGGTAAGCCAGCCGCGGTGATCGGCGCGAGCGCGTCGCCTCGTGGCGCCCAGTGGGCTCGCGAGGATGCGGTCAAGGTGCTCCGGACCGCCGGGGCCGAGGTCATCGACGACACCGTCGGCATCGGGTCCGCGTACGAGGCGTTCGAGAACGGCCGGATCGCCGACGCCGGGGTGGATGCCGAGGTGGGCAAACTCGTCACCCGGCTCGCCGAGGCCGCCCACGGGAGCCAGCCCGGCTGACGCCGACCCCGCACGACCCGCGTTCCGAGGGGTACCGACCCGCGCACCGTCACACCGCGCAGCACCCCGGCAGAATGAGCGGCGATGCCCTCCCCCTTCTCGCTCCATCCGGACGACCCGCGTGATGCCGGCGTACGGGCAGACGCCGTGCTGGCCTTCGACCGCGAGCATGTCTGGCACCCGTACTCGTCGGCGCTGACGCCGGGTGACCCATATCTGGTGGAGTCGGCGTCGGGCGTACGGCTCCGGCTCCGGGGTCGCGACGGCGGCCACCGTGAGGTTGTCGATGCGATGTCGTCGTGGTGGTGCGCGATCCACGGCTACCAGGTGCCCGAGCTCGACGCGGCGGCCCGTGGCCAGCTGGGCCGGATGGCGCACGTGATGTTCGGCGGGCTGACCCACGAACCTGCCGTCGCGCTGGCGGAGCGGTTGGTGCGGATGACGCCCGCCCCCCTGACGCACGTCTTCCTCGCCGACTCGGGATCGGTGTCGGTCGAGGTGGCGATGAAGGCCGCACTGCAGTGGCAGTTCG
>JBOFLG010000093.1:0-39041 GCA_051657745.1 Dermatophilaceae bacterium | reverse complement strand
AAGCGCGTCGGCGACGGGTCAGTGTTCGCCCGGCGCGACGGCGTCGGCCATCGCCGCGGCGAGAGTGCGTCCGTCGTGCTCATCGACGAGGAGGAACGCGCCGCCCCGTCGGGACTCCGCATAGGGCTCGACCGGTAGCGGCGTCGCAAACCGGACGGTGACTCGCCCAATATCGTTGAGCGAGAGGCGATCTGTCGGACACAGACGGAGTTCGTCAAGATCCAGCCGACCGTCGATGGACTGCACCAGCCCGCGCACGGTTCGCGTACCGTGCTTCACGAGCAGCCGGGCTCCGGGATGCAGTGGGGCGTCGCCAAGCCAGCAGACCAGCGCCGGCACCTCCTGCCGCAGCGGTGCCGGGCACTCGGCGGCGACGATGACGTCACCGCGGCTCACGTCGATGTCGTCGGCCAGTCGCAGCGTCACCGACTGCGGTGCGACAGCGATGCCGAGCGGCTTCTCGCCGAGGTCGATCCCGACGACGCGGGTCCGGGTGCCCGATGGCAGGGCGACCACCTCGTCGTCAATGCGCACCGAGCCGGACGCGAGTTGTCCCGCGTAGCCGCGGTACTCCACATGCTCGGCTGAGCGCGCCGCGTGCTGCGGCCGGATAACCAGCTGTACCGGCATCCGGAAGGGCTCGTGCGCCGCATCGCTGCCCGCGTCGAGAGTCTCGAGCAGTTCGAGCAACGACGGGCCGGCGTACCACGGGGTCGCCGGTGACCGGTCGACGACATTGTCGCCATGCAGCGCAGAAACCGGCACCGCGTGCGGGTCGGGGATGCCGAGTTCACGACCGATGTACCGGACCTCGTCACAGACCGCGGCGAACACCTCCTCGCTGTGGTCGACCAGGTCGACCTTGTTCACCGCGACGACCACCTGCGGTACGCGCATCAGGGCGGCGACGGCGAGGTGGCGGCGGGTCTGCTCGAGCACGCCCTTGCGTGCATCGACGAGCAGCACGAGGGCGTCGGCGGTCGACGACCCGGTGACCGTGTTGCGGGTGTATTGCACGTGGCCTGGGCAGTCGGCGAGCACGAACGAGCGCCGGGTCGTGGTGAAGTACCGGTAGGCCACATCGATGGTGATGCCCTGCTCACGCTCCGCACGCAGCCCGTCGGTCAACAGCGCGAGGTCTGCCGAGGTGAGGCCCCGGTCGCGGCTGACCCGTTCCACGGCGTCGAGCTGGTCGGTGAGCACCGACTTGCTGTCATGCAGCAGCCGCCCAACCAGAGTGGACTTCCCGTCATCGACCGAGCCAGCGGTCGCCAGACGAAGCAGCGTGCTCATCGTGGGGCCTGCGTGCCGGCTTGTCGCCGAGCCTTGGGCGCGGACGTGAACGCACGATGTGCGGCATGGCCGACGGTGGTGCGGGTCATCAGAAGTAGCCCTCTTTCTTGCGGTCCTCCATCGCGGCCTCCGAGATTCGATCATCAGCGCGGGTAGCGCCGCGTTCGGTGAGGGTCGACGCGGCGACCTCGGCGACGACATCGGCCACGGATGACGCATCGCTGTCGACGGCGCCGGTGCACGACATATCGCCGACCGTGCGGTACCGCACTCGGCGGCGCTCGACGACCTCGCCCGGACGCGGCGTCGACCACGGGCCGGTGGCCAGCAGCATGCCGTCGCGCTGGACCACGTCACGCTCGTGGGCGTAGTACAGGGACGGCAGCTTGATCCCTTCCTGCTCGACGTACCGCCACACGTCGAGTTCGGTCCAGTTCGACAGCGGGAAGGCGCGCACGTGCTCGCCCGGCCGGTGTCGCGGGTTGAGCAGGTTCCACAGTTCAGGGCGCTGGTTCTTGGGGTCCCACTGGCCGAAGTCGTCGCGCAGGCTGACGATGCGTTCCTTGGCGCGGGCCTTCTCCTCGTCACGGCGGCCGCCGCCGAAGACGCCGTCGAAACGGTGCCGGGTGATGGCGTCGAGCAACGGCAGCGTCTGCAGGGGATTGCGGGTGCCGTCGGGCCGCTCGTGCAGCCGGCCGTCGTCGATCCACTCCTGGACCCGGGCGACCTCGAGACGCAGCCCGAGGCGTTCCACCGTGGCATCGCGGTAGGCGAGAACTTCAGGGAAATTGTGGCCGGTGTCGACATGCAGCACCGGGAACGGGACGGGGGCCGGCCAGAACGCCTTCGCGGCCAGATGAAGCATCACCACCGAGTCCTTGCCGCCGCTGAACAGCAGCACCGGCCGCTCAAGCTCGGCAGTGATCTCGCGGATGACGAGGATCGCCTCGCTCTCCAGGACGTCGAGCTGAGTGACCTCTGGAAGTGGAGCGCCACCCGGTCGTCCGCTCGGGCCAGCCGGGTGGGTCAGCTCGGTGACGGTCATTGGTGGATCCCGCACTCGGTCTTTGAGAGGCCGGCCCAGCGACCAGACCTCGGGTCGGCGCCGGGTTCGACCCGGACCGTGCAGGGGGAGCAGCCGATCGACGGATAGCCGTCCGAGAGAAGCAGGTTCAGCGGCACCTGGTGGGTGGTGGCGTAGCTGACGACAGCGTCCTGGTTCCACGTCGCGAGCGGGTTGATCTTGACCAGTCCACCCTGTTCGTCAAAGGTGACCAGCGGGGTACCGGCGCGGCTGGGGGCCTCGTCGCGCCGGACTCCGGAGAACCAGGCTTCGTAGTCGCCAAGCGCCCGGCGTAATGGTTCGACCTTGCGCATCCGGCAGCACGCAGCCGGGTCACGGTCGTGCAACCGCGGCCCGTGCGCGGCATCCTGCTCGGCCACGGTGAGGTCGGGGCGGACGTCCACGACGCGCACGTCCAACTCGTGCGCCACCCGGTCTCGGGTTCCGTAGGTGTCGGCGAAGTGGTACCCGGTATCGAGAAAGAGCACATCGACGCCGGGTACGTGCTGCGAGACCAGATGCGGCAGGACGGCATCCGACATGCTGCAGGCGACGGCGAGCCGTTCCGGAAAGGCACTCGCTGCCCACGCCACGACATCGTCGGCAGTGGCATCGGGGCCCAACTCGCGGCTGCCGGCCATAGCGAGCGCACGCAACTCCGGAGCGGCCCGACGAGTACGGGCGGCAGTGACGGTCATGTGAGCTCCTTCTCATCGACACGATGGACCCACTGGCTGAAGGTCTCGGTACCGACGCGTTGGTCGAGCCAGCGGCGCACCATCCGCTCGACCAGGTCGGGAAGTTCGGTCGCCGTCACCTTCAAGCCTCGGACGGTGCGACCGAGGCCGGCTTCGTCGCGGTGGGCTGACGCCAGGCCACCGCCAAGGTGGACCTGGAAGCCGGGATGTTGCTCGCCGTCGACCGCCACGAGTTGCCCCTTGAGCCCGATGTCGGCGACCTGGACGCGAGCGCACGAGTTCGGACAGCCGTTGACGTTGAGGGTGACCGGTGAGTCGAGCTGCCCGATGACGTCGGCGAGCCGGCGCTCGAGTTCGGTCACGGCAGCGGCTGCCGTGGCCTTGGTCTCGACAATCGCGAGCTTGCAGTACTCGATACCGGTGCACGCCATGGTGTTGCGGCGGAACGGGCTGGGCGCGGTGGCCAGGCCGAGAGTCTCGAGCCCCGCGACCAGGGACGGCACGGCATCCGGCGGCACGTCGAGCACGACCAACTTCTGGTGTGGGGTGAGGCGGAGCCGGTCGCTGCCGGCCGCGGCCATGAGGTCGGCGATGCCGGCGAGGATCTCGCCGCTGACCCGGCCGACGGTCGGTGCGGCACCGACGTAGTGTCGGCCGTCCTTCTGCGGGTGGATGCCGACGTGGTCGCCAGGACCGGTGGGCCGCGCCGGCGCGGGGCCGTCCGGCAGCGGGTATCCGAGGTAGTCCCGCTCCAGCACCTCGCGAAACTTCTCCGCACCCCATTCGGCGAGGAGGAACTTCAGCCGCGCCTTGGTGCGCAGACGCCGGTAGCCGTAGTCGCGGAAGATGCGGATGACGCCGTGCCAGACGTCCGCGGCCTGGTCGGGCGCCACGAACACCCCGAGCCGCTCGGCCAGTCGTGGCGCCGTGGACAGGCCCCCGCCGACCCACAGGTCGTAGCCCGCCCCGAGCTCGGCGTGGACGACCCCGACGAGCGAGACGTCGTTGATTTCGTGGACGACGTCGAGGCTCGGATGGCCGGTGACCGCCGATTTGAACTTGCGGGGGAGGTTGGCGAGTTCGGGGTCGCCGACAAAGCGGCGGGTGATCTCGTCAATCACCGGTGTGGGGTCAAGGATCTCGTCGGCCGCGATACCGGCGAGCGGGCTGCCAAGCACGACCCGCGGCGTGTCACCGCAGGCTTCGGTGGTCTGCAGGCGGACCGCTTCGAGACGACGCCAGATCTCGGGCACGTCTTCGACGCGGATCCAGTGGTACTGGATGTTCTGGCGATCGCTGATGTCTGCGGTGCCACGCGCGAACTCGGTGGAGATCTCCGCGAGCACGCGCAGCTGTGCGAGCGTGAGTGCGCCGCCGTCGATGCGGACCCGGAGCATGAAGTACTCGTCAGAGAGTTCGGTGTCGTCAAGTTGAGCGGTGCGGCCGCCGTCGATACCGGGCCGGCGCTGGGTGTAGAGGCCCCACCAGCGGAACCGGCCACTGAGGTCCTCCGGCGGGATGGACCCGAAGCCCTCACGGCTGTAGACCTGTTCGATCCGCTCACGGACGTTCAGCCCGCCGTCCTGCTGCTTCCACACCTCGTTGGCGTTCAGCGGTGCGGGACCGTCGACCGCCCACTGGCCGTGCGAGCGGCCGGCGCGCGGTGGGCGCAGGGCCGGGCTGGTCGGCGTGGTGGAGGTGTCGCTTGTCATTGGTCCTTCATCCGCGAGGTGAGGTCGATAGAGAACGTTCCGTGATGGACAACATAATGCACGATTATCTGATCGGCTGTCGGGCTGCGGGTCGGCCGCAGCCCTGGACAGCGGTCGAGCACGATCTCGCTGGCCTGAGTGGAACACCTAGACTCATTGCACCCGTTGACGGGTCGTCGGCGCCGTCGTCGACGAGTTCGCCCCACTCAGGAGGTCGGCACCGGTGAGCCTGCTGCAGAGCATCCGCAGCCCCGAGGATGTCAAAGTCGTCTCGGTGGGCCTGTTGCCAGCCCTCGCTCAGGAGATCCGCGACTTCCTGGTCACGGAGGTCTCCCGCACCGGTGGGCATCTCGGACCGAACCTGGGCGTCGTCGAACTCACCATCGCGCTGCATCGGGTGTTCGACAGTCCGCTCGACTCCATCGTGTTCGACACCGGTCACCAGACCTACGTGCACAAGCTGCTCACCGGCCGCCGCGACTTCGCCGGGCTCCGTGCGCATGGCGGACTCTCCGGGTACCCCAGCCGTGCCGAGTCCGTGCACGACGTGGTCGAGAGTTCGCACGCCTCGTCATCCCTGTCCTGGGCGCACGGCATCGCTGCCGGGCGAGTGATCGGCGGCGAGCAGAACCGGCACACCGTGGCGGTGATCGGCGACGGCGCGCTCACCGGGGGGATGGCCTGGGAGGCGCTCAACAACATTGCCGCCGAGCCCGACCTGCCGCTCGTGATCGTGGTCAATGACAACGAACGCTCGTAC
Source organism: Dermatophilaceae bacterium (assembly GCA_051657745.1). Lineage (GTDB taxonomy): Bacteria > Actinomycetota > Actinomycetes > Actinomycetales > Dermatophilaceae > JBOFLG01. Next base: position 33,515 of record JBOFLG010000093.1, on the reverse strand, counting down.
GCGCCGACCCGCGGGGGCCTCGCCGACCACCTGGCCACGCTGCGCACCACCCGCGGCTATGAGCGGTTCCTGGACTGGGGTAAGCACACGCTCGCCCGCACCCCGGTGGTCGGCGGAGCCGTGTACGAAACCCTGCACGGCGTCAAGAAGGGCATCAAGGACATCGTGGCCCCGCAGGGTCTGTTCGAGGACCTCGGGCTGAAGTACATCGGCCCGGTCGACGGCCACGACGAGCAAGCCGTCGAGGCCGCACTTCGCAAAGCGCGCGCGTTCGGCGGCCCGGTGCTCGTGCATGTCCTCACCCAGAAGGGGCGCGGCTACGACCCGGCCGTCAACGACGAGGGCGACCAATTCCACGCGGTCGGCGTGATCAACCCGGAGACTGGCCTCCCGCTCCAGATCAGCGGTCGCAGCTGGACCGACGAGTTCGCCGAGACGATGGTGACCCTCGGCGAAGCACGTTCGGACATCGTGGCCATCACCGCGGCCATGATGATCCCCGTCGGCCTGAAGCCCTTCGGCGACCGCTACCCCGAGCGCACCTTCGATGTCGGCATCGCCGAACAGCACGCGCTCACCATGGCGGCCGGGTTGGCGTTCAGTGGGCTACATCCGGTCGTTGCGGTCTACTCCACGTTCCTCAACCGCGCCTTCGACCAGTTGCTCATGGACTGCGCACTCCACCAGGCCGGCGTCACGCTGGTGCTCGACCGGTCCGGGGTCACCGGGCCCGACGGTGCGTCACACCACGGGATGTGGGACATGACCATCACCGGTGTGGTTCCCGGTCTCCACCTGGCCGCACCACGCGACGGTCGGCAGGTGTCGCGCGCGGTTCGGATGGCGGTCGACATCGCCGATGCCCCGTCCGTCGTGCGGTTTCCCAAGGGCAGCGTCGGCGACCCGATCGAGGCAGTCCGGGTCAGCGCTGGCGTGGACGTGCTGGCCGAACCCGATGCCGGCGAGGTCGACGTGCTGATCGTCGGGGTCGGCTCGATGGCGGCCACGGCGCTCACCGCCGCCGGCAAGCTCGCCGCCGAGGGCTACCGGGTGCGGGTCGTGGACCCGGTCTGGGCCCTGCCGGTGCCGATGGAGGTGGTCGAGTTCGCTCGGTCGGCGGCACGGGTCGCGGTGATCGAGGACAACGTGATCGCCGGCGGGATCGGCACCCAGGTCGGGCTCGCGCTGCAGGGCGCGGGGGTCGACGTCCCCCTCGACGTCTTCGGCCTGCCGAAGCGATTCCTTGACCACGGGTCGCGAGGCCAGGTTCTCGACACCGCCGCCCTCACCCCGGATGCCGTTGCCGCTCGGCTCCGTACCCACCTCGCCTGAGCAGGCGCGGCTGGGCAGCTCGGGTTGTCGGGCCTTGCGCTCAACCACCCTCTCTATCTACGGCTCCAAAGAGCTCGGTTCGCCGGCGCTGCTGCTCCGTTGCGACCTGGAGGAGGGCGCGCTGTGGCCACAAACCACGATGCAGCCGTTGCCACTGGGCCGCGGTCTCCTGGTGCGGCGCGGGCGCCCGGCCCGGCTGATTCACATCGCGGTCGCCGACAATGAGGACGAGCGCTGCCTCAGGATAGCGACGGCGAATACACCGCGACGCTCTCGAATACCTCTGGCGCAGTAGCGATATCGCGCACTTGATGATGCCCCGTGTGCGGGTCGTCGCTCCTGTCCCTCACAGGGGGTGGTTGTTGCGACGGTTCCGGGTTTGACTCGACTCGGCGGGCAAAGGAGCAGGCTTCCTTGCCCGCCTTTGTCGTACCCATCTCTCCGAAAGCGCCGAACTGGAGGCACCATGACCACGACCACGGGGGAACGCGCCACCTTCTCCACCGACCTGATCCGCGCGTCAGTCGTGCATGCAGCAACCGATGTCCCGATCACCGAGCCGTCCGTCGTCGTCAACCTCGCGATGAGCGACGGCAGTACCGCCGGTGTGCAACCGGCTCCGCTCCCGCCATATGGTTCCACGAGCCTGTCAGCCGGCCGGGTGAGCGGCGAGTTGGTTCTCGTCCTGTCGCGTCCACGACTAGTGCCGACCGAGTGGATCGCGCGTGACATGGGGTGGACCGACTTCTACGCCGCGGGCGGCCCCGTCCTGCTGAGGTCGCCCCAGCACGACGTCGGGACGGTCGCTCTCGACGTCGGTGCCGTCCTCCGTCAGGACGGGCTCCCCACGGAGCGGAGACAGTTCGCCCTGAAGGCCAACCTCTGGTTCGCACCCGCAGGGACCGACTGCGGCATCCACGACACCCATCCATTCATCGAGGTCCACACCCAGGTCAGCGGCTACGGGCGGATGCAGAAGTTCACGTCACCCGACCATGCGTCACTGTACGAAGACCAGCAACTGAGCCCCGGGACGACGAGCCCGGTCCCGTTCTGCGTCGAGCGAGACGGCCGGTTCGTCTACCCGTGGCATCAATACCGGGCGGACACCGACTGCATCTGGCTGGCCCTGGAGTACCACGAGACGGAGCCATCGGCAGGCGATCACAGGAGGATGGGTTCACGCGAGCCAGCTGTACCCATCGCAGGCCGAATGGACCCAGCCGCAAGCGCACCTGGAGCGACACGATGAAGCGGGTCGGAGTCATCTTCGGAACCCGGCCTGAGGCCGTGAAGTTCGCACCCGTCATCCATGCCTTGCAAGCGGACCCGAAGTTCCAGACGGTCCTTATCTCGACCGGTCAGCACCGGGAGATGCTGGACAGCACACTTGACGAGTTCGGCCTTTCGCCGCACGTCGACCTGCGGGTCATGCGACCCGGACAGACGCTCTCCGAGATCACCCATCGAGTCATCGACGGCCTGTCCGGCGGCAGACATCTGGACGGCCTGGACGCCGTCCTCGTGCACGGTGACACAGCGACGACCCTCGCCGGGGCGATCGCCGGCATGCACGCGCAGGTCCCCGTCATCCACGTCGAGGCCGGCCTACGCAGCGGCTCCAACGCCTCGCCGTTCCCGGAGGAGGCCAACCGAAGGCTCGTCGGTCAGATCGCATCGCTGCACCTCGCGCCCACCCCTGGCAACCAGGCCAACTTGATCCGCGAGGGGGTAAGGGAGAGCACGATCATCGTCACGGGGAACACCATTGTCGACGCGCTCGCCTGGGGCATGCAGAACCTCCGGGACTACGGCGAGCCTCGGCTCGCGGGGATCGACGAGGATCCTCGGCCGGTCATCCTCAGCACCACCCATCGACGGGAGAGCATCGGAACGCCGATGCAGGAGATCGCCGAAGCGCTCGCCGACATCGCCAGGAGCGAGGACGCACGCATCGTCGTACCCCTGCACCTGAACCCGAAGGTCCGCTCCGTAATGGTCCCGATCCTGCGTGGTCTCGACAACGTCGACCTCATCGACCCGCTCCCGTACCTGGCCTTCTGCCGGCTGCTGCGGCGCAGCACGATCATCGTCTCCGACAGTTCCGGCGCCGAGGAGGAGGGGCCGGCGCTTGGCAAGCCCACCCTGGTCTTGCGCGAGGTCACCGAGCGGACCGAGTCGATCCTCACCGGAAGTTCGCGTCTGGTCAGCAGGCGGCACGGGCAGATGGTCGCCGAGGTGCGGCGGTTGCTGCATGACTCCGAGGCGTACGCCACGATGGCCAGCGCTACCAACCCGTACGGCGACGGGCTCGCCACAGGGCGCACGGTGGCGGCGATCGCGAACTTCTTCGGCATGGGCCCGGCCGTGACACCGTTCGTCCTCGGCGTCGATCCGGCCGGATCTGCTACCGCCACCGAACTGCTCCGCCCCGTGGCATGAGCGCGCGTTCGGCCCAGTCCGGCGCTGGCCTGGCCGCCCTGGCGCTCGGCGGGTTCGGCATCGGCCTCACCGAGTTCGTCATCCTTGGCCTGCTGCCCGAGGTCGCCGCAGACTTCGCCGTCTCGATCCCCACAGCCGGGCACCTCGTATCCGGCTATGCGATTAGTGTCGCGTTCGGCGGCGTATTCGTGACCGCGGCTGCCGCGGCCATGCGTCCGAAGGTCGTCCTGTGCAGCCTCATGGTCCTCTTCGTCATCGGCAACCTGCTCTCGGCAGTCGCCCCGACCTACGGCGTGATGCTGGCCGGACGCGTGGTCGCCGCGCTGTGCCACGGTGCATTCTTCGGGATCGGGGCCGTCGTCGCTGCGGCGATGGTGCGTCCGGACCGTAAGGCCCAGGCGATCTCGGTGATGTTTCTCGGGCTCACTGTCGCGAACGTCCTCGGTGTTCCGCTCGGGACATTCCTCGGCCAACTGTCCGGCTGGCGCTCGACCTTCTGGGTCATCACGGGAATCGGGCTCCTCGCCCTGGTCGGACTCCTCGCATTCATTCCCGTTCAGCCCCAGGCGGAACGCTCTGCTTGGCGGCTGCGTCGCGAGTTGGACGCCTTCCGCGTCGGCCAGGTCTGGCTGTCGATCTCGGTCACTGTGTTCGGCTTCGGTGCGATGTTTGGAGCCTTCACCTATGTCGCGCCGCTTCTCACTGAGGTGTCCGGCCTCGCCGAATCGGCCATCCCGTGGATGCTGGTGCTGTTCGGGTCCGGCCTTTTCGTGGGCAACCTCGTCGGCGGACGCGTCGCAGATCGGAACCTGGACAGCGCGCTGCTCGTGCTGCTCAGCCTGTTGACCGTCGTCCTTCTCGGCTTCACCGCGGTCGTGGGATCGCCCTGGGGAGCCGGGCTCGGGCTGTTCGCGCTGGGTGCTGTCGGGTTTGCGTCGGTCCCTGGGATGCAGATGCGCGTCCTCCACTTCGCGTCGACCGCACCGACGCTCGCGTCGGGCGTGAACATCTCCGCCTTCAACATCGGCAACGCTCTCGGTGCCTGGCTCGGCGGGGTCGCTATCGGCGCGGGCTACGGCTACACGTCTCCCCTCTACGTGGGCGCGATGCTGGCCGCGGTCGCGGTGGCGCTGATGGCCTCCGCGAGAGCCAGGGCCAGACACCGCGGTGGCGCAATGGAATCCGCCGAACCCCCGACCGACCGGCACGCCATCCCGACCTCTGAACGAAAGGCGCACTCGCATGAGCACTCGTGATGCATCCATGGACAGCACCCTGACCTTGGCGGTCACGGAGCCCGTATTCGGGTCCGAAACCGTCGCCGACTTCCTCCGCGACGGGTACTGGCTCGAGGCGGCCGACATTGACGGCGACGGCAATCTCGACCTCGTCGGCTACGGCCTCACCGTCGGCGAGATCTACTGGTACCGCGCGCCGAACTGGACCAAACACCTGGTGGTCGACAAGATCACCGAACCGGTCGGCGCCGACTACGGCGACATCTCCGGGAACGGTCTGCCCGACCTCGTCGTCTGCTACCAACTCTACGGGCCCGGAGGAACCATCCACCATGCCGATGGCGAGGGCGGCAAGATCGACTGGCTAGAGAACCCGGGAAACCCCGCAACGTCCCAGGACAACTGGAAACGGCACTACGTCGGACGCGCGACCGGGATGCACCGGCTCCGCGTCGGGCACTTCACCCGCACCGACCGGGTTCAAATCATGGGCTTCCCGATCGTCGCTGTCGAGGACGTCCACGCAGTGCTCCCTGTGCTGCTCTTCACCCAGCCTGAGGACCCGACGCAGGAGTGGCACGCCGAGATCATCAGCCGCACCGACTTCCGGATGATCCATGGAGTGGCGCGAAAGTCCGGGGCAATCCTGGGTTCGGCACTCGACTCTGTCCTGCTCGCCTCCGACGAGGGCGCCACCTGGCTCTACTTCGACGAGAGTTCGGGGCGCTTCGTCCGTGAGGTCATTGGTCCTGGTGAGACCGGCCAGTTCCAGCAGACGACGTTCAAGGGCTCGGGCGACATCGACGGCGGCCGGGTCGGCGAAGATCCGTTGGCGTACGTCGCCGCGATCGAGCCGTTTCACGGCAACACCGTCGCTGTCTACACCAAGGTCGCCACCGACCACGCCCCGGTCACCTGGCGTCGCTACCTGCTCGACATCTACGGCGACCCGAACGACAACGGCGAGGGCCCTGGCCACACCGTAATGTGCCGCGACTTCGACGGCGACGGCGACGACGAGTTCCTCATCGGCCTACGTGGGCCGACACCCTGGCAAGGGGCGTACTACTACAAGGCCGTCGACCTCAGCCGGGGCCTGTTCCTGAAGTGGAAGGTATCGGGCGAGTCGATCGCACGGATCGTCGCGGGGGATTTCGACAACCGAGGTGTCACCGACTACGCCACCATCTCGTACTCCGTCCCCCACTACTTCGTCGCACCCACAGCGCAGATCACCCTGCACCGCAACCTCACCCCACAGATCGGAGCCTGACCATGTCCACGAACACCACAGTTCCAGACCGTTCGGAGACGCTGCCGCGCGAGGGGAGCGTCGGCCGGCGCGCGATGCTTCTAGGGTCTGCCGGCACGGCTGCGACCGGCGCCCTCCTGACGTCGGGTGCGTCGCCGGCCGACGCCGCGCCCGGGCCGGTGGGAGCTGACCCATCGGCATCCCGCGGTCCCGTCAGCGCGAGCATCGGCCCAGATGACGCGCGGTACCCGGACCTGCGGACCGGCAACAACGTCAGGTTCTTAGCCGACCCGGAGTACGTCCGCCTGATCGGCGACGCGAAGGATGCCGAGCGGGCGGTCCAAGCGGCGTACGACGCCGGCCTGAGGGTGTCCGTACGCAGCGGCGGTCACTGCTTCGCGGATTTCGTCTGCAACCCGGACGTCGAAGTCATCCTCGACCTGTCCGCGATGACCGACGTGTTCTACGACCGGTCGATGCGGGCGTTCGCTGTCGAGCCGGGAGCCCGGCTGCTGAACATCTATGAAGCCTTGTTCAAGGGGTGGGGCGTGACTATTCCCGGCGGGATCTGCTACGGCGTCGGCGCGGGCGGTCACATCGCTGGAGGCGGGTACGGGTTGCTGTCGCGGGCCCACGGACTCGTCGTCGATCACCTGCACGCCGTCCAGGTGGTCACCGTCGATGCGCGCGGCCGAGCCGCGACGCACATCGCGACCCGTGAGTCCGATGGGGCGCTCGGCGATTTGTGGTGGGCACATACCGGCGGGGGCGGCGGCAACTTCGGCGTGGTCACGAAGTACTGGTTTCGCTCACCTGGCGCAACCGGGTCCAGGCCCGCTGACCAACTGGTGAAGGCACCGTCTCGCGTCCTCGTCAATGCGCTGTCCCTTCCGTGGGATCAAGTCGACGAGCCGACCTTCCGGCAGGTCATGGGCAACTGGGGGGCTTGGCACGAGGAGTTCAAGCACCCAGGGACGCCGGAATCACACTTGTCCAGCCTGTTCAACCTCAACCACAAGGCTCAAGGCAGCCTGGGCATGTTCACCCAGATCGACGCGGACGCACCCGATGCCGCAGGCGTCCTGAACCGCTTCCTCGCGCGGATGACGCAGGGAGTCGACGTCACCCCGGAACCGATGTCCACCCCGAACGGCGAGCTTCCCGCCCTCCCCGACTTTCACGAGACCCGCGAGATGTCCTGGATGCAGGCGACCCGGACGGTAGGCACGGACAACCCGACGATCACCAACCCGACCAGCCGTGGGGCGCACAAATCCGCGTACTTCCGTAAGGGTTTCACTCGCGCACAGCTTGACGTGTTGTGGCAGCAGATGACGCGGCCAGACTTCACCAACCCGGACACGATGCTCGTTGTCTTTTCCTTCGGCGGCCAGGTCAACGCCGTGGCCGAGAACGCGACGGCGAACGCCCAGCGCGACACGGTCTTCAAGATCTGCCTTCAGACCTTCTGGCAGGACGCCGCTGATGACGACTTCTATCTCAGCTGGGAGCGGGAGACCTTCGAGGGCATGTTCGCCCGATCCGGCGGCGTTCCCGTGCCGGGGGAGCAGCACGACGGGTGTTACATCAACTACCCAGACTCGGATATGGCTGACCCGTTGCGCAACCGCTCGGGGGTTCCGTGGTCGACGTTGTACTACAAGGGCAACTACCCCCGGCTCCAGCGTGCCAAGAAGGTATGGGATCCCACCGGCTTCTTCACCCACAGCCTGGGCGTCGAACTCCCGGACACTGGTAGCTGATCGTCATGGTGCATCTGACCCCTAAATCGTCCGAACGCGTACCGAGGCTGCCCTCGCTCACCGGTCTGCGCTTCTTCGCAGCACTGCTCGTGTTCGGTTTTCACATGACGCTCTCGGCCTCCCCGATCCCGCCCAATGACCCGATCAATCTGTTCGCCGACAGGGATGTTGCCGAATTCGCCGAGCGGCTTTTCATCTCCGCGGGGTACATCGGCGTCTCGTTCTTCTTCGTACTGAGCGGCTTCCTTCTTGCCTGGGCGGCGAGGCCGGGGGAGCGGATGACGACGTTCTGGCGCAGACGGATCGTCAAGATCTTCCCCAACCACCTTGTCATGTGGGCCCTGTCGATGATCTTGTTCGCCGCCGCGATCACACCAGTGCACGCGTGGTTCCTCAATCTGTTCCTGGTGAACTCGTACTCTCCGGACGGTTCGATCAACGTCGCCGTGAACCCACCCTCCTGGACGCTGTGTGCCGAACTTCTCTTCTACCTGCTGTTTCCGTTGCTGTTCATCGCGATCCGCCGGATTCGGGCGCGGCTCCTGTGGCGCTGGGCGGGACTCATGGTCGCGGGCATGGTCATCATCCAGGTCGTCAATCTGACCGTGATCCCGGACACGCCAGTGTCGGCGCTGACGCCGGTGTCCTCGTACCAGTTCTGGTTTGGCTACCTCTTCCCGCCGGTACGGCTGTTCGAGTTCCTGCTCGGTTCCATCGTCGCGCGGATTGTCGGTGAGGGCCACTGGCCGCGGGTGCGCACCTGGCATGTGATCATGGCCTGCGTAGTCGGCTATGTCGTCACCTACGCAGCGCCGTTCGTGTGGACGTTCAACGTCGTGATGATCGTGCCCTTGACGATGCTCATTGCCACGGTGGCCCGCAACGACGCCCTCGGGAGGGCCAACTTCCTCCAACTGCCGCTCATGCAGTGGCTGGGTAACATCTCATTTGGCTTCTACCTCTGCCAGGGGGTCGTCATCTTCTGGACCCGCCAACTGATGGACAACGCCACATTCCCAACCGCGGTTGCGTTGGTGCTCGTCCTCGGCTTCTTCGCACTCACGCTCCTTGGTGGCTGGGCGCTGTACGCGATGGTCGAGGACCCCATGATGCGCCGGTTCGCTCGTGCGCGTGAGCGGGTTGCCCCTGAGACATCCACCACCGAGTTGCGGACCGTGCCGACCCAGGCACGGTGACGAAGGCCGCCGCCAGGGTGCTCGCTGTGGAGCGCCCGGCGGCATCGACCGAGAGGAAGTATCCGTGGGTATTTCAACGCCACCGCCCTGGGCGGAGTTGGCCCGGCACTTCGCCGACCTGCGCGACGGAAGCCACGGCGGGGAGGAGAGTAGGGCGGGAAAGGAGGCGGCCTTCGTCCGGGCTGTCGACCTCCTCGACGCGCCGGCGACGCACGTGCTCGCGGACATGGACACCCACCTGCTGCATGGAACCGGCTGCATCCGGGCAACCGGGCCGCGCCGCGGCGACGACGGCGGCCTGGTCGCCACGTGGCTGCTCACCTGGCCAGAGCAGTTGGCCGCACACCTCGCCCCGGTCAGTGTGGTCGCCACCTTTGGTGCCGGCTTCCATCATCCGCACCTGCGCGGGACGACGGTCGGGGAGTGGCCGCTCAACGTCGACTCGAGCGAGCAGGCGAACGAACTGGTCCCCACCCTGCGGGCGGTCGCTGGCGCTGAGCTGCACAACCTCGTGTTTCTGGCGGGTGGCGACTGGCGCATCATCCCCGTCACGAACCGGGGCATCGGTGACGACGTTCGGGCGGCACGCCGAACTGGGAGCGTGTCCGGTCCAACCGGGTAGGCATGCGGTGCTCTCGCCAGCGGGCAGACTAGATCACCGGCCGAGCGGGCCTCGCACGAGCAGGCGCAGTGCGGCCGCTGAACTCGATCCCGGAGGCGCGGTGTGGGTCACGATCCGTTGGCCCTCGCCTCCGGCGAGGTGCAGCACCTCGTAGTCCAGGTCGAGGTCGCCGACCTCTGGGTGGTGAAGCGCCTTGGTGCCACTCGAGCACAGGCGTACGGTGCGCCTAGCCCACAGGCGCGCAAAGTCCTGGCTCCCCAGGCTCAGTTCGCCGATCACCTGGGCCAACCCCCGGTCATCGGGGAACTGCGCGGCAACGTATCGGAGCGAGTCCACCGCAAGGGCAGCTTCGTCTCGCCAGGAGCGGTGCAGTTCGCGAGTGTGCGGATCGAGGAACAGCAGACGCAGCAGGTTGGGCCGCTGATCAAGGAGAGCGGGCTCGTCGAAACTCAGATGACTGGCCATGAGGAGGTGGCCGGCATGATTCCAGGCCAGGATGTCGTTTCGCCGGCCCAGCAGCAGCGCCGGGATGTCGCCCATGGCGTTCAGAAGTTGGACGGACTTCACGCTGGCCCGCTCGTGTCGCTGTGCCTGCTTGCGCTTGCTGGGGGTTGGCCGTGCCAGGTCGAACAGGTGGGTCCACTCGTCCTCGTCGAGGCGCAGTGCTCGGGCCAGGGACTCGATGACCGAGTCCGAGGCGTTCTGGGACTGGCCCTGCTCGAGCCTGGTGTAGTAGGCCACCGAGACACCCGCCAACTGAGCGAGTTCCTCACGACGCAACCCCGGCACGCGGCGCCGGCCATAGGCCCGAACCCCGACGTCCGCTGGCGCCAGCCGGTCGCGTCGTGACCGGAGGAACTCGCCCAGTTCCCTGATCAGGTGTTCTTGCGTTGCTTGGGCCTCCGTCATGCCATCCATTGTGCGCGCCGACGGTGCGCGCAGCCTGGCACTGGTGGTGGTAGGAAACGCAGGCACCTATCTGTTCCCCGCGAAGCCTTGCAGGCTTGCGGTCATGACTGAGTTCACGGACCAGCGATCGCACCCACCCGCCGCGGCCGACCCACCCGACCGAATGATGTCATCGCGATTGGCATTGGCAGTTCTCTTGACTGCGAACTTCACTCTCGCCGTGGACTTCTCGATTCTCAATGTGGCGCTGCCCCAGATCGGCCGCGAGGTTGGGTTCGCCACCGACGCCCTGCAGTGGATCGTGACCTCCTTCGCGCTCGGCGCAGCCGGGCTGACGCTGTTCTTCGGCCGAGTCGCCGACCTGTTCGGTCGCAAGAGGCTGTTCCTTCTCGGGATCGTTCTCCTCGGGGTGTCCTCGGCCGCCGGCGGCCTCGCCCAGGACCCGTCGCTCCTCATCGCCGCCCGGGTCGGCCAGGGTGTCGCGACCGCGATGGTGACTCCAGCCGCACTGTCGCTGATGACGACGATGTTCGCCGAAGGGCCGGCTCGCTCGCGGGCGCTGGGTCTGAACGGTGCGCTGATGGCGGCTGGGTTCACGACCGGAGCCGTCCTCGGCGGAGTACTCACGGGTGTGGTGTCGTGGCGGTGGGCGTTCTTCATCAACGTTCTCGTGGCGCTCGCGGTGCTCCTGACTGCACCGTTCGTGCTCAGAGAGCCTCACCGGGGCGCGCGCCCCGCGCTCGATACGCCCGGGGCGATCACGATCACTCTCGCCCTTGTCGCGCTTGTGCTCGGCATCGACACCGCCGGACACTCGGGCTGGAGCCACCCAGGTACGTGGGGTCCGATCCTCGCCGCGGCCATGTTGTTCGCCGCCTTTGCAGTGATCGAGTCCAGGGTTGCACAGCCGCTCGTTTCGCTGACTCTGCTCCGGCGCCCGACCGTCGCGTGGGGAAACACCGCGGGCCTGCTGGCGTTCGCGACCGAAACCTCCCTGGTGTTCCTCCTGACCCTGTACCTGCAGGAAATTCTCGGCTACACCGCCGTCGTTGCCGGCCTCATCCTCGCCGTCCTCGGCGTCGGCACGGTGATCGGTGGCCTCCTCGCTCCGAAGGTCATCGGCCGAACCAGCTCCAGGGCCGCGGTCGTCGTCGGCTTCGTCGTCCAGGCCGCGGCGACGGCGCCGCTGGCGTTGGTCTCCGACAGCCGGGGCTGGCTCCTTCCGCTACTGGTCGTCACGTTCATCGGCGGGGTCGCCAACCTCGTCGTGATCGTCGGATACGTGGTGACCTCCACCAGTGGCATCCCCGACGAGCAGCAGGGTTTGGCGACCGGGTTGGTCACGATGAGCCAGCAGGTCGGCATCACGCTCGGGACGCCGGTCATGTCCGCGATTCTCACCGCCTGGGCTGCGGCGACGATCCTGCCGGGCCTTCAGGTGGCCATCGCGACGAATGCGGCGATCGCGCTCGCCACTGGGCTCCTGATGGCTGTAGCGCTGCCGCGGCCGTCCTCGAGCGCCGCCTCGTCATCCTCGTGAACAGATGCGCGTGGGCCGCAGCGGCCGACCCAGGCCGCCCCTGTCCCGATCACGGGGTCGCGGGTTCGCTGCCATAAAGGCACGAAGGGAGCCCTCCCCGCGGGCCGACCGCGGAGATGCGCCCATACTGCGGCGGGCGGCGGCATCCGCCCGCCGCAACGGACCTCAGATGTCGCGGAAGATCTCGATGGTTGCGCCCAGGGCGTTGAGCCGCTCGGCGAGGTCCTCGTAACCGCGGTTGATCACATAGACATTGCGCAGCACCGAGGTTCCCGGAGCGGCCAGCATGGCGAGCAGGATGACGACACCGGGCCGCAGCGCCGGCGGACACATCACCTCCGCAGCTCGCCATTTCGGGGTCGGCCCGGTGATCATGACCCGGTGCGGGTCGAGCAACTGCACCTGGCCGCCCACCTTGGTGAGTTCGGTGAGGTAGATCGCCCGGTTCTCGTAGACCCAGTCATGGATCATCGTGGTGCCCTCAGCGCAGGCCGCGATGAGTGCAAAGAACGGAAGGTTGTCGATATTCAGACCGGGAAAGGGCATCGGGGCGATCTTGTCGACCGGCGCCCGGAGTGGCCCGGGGTGGATGGTGAGATCGACGAGCCGGGTCCGCCCGTTCTTGGCCACGTACTCGTCGGTGAGGTCATAGCGCAGGCCCATCTCGCCGAGGGTGGCGAGCTCGATCTCGAGGAACTCGATCGGCACCCGCTCGATGGTGATGGTCGACTCGGTGACGACCGCGGCCGCGATGAGGCTCATTGCCTCGATCGGGTCCTCGGATGGCGAGTATTCGATGTCGACGTCGATCTGCGGCACACCGGTGACCGTGAGGGTAGTGCTCCCGACGCCTTCGATCCGGACCCCGATTGCCTGCAGGAAAAAACACAGGTCCTGGACCATGTAGTTCGGCGAGGCGTTCCGGATCACCGTCGTTCCTGGATGCCGCGCCGCCGCCAGCAGGACGTTCTCGGTCACCGTGTCACCGCGCTCGGTGAGCACGATCGCCCGCTGGGGCGAGCGCCCGGAGGCAACCTTTGCCTGGTAGAAGCCGTGCGTGGCGGTGACGTCGAGCCCGAACCAGCGCAGTGCCGACAGGTGCGGCTCGATCGTGCGAGTGCCGAGGTCGCACCCACCGGCGTACGGAAGCTGGAAGGTGTCGTACTCGTGGAGCAGCGGCCCGAAGAACATGATCACCGTCCGGGTGCGGCGGGCGGCCTCGATATCGATCGAGGCGAGGTCGAGCTCGGCCGGGGGGACGATTTCGAGGTCGTTGCTGTCGGGGAGCCAGCGCACCCGCACCCCGATCGAGGTGAGTACCTCGATGATCCGGTTGACCTCCTCGATCCGGGCCAGGTTGCGCAAGGTGGTCCGGCCCTTGTTCAGCAGGCTGGCGCAGAGCAATGCCACTGCGGCGTTCTTGCTGGTCTTCACCGGGATCGAGCCGGCAAGCTTGCGTCCGCCCACGATGCGCAGGTGCTGCGGCCCGCTGTGGCCGAGCGAGACGAACTCGCTATCCAGTTTCTCGCCCACCCGGGCGAGCATTTCGAGGGACAGGTTCTGCTTGCCCTGCTCGATTCGGGCGATGGCGCTCTGGCTGGTGCTGAGGAGATCAGCCAACTCGCTCTGGGTCAGGCCTTGGTGGCGCCGCGCATCGCGAATGAGCGTGCCGATGCGGGTCAGGTAGGTGTCCGAGGTCGTCACCGCGACACCGTACATCACATGTGAGATATCTGGAGCATGGCGCTGCTGGCTCAGTGGTGATCTACCGGACACGAGGCGTTCTCACCCGGGCCGTCAGCGCGCGACGTTCGCGACACCGTCCGGGAGCAAACGATGTCCGACGACGCGCTCGGAGTGGCCCTCACGATCCAGCAGCGGAACGAGGCCGCCATTCCAGAACTGGAACCCAGCGCCACTGATCATGGCCAGGTCGATGTCCATCGGCGCCTGAACCACGCACTCGGCGAGCATCCGGCCGACCTCGTCCGCGAGCGCCCCGAGGACCTGCTCCCGCACCTGCTCACCGGTGAGCACCACCGGGTGCTCGGGCTGCTCGAGCAGGGCATCAACCTCCGGGTCGGGCACCGGGCGGCCGTCCTGCATCCGGTAGTACCCGGATTTGCCGGCATCGACGATGCGGCCCAGCACCGGTGACACGTAGAAGCGGTCACCGAAGGCACGGTGCAGGGTCTGGCTGTTGCGCAACGCGATGGCCGGGCCGACCAGCCCGAGCAGGACGAACGGCGGCATCGGGGCGATCCCGGCCACCGCCTGCTCGGCAACGGCGGCCGGGGTGCCCTCGTCGACCAGGCGGGAAAACTCGCCCATGAACCGGCCGAGGAGGCGGTTCACCACGAACGAGGCTGAGTCGGTGGAACGGATCGCGGTCTTGCGCAGCGCCTTTGCCGTCGCGAACGCGGTGGCGAGAGCAGCGTCGTCGGTGCGTTCGCCGGGGATGACCTCGACGAGCGGCATCACCGCGACCGGGTTGAAGAAATGCAGCCCGACGACCCGCTCGGGATGCGCCAGACCGCTCGCCATCTCGGTGATCGACAGGGATGACGTGTTCGTCATCAGGAGGCACTCGGGCGAGACGACCGACTCGACCTCGGCGAAGACCTGGCGCTTGACCGACATTTCCTCGAACACCGCCTCGAGGACGAGATCGGCGTCCGCGAAGCCGGCCTTGCTCGTGGACCCGGTGACCGCGTCCTTCAGCGCGCTGGCCCGGTCGGGGGAGACCCGGCCCTTGGCGAGCAGCCCGTCGACCTGCTGGTGCACGGACCGGACGCCAGCCTCGACGCGGGTCTCGTCGAGGTCGGTCATCACCACGGGCACAGTGAGCCGCTGGGCGAAGAGCAGCGCCAGCTGGCTGGCCATCAGCCCGGCGCCGACGATGCCCACCTTCGCCACCGGGCGAGCCAGTGCCGGGCTCGGGGCACCGGCCGGGCGTTTGGCCCGCTTCTGCACGAGGTCGAACGCGTAGAGGCCGGACCGCAACTCATCGGACATGATCAGGTCGGCCAGCGCCTGATCCTCCGCGGCGAACGCCTCGTCCCGCGATGCGGTCCGAGCGGCGCGGACCAGCTCGACCGCCCGCAGCGCCCCGGGTGCTCGCCCCGCGGTCTTGGCCAGCACGGCCTTCTCGCCGGCCGCGCAGGCGGCATCCCAGGCCACCTCGGAACGGTCGACCTCGGTGCGCGCCGCCGTGATCTCGCCACGGATGACGCCGGCGGCCCAGCGCAGCGAGTCCTCCAGGAAGTCGGCCGGTTCGAGGGCGACGTCGGCGATGCCGAGCGCGGCGACCTCGGCGGCCTTGAGCATCCGGTTCTGGGATAGCGGGTTCTCGACAATGACCTTCAGCGCCGCCTCGGGGCCGATCAGGGCGGGCAGGAGCCAGCACCCGCCCCACCCCGGGACCAGGCCGAGGAAGGTCTCCGGGAGGGCGAACGCCGGGACACCGGCCGCGATCGTGCGGTAGTCAGCGGCCAGCGCGAGTTCGACCCCGCCACCCAGTGCCGCGCCGTTCACGAAGGCGAAGGTCGGGACCGGGAGGTCCATCAGGGTGGCGAATGCGTGGTGGCCGGCTCGGGCGATGTCGAGGGCCTGAGCGCGCTCGGTGACGAACGCAACGCCGGAGAGGTCGGCACCGACAGCGAACACGAACGGCTTGCCGGTGACCGCGACGGCGACGATCTCACCGGCCTCCGCTCGGTGACGCTGCGCGTCGAGGCTTGCCTGCAGCGCCGCGAGGCCCTGCGGGCCAAAGGTGTTCGGCCGGGTGTGGTCGCGGCCGTTGTCGAGCGTGATGAGGGCCAGCGTGCCAGCGCCATCGGGCAGGGCGACGTCGCGGACCGGCGCCCGGGTCACGACCTCGTCGGGCAGCGCCGGCTCGGTTCCGGAGCCGACCGTCGCGGGGGTATCGGTGCGCGTGCTCACAGCTCAGGACTCCTTGCCGGCGTCGGGATGAGGGGCGTGCTCCGGCGGAGTCGTCGGGCGCTCTGCGGTCCAGGCCGGGTTCTCCCAGATGACACACCCGCCCATGCCGATACCGATGCACATCGCGGTGAGCCCGAAGCGCACGTCTGGGCGCGCCTCAAAGTGGCGGGCCAGCTGGGTCATCAGCCGGACGCCGGACGAGGCGAGCGGGTGGCCTACCGCGATCGCGCCGCCCCACGGGTTGACCCGCGGATCGTCATCCGGGATACCGAAATGGTCAAGGAAGGCCAGCACCTGAACAGCGAACGCCTCGTTGAGCTCGAAGATCCCAATGTCCTCGATGCGCAGGCCGGCCTTCGCGAGTGCCTTCTCGGTGGCGGGCACCGGCCCGATCCCCATGACCTCCGGGTCGACACCGACGAACCCAAAGGCCACCATCTGCATCCGCACCGGGAGCCCGAGTTCGGCAGCCGCAGACCGAGAGGCGAGGAGACACGCGGTGGCGCCGTCGTTGAGGCCGGCGGCGTTGCCGGCGGTGACCCGGCCGTGCGGGCGGAACGGCGTGCGGAGAGCTGCCAGGTCGTCGAGCGTGGTGCCGGGGCGGGGCGGCTCATCGGTCGTCGCCAGACCCCACCCCTGCGCGACGCTGCGGGTGGCCACCGGCACCAGGTCGGGTTGCACCCGACCGGCTTCGTAGGCGGCTGCCAGCTTGCGCTGGCTCGCGACCGCGAAGGCGTCGCACCGTTCTTTGGTGATGCCCGGAAAGCGGTCATGGAGGTTCTCGGCGGTGGCCCCCATGACCAGGGCGGACTGGTCGACGAGGCGCTCGGCGACGATCCGCGGGTTGGGGTCAACGCCCTCACCCATCGGATGCCGACCCATGTGCTCGACACCTCCGGCGATGGCCACCTCGATCGCGCCGACGCCAATGGATGACGCCACGGCGGTCACCGCAGTCATCGCGCCCGCGCACATCCGGTCCACCGAGTACCCCGGCGTCGTCCGCGGCAAGCCGGCGAGCAGCGCCGTCATCCGGCCCAGGGTCAGCCCTTGGTCGCCGATCTGAGTCGTCGCAGCGATAGCGACCTCCTCGACGCGATCGCCCGGCAGCGATGGGTTGCGGCGCAGCAGTTCTCGGACGCACTTGACGACTAGGTCGTCGGCGCGCGTTTCGGCGTAGAGGCCGGAACCGCCAGCCTTGCCGAACGGAGTGCGGACGCCATCGACGAAGACGACATCCTGAAGCGAGGTGGGCACGGGGCCTCCCGGACACGAGTGACGGTGGTGGGGTGGCACCACGCTACCCGCGAGTAGGTTCGCCAGGGTCCACTACCTGGGGTGAAGGTGCTCACGAGGCAACGGCCCTCACGCCTCGGGATGAGCGGCGAAGGCGGCGACCAGCATCGGCGCCACAATGTCGGCCTGCCAGTCGCGCACGCCATGCCGATGCAGCGACTCGGCGAACCCGTCGGCAGATCGATCGCCAGGCGGCTGCCACACCACCCGTCGGAGCGGATCCGGGGAACAGACGTTCTCGATCGGGATGAGGTGCACCCCGGCGAACTCGGCCAACCCGGCCCGGACCTCGGCGAGGCGGGCCGCCGCCGCAGGGTCCTTGTCGGCCCACACCCGTGCTGGTGGCGGGCCATCGGACGGGAGGGTCCGCGGCGGGAGACCGTCCTCGGGCAACGCGACCGCCCGCGCCACCGCATCGACCCACACCCGCCCGTGCCGGGCGATGGCCCGGTGCCCGGCGGGCAATGCGCCAACGGTTGATGGTGCGGCACGCGCGATGTCGACCAGGGCGACATCCGGCAACACCCGGCCGCTGGCCACGTCGCGGCTCCGGGCCAGGTCGTCGCGGGCGAACCACAACTCGCGAAGCACGGCGATCGCTCGGCGCGACCGCAATGTGTTCAACCCAGACGTGCGCCGCCACGGGTCGACCCGTTCGACCGGCGCCCAGTCGAGCAGCGCGGCGAACTCCTGCCGGGCCCACTCATCCTTTCCCTGGGTTGCGAGGTCGACGCCCATGAGGTTGCGCAGCTCGCCAAGGACCTCGACGTCCAGCGCCGCGTACCTCAGCCACGGGTCGGGCAGTGGCCGGGTCGACCAGTCGACCGCAGAATGCTCCTTGGCCAGGCTGAGGCCGAGATAGTGCTCCACCACGGCGGCCAGGCCGACCCGAGGCAAGCCAAGAATCCGGGCCGCGAGCTCGGTGTCGAACACCTGCTGCGGCTTCAGGCCCACCTCCGCCAAACAGGCCAGATCCTGGGTTGCGGCGTGCAGGATCCACTCGGCGCGGCCGATCGCCGCATCCAGAGGCGAGAGGTCAGGACATCCGATCGGGTCGACCAGCCACGTGCCAGCGCCCTCGCGTCGGAGCTGCACCAGATAGGCCCGCTGTCCGTACCGGTACCCGGACGCCCGCTCGGCATCGATAGCGACCGGGCCTTCACCGGCTGCCACCGCGGCAGCCGCGTCGGCCAGGTCCCGCTCGGTGTCCACGACCGAAGGGATCCCATCGGTGGGCTCGCTGAGCGGCACGCTCGGAGTGCGCTCGGGGTCGAGCTCGGTATCCATCACCGACGAGGCTGGGGTAGGGCCACCACGCCCTCGGGCAGTGGTGGGAGTCCGGCGATAGTGCACAGCAGATCCGACCACGCGAGAAGGTGATCGGCGGCATCCGGGCCCATCGGGGTCCACGAGGCGCGCACCTCGATCTCGACGCTGGCCGGGCGGTCAGCGAGCCCGGCGAAGCCCTGGGACACCACCCGGGTCACCGTGCCGGCCTCCGCGGCGTACCGCAGACTGCGAGCGCCCAGTGCGTCGGAGAGCCAACTCCAGCCCACCTCTCCGAGCAACGGGTCATTCGCGAACTCCGGCTCCAGCGCGGCGCGCACGAAGGTGACGACCCGCCACGCGCCCCCCCACGGTTCGGGAGCAGCGGGGTCGTGGAGGAGCACGAACCGCCCGGAGGCGAGCTCGGTGTCGCCACCACGCAGGTCGGCAATCTCAGCGGTCAGGGCCACCGCGAACGGCGAAATCCGCCCAGGAGCGGGCACCTCGGTAAGCCGCACCTCCGGCCGCAACCGGGCACGGTGCAGGTCGTCGAGAGCGCGGGCGAATTCCGGCGATTCTCGCCCGGTCAGGGTCCGGCTGGCCACAAGAGCAATCTAGGCCGCACGGCACCCTCCCGTCGCGATGGCGCGCCGATCCATTGCGGCGGAGTATCTCCAGCGATCAGATGTCGCTGACTCGGCCAATCGGATGATCGACCCGGGTCCAGAAGCGAAGGTTCGCGGCTCCCGCCGGGCCAGCGTCACCCGTCATTAGGGTGGGCGAGGTGCTCAGCCTGCTCGCCCTCGGCTCCTCGGTGGCCTGGGGGACAGCCGACTTCTTCGCCGGCGTCGCATCCCGGCGGCGTCCCCCGGTGGCCGTGGTCGGGTGGCAGCAGGGGCTGGCCTTGGTCACCATCTCGCTCGTCGTGCTGTGGCAGGTCGACACCGTGACCTGGTCGGGGTGGCCGGGGTGGGC
The DNA here is from genome assembly GCA_051657745.1 of Dermatophilaceae bacterium. GTDB lineage: Bacteria > Actinomycetota > Actinomycetes > Actinomycetales > Dermatophilaceae > JBOFLG01. Next base: position 13,742 of record JBOFLG010000093.1, on the reverse strand, counting down.
AGCGGTCGCGGGCCTCAGTGGCATGGCTGGTCTGATCTGCTTCTATGCGGCGTTGTCCAGCGGCACCATGGGCGTGGTTGCCCCGGTCGCGGCACTCGGTGTCGTGGTCCCGGTCGTGCTGGGAGTGATCTCCGGAGAGCAACCTTCAGCCTGGGCCTGGGTCGGGATGCTGGTCGCGATGATCGGTGTCACCCTCGCCTCCGGCCCGGAACTGAGCGCGGCGGTGTCGCCGCGGCCGGTACTGCTGGCCGCAGTCGCTGCCGGGTGCTTTGGCCTCGCGTTGTTCTGCCTCGACCGGGGCGCGCGGGAGTCGACGTTGATGACGCTGTGGGGCATGCGGGCGACGTCGGTCACGGTGATGGTGGCGCTCGCCGTGGCGTTGCGCACCGTGGGCGGGGTGCGGCCGCGCGAGGTTCCCGCGCTGTGGCTGATCGGGTGCGGCGACCTCGCCGCCAATGCGCTGTTCGCGCTCGCCTCGTCACGAGGCCAGGTGAGTGTGGCTGCGGTCCTCGGGTCGCTCTACCCGGTGGTGACCGCACTGCTGGCCAGGGTGGTTCTCAAGGAGCGGCTCCGACCGGTCCAGCACGCCGGGGTGGCTCTCGCCGTCGGGGGAGCGGCCGTGATCGCCCTCTGAGTGAGCCGCGCGACGGTGGGGTGCAAGGATGACGCACCGTGACCTCTGACGAGCGAGTCGGCGCCGTTGCGCCCCAGCGCGGGTCGTCATCCGCGCCGACACCTGCCGACTCCGCCCTGCTGCGGGCCGCGCGTGGTGCGGACGTGCCACACACTCCGGTCTGGTTCATGCGCCAGGCCGGCCGGTCGCTCCCGGAGTACCGTGCGCTCCGGCACGGGGTAGGCATGCTGGATGCCTGCCGCCGGCCCGACCTGGTCACCGAGGTCACCCTGCAACCAGTGCGGCGGCACGGTGTTGACGCGGCAATCTTCTTCTCGGACATCGTCGTACCGCTGGCTGCGGTGGGCGTCGACCTCGACATCGTGCCTGGGGTAGGCCCGGTGGTGGCGCGGCCGGTGCGCACCCGGGCCGACCTCGCCGCGTTGCGCGATCTCGAGACGGACGACGTCCAGGACATCGCCGAGTCGGTGCGGCTGCTCACCACCGAACTCGGGGCGACGCCGCTCATCGGGTTCGCCGGGGCGCCGTTCACCCTCGCCTCGTACCTCGTCGAGGGCGGGCCCTCAAAGAACCACGAGCACACCAAGGCCCTGATGCACGGTGACCCGGCGCTCTGGCACGAGCTGTGCGAACGGCTGGCGCGCATCTCCGGGACGTTCCTGCGGGTCCAGGCCCAGGCCGGTGCGTCGGTCGTGCAGCTGTTCGACTCCTGGGCCGGCGCGCTCAGCCGAGCCGACTACCTGACTTTCGTGCAGCGGCACTCCGCCGCGACCCTCGCCGCGGTCGCCGATCTCGACGTGCCACGCATCCATTTCGGGGTCGGCACCGGGGAGCTGCTGGCCGACCTGGGCGAGGCCGGCGCGGAGGTCGTCGGGGTCGACTTCCGGGTCTCGCTCGCGGATGCCGCGGCGCGAACCGGCGGCCGGTGGGCGCTTCAGGGCAACCTGGACCCGGCGCTGCTCTTCGCTCCGTGGGATGCCGTGGAACGCCGGGTCCGCGCGATCCTCCACGACGGACGGGGTGCACCGGGTCACGTATTCAACCTCGGGCACGGCGTCCTGCCCGACACCGACCCCGACGTGCTGACCCGCGTCGTGGACCTCGTCCACCAGGTCTCGGCTCGCTGAACTCGGCCTGGACGATTTCCGTCGCCGTGAACCGGCGCGGGCCAGCGGCGCGGGCCAGCGGCGCGGATCGCCACGGTGCGTGGCCTCGTGCCGACCCGCGAAGAGAGTCGATGGACAGGTCGGAGCCCGTCGGCCTCACCCGGCCGGCGGTCCGACCGGGCTGGGGGGCGCCGTGCTCGGCGAGGTCGGCTGGGTGCGGCGGCGACGCAGCCACACCGCGAGCGGGACACCGACCGCGGCGAATACGGCGCCGAACGGGAGCGCGGCGCCCAGCGCAGTCAGCAGAACGGTCACGGATGACGTGAACGCGCCCCAGCCGGAGGCGAGCCCGGCCAGGAAGCCGGTGTCGTCATCCGCCGGGAGTGCCTCGCCGTCGGTGCTCAGCCGCACCGTGATGGGGGAGAGTGCGGTGGCGTCGTCCAGTGCGGCCAGCTGACCCTGGAGCGCCTCGAGGTCAGCCTGGCGTCGAGAGAGCTCGGCCTCGAGGCTGACGACGTCAGCGAGTTTGGTCGCCTGCGACATCAGGGCCCGCACTCGCTCCACGCTGGCCGTGGCCGATTCCACGCGCGACTCGGTGTCGACGTACTGGGCCGTGACGTCCTGGGTGGAACTGGTGCGGGTGAGCACGACGCCGACCTCGGCGATGTCGTCGAGCGTGTCGTCGAGCGCGTCCGCGGGCACCGAGATCGTCATCGTGCCGAACGCCGCCCGGGTGGCGCCGCTCTCGGCAGGCGCGTGGTCGGTGGAGATTTCCTCACCGACCACGAGGCCGTCGGCGGTCGTGGCGATGCTCCGCAGCCGCGCCGCCGCTGCCGCGACGTCCTCGACCTTCAGCGCGACGTCGGCTCGGCGGGTCAGCGTCCGCTGTGCCACGGCTGCTGCGGCGTCGACCCGCGCGGCCGGCTCGGGCCCTCCGGCTGCCGGTGGCGCGGCCTGTCCACCGCTCGGTGCCTCCTGGGAGCGGTCGCTGCCGCCCTGGTCGATGAGGGACTGGCGGGGTCCGCCCTCGGCGCTACCCCGCGCCGCGCCGGAGTCGTCACTCCCACCGCAGGCGCCCAGCGCGGTGATCGTGACGGCCACGGCCAGCGTGGCTGCGGCGAGGCGGGCGGGGTGTGGTCTGGGGTGCATCGTGGCTCCTCTGTCGGCGGGTACTGCGTCGCGGACTTGGGCGTCTCCCAGCACCGTCCGGTTCCAGCGCGTCGGTCTCGATCAGGTCACAGATGCCGTGGTGTCTCGACGCTGCACGGTCCGCGCACCCCCGGCCTCGGCGCGGTGGCCGCGTGAGACGCTGGGACCATGCCCGAACCCGTGCGTGCGGACCATCGCGTGGTCGTTGTCGGGGGCGGGATCGCGGGGCTCACCGCCGCATTTCACGTGCTCGACTCGGTCCCCGCCGCCCGCGTCACGGTGCTGGAGCGGAGCGATCGGGTCGGCGGCGCGCTACGCCTCGCTGACGTCGGGGGGTGTCCGGTCGATGTCGGAGCCGAGGCGCTTCTCGCCACCCGCCCCGAGGCCAGCGACCTGGCCGCACGGGTCGGTGCGGCTGCCGACCTCGTCACCCCGTCGACCACCGCCGCGTCGGTGTGGAGCCGCGGTGCGCTGCATCCGCTGCCGCGCCGCACCGTGATGGGCGTGCCGAGCGAACCCCCGCTAGCGCGCGGCCTGCTGACCGACCAGGAGGTCAACCGGGCTTCCGCCGAACGGCCCTGGCCCGCAGGGGAACTGACCCACGACGTGTCCGTCGGTGAGTACGTCAGCACCCGTCTCGGGCGGGCCGTCGTCGAGCGGCTGGTCGAACCGCTGCTCGGTGGGGTGTACGCCGGTCATGCCGACCGCCTTTCGCTTCAGGCGACGGTTCCCGCGCTGTGGGAGAGGGCCGTTCGTGGCGACCGCCTCACCGGAGCGCCTCGTTCTCCGGGGCCGGATGACGCGCCGCCCCGCCCGCCGTTCGCCGGCCTCCGCGGGGGAGTGGGGCGCCTTCCCGGCCTGGTTGCGGCCGACCTCGCGCGACGCGGCGCGCGGATCCGCACGGGTGCGACGGTGCGGAGGCTGGAGCGTTCGTCATCCGGCTGGCGGGTGGTCGTGGGCGCGGCGGCAGCGCCCGAGGTGCTCGAGGCCGACGCCGTGCTCGTGTGCGTTCCGCCCGCGCCCGCAGCCCGACTGCTTGCCGGGCACGCGCGGGGTGCGACGCGCGTACTCGGGGAGGTCGAGACGGCCTCCAGCGTCGTGGTGACCCTGGCCGTCGAGCGGGATGGCCTCGGCACCCTGCCTGGGTCGGGGTTCCTCGTGCCGCCGGTTGAGGGGCGGGTCGTGAAGGGGGCGACGTTCAGCGCCTCGAAGTGGGCGTGGACCGGTGCGCTGTCCACCGAAGTCGCGCACCTGCGGGCGTCGGCCGGGCGCGCGCGCGACGAGCCGGTGCTGCAGCGCGACGACGACGACCTCGTGGCCGTCGCGGTCCGCGAGGTGGGGGAGGCCATCGGCCGCCCACTGCCACGGGTCGTCGACGCGCACGTGCAGCGGTGGGGCGGCGGGTTGCCGCAGTATGCCGTCGGCCACGTCGACGCGGTGGCCTCGGTGCGCGCCGACCTCGCGCGCCTCCCCGGGGTCGCGGTCGCCGGCGCTGCCTACGACGGCGTCGGCGTGCCCGCCGTGGTCGCCTCGGCGCGACGCGCGGCATCCGAGATCGTGCAGTTCCTGACCATCGGCGGTCCGGATGCCGGGCGGCATCCGGAACCCGTCGGCACCCGAGGAGGAGAACGATGAGCGACCACGCACACACCACACGGACCACACCGGGAGCGGCCCGCATCCGAGCGATCAACGACACCATCCGGTACGCCATGTGGTCGGTGTTCGCCGTGGCAGAGCCGCTCCATGACGGCGACCGCGACGCCATGGCGTCCGAGGTCGAGGAGCTGTTCGCCACCCTGGCCGGCGAGGACGTCGTCGTGCGCGGCAGCTACGACGTTGCGGGCCTGCGGGCCGACGCCGACGTCATGGTGTGGTGGCACGCGGAAACGATCGAGGCACTGCAGGCGGCGTACCACGCACTGCTGCGCACCGCGTGGGGCCGGCACCTGCGGCCGGTCTGGTCAGCTGCCGCGCTGCACCGGCCGGCGGAGTTCAACAAGAGCCACGTGCCGGCGTTCATGGCCGATGAGGAGGCTCGCGACTACGTCTGTGTCTACCCGTTCGTGCGCTCCTACGACTGGTATCTGCTCGGCGAGCAGGAACGGCGGGACATGCTCGTGGAGCACGGCCGGATGGCGCGCGAGTACCCGGATGTGCGAGCCAACACCATCGCCTCGTTCGCGCTGAACGACTACGAGTGGGTGCTCGCATTCGAGGCCGACGAGTTGCACCGGATCGTCGACCTGATGCGCGAGTTGCGCGCGTCTCGGGCCCGGATGCACGTGCGTGAGGAGGTGCCGTTCTTCACCGGCCCGCGGGTAGCGGTGCGCGATCTGATTGCCCGGCAGCGCTGACCGTCATCCAGCTGGCGCCGCCGCGGCTGATGGCACCCGCCACGTCGCCCTCCCCGGGAGCAGTCGGTTTTTCCGCCCCATCCGCGAATGCCCTGGTTCACATGGAAAGACAACCCCGGCGAACCGGGGTCATGTCGTGTGGAGCGGCTGTCCACAGGCCGGTGGGGTCGGACGCGACCATCCACAGATAGCGGCCCATCCTGGTGCAGTCGTCGAGCCCATTGGCGGATGACGCCACGCTCCTCCCATGGGTACCACCGCTCTCGATCCGGCTCTTGCCGCTGTCACCGCTCTCGCGGCCGGGCAGCGCGGCATGTTCACGACGGCGCAGGCCCGCCGAGTCGCCGTCGGTGACGCCACGCTCACCCGACTGGTGCGGGGCAAGCACCTGGTTCATCCAGGCCGCGGGTTGTACGCCGTGGCATCGCTCGTCAGCATGTCCGCGGAGTCATGGCACCGCCACCTGTGCGCGGGCGCCGGCTTGCTCTACGCGGACGCCACCCTGACCAGCCACAGCGCGGTGCTCGCACACGATCTCCCCCTGTGGGGCGTCGACCTCGCCCGGCCGGCGCTGCACCGACCAGTCGACCGCGCAGTCGGAATGAAGGCATTCTGGATCCGCCCCACCCCCACCCGGGCTGACCGCCCGGCCCTGCTCGAGACCCACCTGGGGCCGGCGGAGGACGTGGCTACGGCGGTCGTGCAGCTCGCCATCGACCACGGCACCGTTCCCGGCGTCGTCACGGCCGACGCGGCCCTGCACGCCGGTCGCACGGTGCCCGCCGATATCGACGCGGCGGTGCAGCGAGTGTCCACCTGGCCGCGATCGTCCCGAGCCCGGGCGATGACCATCTTGCTCGACGGCCGGTCCGAGTCGGTGGGCGAGTCGCGGTGCCGGGTCGAGCTGGTTACCTACGGGATCCCAGTCACGCCGCAGGTCGAGGTCCGGGACGTCAACGGGGAACTTGTCGGTCGAGCCGACCTGTGCGTCAACGGGACCAGAGTGCTCGTCGAGTTCGATGGCCGGATGAAGTACACCAGCGGTGATCCCGGCGTGCTCTGGGCGGAGAAGAGGCGCGAGGACCGACTCCGCGCGCTCGGCTGGATGGTCGCGCGGATCACCTGGGCCGACCTCGAGCGCCCCGGCGCGGTCGTCGCCACGGTCCGTCGGGCGCTGCGGCAGGCGGCATGACCGTCATCCGGGGTGCTGTCCGGTCTGGCCTTTCCGTGGTGACATGCGAACGCCCCAGTTCGCGGGAGTTGACTGCCCGTGCGAACCCGGGGGTTCCCGGATGGGGCGGGAAAACCAGGCGGCGCCGGTCAGGAGCCGGCGCCGGGCTTCAAGGCCAGGCTCACCGAGTTGATGCAGTAGCGCTGATCCGTGGGCGTGTCGTAGCCCTCGCCCTCGAACACGTGACCGAGGTGGCTGCCGCAGGTGGCGCAACGCACCTCGACGCGGGGCCGCCCTGGCAGCGAACGGTCCTCGACGTACTCCACGGTGTCGCCCGCCAGTGGCGCGTAGAACGATGGCCACCCGCAGTGGCTCTCGAACTTGGTCTCGGACCGGAACAGCTCAGTGCCGCACGCCCGGCAGGCGTACACCCCGACCGTGGTGGTGTCGGTGTACTCGCCGGTGAACGGCCGCTCCGTGCCCGCCTTCCGAAGCACCTGGTACGCCTCCGGCGACAGGTGTTCGCGCCACTCCTGCTCGGATCGGTTGACGGCGTACTCGCGGTTGCTCGGTGTCCTGGCCATGCTCACCCCAACATCGACCGGAAGCCGATGGTTCCCGACCGCCGCGTCCCTGGCGACCTCACAGAACCGCCAGGTGGTCGCCCGTCGTTAGGCTCCGTACATGGTCGATGTGCAGATCCTCGAAGTCGAGGGGCCGCATCAGGTCCGGGAGGTGCGCCTGAGCAGCCCCGACCGGCTGATGTGGAACGACGCCGGCATCACCAAGGGCGACCTCGCTGGCTACATCATGGCGGTTGGCGACGTTCTCCTGCGTCATGTCGGTCACCGCCCGGTGACCCTTCAGCGTTTCCCCGACGGCGTCGATGGCGAGGAGTTCTACCAGAAGAATCCGCCAGCGGGGATGCCCGAATGGATGCACACCGTCTCCTGTCGGTACCCGAGCGGGCGGCGCCACCCTCAACTGATGCTCGACGAGGTCGCGGCCGCGGTCTGGGCCGTGCAGATGAACACGGTGACCTTCCATCCGTGGCCGGTGCGTGCCGCTGATAACGACCGTCCCGACGAACTGCGCATCGACCTCGACCCCCAACCGGGGCGTACCTTCGCGGATGCCGTGGAGGTGGCGGTCGCGCTGCGCGAGCTGCTCACCGAACTTGGCCTCACCGGTTGGGCCAAAACCAGCGGCAACCGAGGAGTGCACGTCTACGCCCGGGTGGCCCCGACCCACGAGTTCCTCGACGTGCGCCACGGGGTGATCGGCATCGCCCGCGAGCTTGAACGTCGCATGCCCGACCTGGTCACGACATCCTGGTGGAAGGAAGAACGCGGTGAACGGGTCTTCGTCGACTACAACCAGGCGTGCCGCGACCGCACCATTGCCTCCGCCTACAGCCCGCGCCCGCTTCCTGGAGCGCCGGTGTCGATGCCGGTCGGCTGGGACGAACTCACCACGATCAGCCCACGCGACTTCACCGTCCTGACGGTGCCCGACGTGCTGGAGGACCGGGGCGATGCGTGGGCCGGCATCGACGACGCGGTCGGTGATCTGAGCGCGGCCCTCGCGTTGTGGCGCGGCGATGTCGAGGAGCGCGGTCTCGGCGAGCTGAGCTTCCCACCCGACTACCCGAAGATGCCCGGCGAGCCACCACGGGTACCACCGAGCAAGCGCCGCACCGACAAGACCGACGATCAGTACCTCGCCCCCAAAGCCGAACGCGACGCGGCACTCCGCGCGCAGTGGCGGATGCCGGTCGTGCCGCCGGTACCGCCGATGCTGGCCAAGTCGGTCACGGGCGTTGCCGCACTTGCGGCACGTGAGGTCTCGTTCGAGCCGAAATGGGATGGGTTCCGGTCAATCGTGTTCCGCTCGGGTGACCTCGTCGAGATCGGCAGCCGCAACGAGAAACCGATGACGCGCTACTTCCCCGAGATCGTCGATGCGGCCCTGGCAAATCTGCCGGAGCGGTGCGTTGTCGATGGCGAGATCATCGTCATCCGGCCGGGGGGAGACCGCCTCGACTTCGACCTGCTCAGCCAGCGGATCCATCCAGCGGCCAGCCGAGTACGGAAACTGTCGGTCCAGACCCCCGCGCGGTTCGTCGCCTTCGACCTGTTGGCCCTCGGCGACGACGACCTCACCGGACGGCCGTTCGCGGAACGTCGTGCGCTGCTCACCGAGGCGCTCGCGACGGCGACGGCGCCGATTCACCTGACGCCGGCAACGACGGACCATGACGTTGCCGGGCAGTGGTTCGTCGAGTTCGAAGGCGCCGGCCTCGACGGTCTGGTCGCCAAGGCTCTGGACTCTCGGTACGAGCCGGACAAGCGCACGATGTCGAAGATCAAACATGAACGCACTGCTGACTGCGTGGTGGCCGGCTATCGCGTCCATAAGTCCGGCCCAGAGGCGATCGGATCGCTGTTGCTCGGTATCTACACGGATGACGGGTCGCTTGCCTCGGTCGGCGTAATCGGCGCGTTCTCGATGGCGCGCCGTGCGGAACTGTACGCAGAGCTGCAGCCGCTGGTCACCACATTTGACCAGCATCCGTGGGCGTGGGCGGCGCAGCAGGAAGGGACTCGCACTCCACAGGCTGCGGCCGGCAGCCGCTGGGCCGCAGGCAAAGACCTCTCGTTCACTCCGCTGCGACCCGAGCGGGTTGTCGAAGTGCGCTACGACCATATGGAGGGCGCGCGGTTCCGGCACACCGCGCAGTTCGTCCGCTGGCGTCTCGACAAGACCCCTGACCAGTGCACCTTCGACCAGTTGGACGAGCCAGTGTCGTATGACCTCTCCGCCGTCCTGGACGGAGCCGGACGATGACAGATGACGAGCAGCGTGCGAGCGCCCCCGGCGCTGCCAGGACCTCCGAGTCCGTGGGGAGCCGGGACGCGGACCCGAGCCGGTTGCGCCGAGCGGCGGTCACCGGCGCGGTCCTCGGTGCCACCGCAGCGTTCGCGTCGGGCGCCGGATCGGTCGCTGCGGCCGCGTATTTCGCCCGACGGGTACTGACCCCAGACCGTCAACGACCCGACGACGTGATGGTGCATGCCGTCGGGGGCGACCGCCTGACGGTCGGTGCCACGGCCGAGACTGTCGTTCCCGGGCGGTACGGGCTGTGGCTTGCGGGAGGTGCCGGCCATGCCCGGCTCGGTGACGTCATCCGGCACGACGATCACGCCGGTCGCGTCGAACGGGAGTTGCTCGGGGTCGATCGCGGGCGCCTCGAGCCCGGGCCGGCGCGCTGGAACCAGTACTTTCATGGTGCCGCGCCCGATGTCGGCCTCGGCCTCCCCACCGAACACACCACCTACCCCAGCGAACTTGGGGCGATGCCCGCCTGGGTGGTCACGCCGCCGGCCGGGCCGGGGGAGCGGTGGGCCGTCCTCGTTCACGGCCGCGGAGCACAACGTGAGGAGTGTGTGCGCGCGATCCCGCCGCTCCTGGACGCCGGAATCACAGTGGTGGTTCCCACGTACCGCAACGACGACGGCGTGCCGTCCGGTGCCGACGGCCGGTACGCGCTCGGGCTCTCGGAGTGGCGCGACGTTGATGCCGCCATGCGGTTCGCCACGGTCCGTGGCGCCCGCGAACTGCTGCTGGTGGGGTGGTCCATGGGTGCCGCGATCGTGCTGCAGACCCTCGACCGTTCGCCCCTGTCGAGTTCGGTGTCCCGGGTAGTGCTCGACGCTCCGGTGGTCGACTGGGGCGATGTTCTTGCCCATCACGCCCGCCAAGCGCACCTGCCGCGGCACATCGGCCCGCTGGCTCGGATGATGATGAGCCGGCGATGGTGGCACCGGCTGGTCGGGGTCCACGAGGCAGTCGACCTTGCGCTCACCGACTGGGTCAGCCGCGCTGACGAACTGCGTCATCCGATGCTGGTGGTGCATTCTGCCGACGACGAGTTTGTGCCGTGCGGCCCCTCCCGGGCGTTGGCGGCCGCCCGCCCCGATCTGGTCACCATGGAGGAATGGCACACCGCCCGGCACACCAAGGAGTGGAACACCGACCCCGAGCGGTGGGAGCGAGTCGTGGGCGCGTTCGTCGCCAGCTGATCACACGACCCGCCAGAGCCCAAGCATCGTCCCGTCCTCCTCGAGGAGGAGGTGCGGCGTCATCCGGATGCCGTGCGGGCCGGCGAACGCGCCGGACGCCAGCCGGGTCGCGTCACCGCCCACCACGGTGGGCGCGAGGGTGAGTGCGAGCTCGTCGACCACCCCGGCCGCGAAGGCAGACCCCAGCAAGCTCGGCCCTCCTTCGCAGAGGACTCCGGGCATCCCGAGCGCGGCCAACTGCACTACCGCGTCGGTGAGGTCGACGTCGTGGTCGCCGCAGACGACAAGTGCGTCCGCGCCGACGGCGGAACGCAGGACGGCGAGACGGTCGGCACCAGCGGCCGCGCACGTGAGTACGAGCAGGGCTCCACGGCCCAGTGTTGGCTCGAGCAACAGATCAGGCACACGGGCGGAGCGAGTCACCACCGCTAGTGCGGCTGGGTCGGAGGAGCGGGGAGTCGCCCCGACCCGCCGATAACCCTCGGCGCGCGCGGTCCCCGCGCCGACGAGCACAACGTCGCACAGGTCACGCTGGACCGCGAAGAGGCGGGTGTCGGGCGGCGTGTTGATCGACCCGCTGCGTCCGTCGGCGCCGGCGACCGCGCCGTCCAAGGTGGTCACCATGTTCGCTCGCAGCCACCGTTCACCGGGTGGGAAGGCGTAGAGCCCGGCGAGGACATCGTCGGTGACCGGCTCGTCGCTGGCTGAGGCTCCATCGGGCCCGAGAAGGATGCGCACGACGTCATTCTGGTGCTCACTCTGCCATCATGCGCGGATGGGAAATACGTCGGCCAACGCCGCGAGGACTGGCAAGGCAGCGAAGGCCCCCACAGTTGCGAGGACCGGCAAGGCACCGAAGGCCCCCACAGCTGCGAGGACTGGCAAGGCACCGAAGGCCGAACGTCGCGAGGCCTCCCGGACCGGCACCGCATCGTCCGACCCGTCGGCCCCGACCCGCTGGTCGGACGCGCTCCGCGTGAATTCGGAGTTCCGCCTCGACGCGGTCGACCCGCGCGCGACGCCGGCGTTCACTGGCGACAAGGCTGCCGCTGCGGCCGCAATGGCCGAACTCCAGCCCCGTCTGGCCGAACTCCAGGAGCGGCTTTGGGCCGAGTCGCGCGGCGGCGGAACCCGGTCCCTCCTGCTCGTCATCCAGGGCATGGACACGTCCGGCAAAGGGGGGATCATGCGCCACGTTGTCGGTGCGGTCGACCCGCAGGGTGTCGATATCACGGCATTCAAAGCACCAACCGCCGAGGAGCGGCAGCATCCTTTCTTGTGGCGGATTCGCCGGGCCCTGCCGTCACCTGGGGTGATCGGCGTGTTCGACCGCTCGCACTACGAGGACGTGCTGATTGTGCGCGTTCACAATCTCGTACCCCGCGGGACGTGGTCGCGTCGGTACACGCAGATCAACGCGTTCGAGCAGTCGGTCGTCGATCGCGGAACGCCCATCGTGAAGGTCATGCTGCACATCTCGGCGGAGGAGCAGAGGAGTCGCCTGGCCGAGCGGCTCACGCGTCCGGACAAGCACTGGAAGTTCAACCCCGGAGACCTGGACGAGCGCGCCTTCTGGGCGGCCTACCAAGAGGCGTACCAGGCCGCTCTGGTGCGATGCTCCCCGGCGCATGCGCCGTGGCATGTGGTGCCAGCTGATCGCAAGTGGTACGCGCGTCTCGCGGTCACCCAACTCGTCGTCGAACATCTGGAGCAGATGGACCCACAGTGGCCGGCGGCCGACTTCGACGTCACCGCCGAGAGGGCGCGGTTGGCATCGATGTGACTGGTGCAGCGGTGGCCTCGGGTCGGCCCGACGACGGTCCGTCCGGCCGCTCGGCCCGGCGGTTACGGTGGTGCGCATGACCGACGCCACGTGGCGGGTGCGCCGGGCCCTGGCCCGCGTTCCGGGCGCAGTGGCCGTTGCGCGCATCACCATCGAGACCGTGCGGGTCTGCCTGCGCTACCGGGTCACCGGGCTCGCCTCGGAGGCGGGCTTCTTCGCGTTGCTCTCTCTGCCGCCGCTGGTGCTCGGGCTCTTCGGCGGGCTCGGCTACGTCGGTCGCTGGCTTGGCCGCGCTGCGGTGGAAGAAGTTCGATGGTCGATCAACGACTACGCCTCCCGCTTCGTCACGTCCGATGTCATCGACTCGACCCTTGCCCCGACCGTCGATGACGTCCTGCGCGACGGGCGATTCGACCTGATCTCGCTGGGGTTCGTGCTGTCGCTGTGGTCGGGGTCGCGGGCCCTGAATGTATTCGTCGACACCATCGCCATCATGTACGGGCAGTCGGGAGAACGCGGCATTGTGCCAACCCGAGCGCTGTCCTTCTCGCTCTACGTCGTCGCACTCGTCCTCGGGATCGTGACCATCCCTCTGGTTCTCCTCGGACCGAGCCTGCTTGCCCAGATCATCCCGCAACCCTGGAATGCGCTCGATCTGCTCTACTGGCCGGTGGTCGTGCTTCTCGTGGTCGGCGGGCTGGCCAGCCTTTACCACGTGTCGACCCCGCGGCGGTCGCCGTGGTTGCGGGCCGTTCCGGGTGCAGTGCTGACCCTGGTGATCTGGCTCGTCGCGTCGTTTGTCGTACGCGGCACCATCGCCGCATCGCTTGGCGGGTCGTCAATCTACGGTCCGTTGTCGGCCCCGATCGTCCTCCTCATCTGGCTCTATTTCCTGGCTATCGCGGTCCTCATCGGTGCGGCGTTCAATGCGGCGACCACGAAACTGTGGCCGTCCACGGAGCACCGCAGCGCCGGAGCGCGGATCCGCCGGCGCGTCGCGAGCCGCCACGAGCGCCGCAGAACCGTTCTGCCGCAGGCGATTCTGCCGGACCCGTTCGTCGGCTACGGGTCCGTGGACGGGGGCGCTCACGTCGACTTCTCGGCACTGAGCGAGGTGGCCGCAGCACCGCTGACACCGGTCCCCGCAGTCCCGACCGGGCGGCGCCCACAGGGCCCGGCCGCTCCCGAGGAACGCGTTGACGTCTGGCCGTGAGTGGCGCACCGGCAGCGCACCCGACCTGTGAGCGCGGGGTTCGGCACCGGTTTGGAGATCGCTCCGAGCATCAGATACTGTCTGTCAGCACGCCGCACGGGGGAATTTGGTCCACCGAGCGGGGAGTGCGGATGTAGCTCAGTTGGTAGAGCGCAACCTTGCCAAGGTTGAGGTCGCCGGTTCGAGGCCGGTCATCCGCTCGGACGGTGAATGCCGCCCCCAACGGTGGAGTGGCCGAGAGGCGAGG